>CAZCBS010000149.1:0-10005 GCA_964496965.1 uncultured Bacteriovoracaceae bacterium
GGTTTGAGCCATTTGGATTTGCAGGTGGATTGTATGACGTGGACACGAAGCTTGTTCACTTTGGAGCGCGGGATTATGATGCTTCTGTCGGTAAGTGGATTCAGAAGGATCCGATTTTGTTTAAGGGTGGGGATACTAATCTTTACGGGTATGTCTTGAACGATCCGATTAATTTTTTCGATCCGAACGGCCTGCGTTTTGCTGGACCTGAAGGAGGAGATGGTATGGCGCCTCAGGATTTATTGCCAGACCCGTTACCTGAACCATCTCACGTTACTCCTCCTACGCGTAAGGATCTATTTCCGCCATTAAATCCAAATGCCCCTAATATGGATAATAGAGGAAGGTTTCGAGGAGCAAAATCATCACACGTTTGTCAATTATAGTACAATAAAGACAAGGTCAGGATGAAGTGAACTTATGAATAAGCTGTTTCGAATTTTAAGATGGAAAATTGCTGTTTTTCCAGTTTGGATACTACTTTTACTTGTTGGTGCACTGGAGGTTTTATTTTTGGTGAGACATGATTTGAGCGTTTTCCAATCTCGTAGACATGTTGCATCCGACACGCAAAAGTCTTGTGAGCAACGTGGTGGTACGTGGACGTCCTCTGGCACGCAAGGCAAATGTTTAACTAGGGCTATTGATGATACTTTGTAGTTTATATCCTGCGAAGAAACATTATTTTTCCACGTTTTCTAACAACGATTGAGCCATTTGGATTTGCGGGTGGGTTGTATGACGTGGACACGAAGCTTGTTCACTTCGGTGCGCGGGATTATGATGCTTCTGTGGGCAAGTGGATTCAGAAGGATCCGATTTTTCCTTATGGAGCGACGACGAATACCTACGAGTACGGCTTGAACGATCCAGTCAGCTTTATTGATCCGAGTGGGTTATATCCTGATGGGATTCCTGTTCAGGGTGTTCTTCCTGGCCCGTACCGACAAGGTGCCACGCTGGGTGCCGGAGTCGCCGTAGCAATCGGTGGCGCTGTTTTGAGCGGGCCTGCCATTGGCGTTGAACTGGGACTTGCCCTCGGCGCGGCTCAAACGGCTGGAACCGGTCTGGCAAACTGGGCATTGACGAATCCAGTTCTAGCAATCCAACTCGGTATTTCTTTTACTAGTGGCTTCGGTCAAGGTCTTACGGAAACGAAGCTCACCCCAAGTGGAACAACAACACCAGTTCAATTTGCTGCGAGTTATTTTGGAAAAATGGCCGGTTCTGCCGTTAGGAGTGCATGTGAAAAATGAACATCTGTCAGGAATTCAACTATTTTTGGCGTGGGGAATGCCGCTGATTTGGTTGTACGCATTTCGCGAGTATTCAACCACAGGCTGCGTATCCATTCCAGACGCAGGCACGCTTTGCGGTGGTCTTGGGAAGGCGGGGTTAGCGCTTCTCCTGCTATTTTGCTTACCATTTCCGATTTTATATTTACGACGACGGAAGCAACAAAAGACGATTTCACAGTGACATTTTTGTACGACGTTGAGTCAGCTCATTCTGATTTCAGTTATCCACTTAACTTCATTGATCCCACTGGAGTAAATAAAGAAAACTTTACTAAGTAAAGCCGGCTTTACTTAGAATTTTTGAAGAAAAGTAGATTTAAAGTGAATCGAGCAATTCTACCAACCGCAAGCGATTAAGCGAATGCGGATCACTGAACGCGGCGATATGCTCTCCCTGATTCAGCTCCCAAAATTCTTTTTGCGCGGTAGCGAGTTTGTAAGAATCCTCGCCACAGGAAAACGGCATGACGGGATCGTTTCGATCGTGAATGATGAGCATTCGACTGCGATTCTGTTTCAGTGCCTCTTCGGCATTGTACTCATCCGAGATCAGAACATTGCCCAAAGGACTGAAGGGCCAAGTCAGCCAGAAAGAAGCGAGCTTCCTTCGCGCTACGCTTTTGTACGAAGTAAAAGTCGAGTCGAGGACTAAAAGGTCAACATGATCTTTTTCGGGAAAGTCCTGGAGCGCGCGAGTCGCGATCGCTCCGCCTAAGCTTTGTCCGAAGACGATGAAACGCTTGGCGTGATTCTGCTGATGAAAATCCCACGCGACATTCAAAGCGGCCAGCGCATCGAGATAAGTTCCCTTTTGCGAAGGGTCGCCTTCAGATCTTCCGTATCCTCGGTAGTCGAAGGCCACGAGCTGATAACCTTGCTCGGTCAACCAAGCGAGCGAGAGATAGTGGCTGCTCATGTTTTCGGCGTTGCCGTGAAATTGGATGATCGTGCCGAGAGGAGGATTTTTTTCGCCACGGGCTTGAAAGAGCCAGGCGTAAAGCACAGTGCCGTCTTGAGACGTGAAGTGCACTTGCTTGGCTTCGTAACCCATTCGTTTGGGAGCGTAGTAGAGAGTGTGCGACGGGAAATAGAAAAGGCTGCTACAGGATGTTGTCCATCCCAGCACGAAAAGCGCGGATAAGACTCGCCAGAATGGACGCTTTGCCTTCATTCATTTTATTTTTGGCACTTGAAAGAGAATGAAAGCAAGCGCTATTAAATAAGTGACGCGACGCATCGCATTGCGTTGTTTGACATGAATAAATAGGATCGTTACACTTTAAAAAATGGATAAAAAACAACGCTTTTTCATTTATGACCGCAAAGAAGTCGGCGTTTTGATGCTTCTTGGAGTCATGGTCGCGGTGTTTGCCTTTACTTTAGGTGTTCATCTGGGCAAACGCGTGATGGGAGGAAAGACGGCGGCGCCGCATGCGACGCCGTCGGAAGGCGTTGCTCCCGTGGCAGAATCTTCGTCTCATGCCGAGACGGAACAGGCAATGGCTCAGCCGACGGCTGTTCCTTCGGCGATGGTTGCGGCATCCGAGGAAGCCTTGAATGAAGCCACGCACGAAGAAGTCACTCGCACTGGAATCAAGCTCGAAGACTCCAAACAGCTGGAGCTGCCTGAAAAGACTCGATCGAAAAATGCAGGCGCGACTCATTTGAAGGCGGTTCCGAAAGAGCCTGTGGCCGAGACTCATACTCCTGAGCAAAAAGAGGCGATGGCCGAGCTCAATGCTTTGAACGAAAAAGCCAAGCATGCGGCTAAAGGTGCCTACACTCTGCAAATCGGCTCTTACTCGGAATTGAAAGAAGCGCAGGATCGAATCAAGGATCTCGAAATTTCCGGTCTTTCTCCTAGGATTCATGCCACGGACATTAAATCGAAGGGACGTTGGTACCGGATCTATCTAGGCGGATTTGCAACCAAGGCCGCGGCCGAAAAAGCTGGCGAAAAGTATCGCGCTCAAGGCATGATTGATTCTTTCATTGTCGCTAAATCCGTGGAATGATGCGGTCTCTAGCGATATCAGTGAAAGACTAAAGCAGTGTCGTAAGCAGTTATGCGAGAGGCAATCATGTCCACCAAGAAGAATGTTCGTCGTGTTGAAAAGCCATGGGGCTATGAGCTGATCTGGGCTGAAACCAAAGATTACGTCGGAAAAATTCTGCACGTGAATAAGGGCCATCAGCTTTCCTTGCAATATCACAACATCAAAGAAGAGACGATGTACGTGGCCGCAGGTAAGATGACTCTTGTGTTCGAAGCTGATGACGGCGCGATGATTCATGTTCCTCTTTCGCAAGGCGAGGCTCATCACATTCCGACCGGACGCAAACATCGCGTGATCGCGACCGAAGATGTCGATATTTTCGAAGTCTCGACGCCGCATCTCGATGACGTTGTTCGAATCGAAGACGGCTACGGCCGCAAAGGCACTTCAGCTCCTTAATTTTAAGATATGAAAACCGAGATTCATCTCGTTGTAATGGCGGGCGGAAGCGGAACTCGCTTCTGGCCTAAAAGCACTTCGCGCAAACCTAAGCAGCTTCTTTCGTTCGGAAAAGACGATGGAGGAGACACGCTTCTTCAACAAACGCTGAAACGCTTTGATCCGCTTGTTTCGCCGGATTGCCGGGTGATTGTCACGACCAAGGCTCTTGAGGATGCCGTCAATCGCGAAGCTCCGTCCACGCAGGTTCTTGCCGAGCCTCAAGGGCGAAACACGGCTCCTTGCATTTACTGGGCGGCGCGCGCGATCGCTGAAAAGAACCCGCGCGCGCTGATGCTGGTGATGCCGTCCGATCATTATATTTCTCGCCCTGAGAAATTTATCGAAACTGTTCGAGCCGCCTGTGATTGGGCGTCAACGCATGACGATTTGGTCACTTTGGGAATTCAACCGGATCGTCCTGAGACGGGCTACGGTTATCTTAAAGTTTCCTCGAAGGCATCGCCTGCAAAAGTCGATGCGTTTGTCGAGAAGCCGAACTTTGAGCGCGCGAAAGAGTTTCTTGCCTCAGGCAAATATCTCTGGAACGGCGGAATGTTTGTCTGGCGCGCTGAAGTGATTTTGCGCGCATTTGACGAGCTGATGCCGGAGATGAAGGCTGCTTGGGAATCCTCGGGTGGAAAAGTCGAGACTGCATACCCAAAAATGACGGCCACTTCGA
Organism: uncultured Bacteriovoracaceae bacterium; assembly: GCA_964496965.1. Taxonomy (GTDB): domain Bacteria; phylum Bdellovibrionota; class UBA1018; order UBA1018; family UBA1018; genus CAZCBS01. The sequence continues at coordinate 4,476 of CAZCBS010000149.1, forward strand.
TTGACTACGGCGTGATGGAAAAAGCCAAGAACGTCGTTTCGTTCCCGTTGGATTGCGGATGGGACGATCTTGGAAGCTGGACTTCGCTCGAAGGCTTGGCCGATGTTCTTCAGACTCGCCACTCCGCGGGCGTTGTGAGCGGCGGCGAGGCGATCGCTATCGATGCGACGGGAAACATCGTCGATGCTCCAGGGAGAATGGTCACGCTTTTGGGCGTAAAAGACCTGATCGTCGTTCAACATGGAGATGCAATTCTGGTCGCCGATAAAAATCGCGCACAAGACATCAAGCTCATTGTTGAGCAGCTCAAGAAGCAAAAGCCCGAGCTGATTTAAGAGTCAGAGCGGTCGTTATTTTCGTTTTTGCTCGTTGATCGCTTGAACGATCATGCTCACGCGCTGAAACCGATAGGCTTTCGTGAACTCTTCCGCATTCACCAGGGTGATGGCTTCTTCGGCGGACTTGAGATCCACGTTGGTTGCGTAACCCAAGCTGATCAAGGTTTGGAACTCGTCGATTCGGAAAGGTTCTTTTCCTTCGGCAGACATCTCTGCTTTTCGGATCATGTTGAGATTGACGGACGTAAAGCCGGTCTGGTCGTCTTTTGGGAAACTCTTTAGATGCTTGACCACCAGGTTCATGATGTAAAATCCGCGCGGCGTGATGTCGTGGCGCTTGGTCGGATCGCAAAGATTTTCATCGTTGAGATATGTGATCAGTTGATCGAGAAATTGCACGTCGTTGAGAATCGTTTTCGAGTTCGCTGGATTAGCGGGATCTTCTTGAATGCTCATCAGGCCTGCTTGAAAGAGCACGTCGGTCATGGACGTGATCTTGGCCTCTGGAACGCTCATGATCTGATTGATGTAGCGCGTGGTCATTCCCATGCGCATCTCGACGCCTTTTCCGTCCGCGGTCGGTTTTCCGTAGCGTGAGGCGATGAGTAGAAATCCGGTGAGCGATTTCAAAACATCCAACGTGCCAAGATACACGTAGGCAGTTGAGCGTTTTCCCTGTTTCGAGTTTTTATCCGAGTAATCCACCGCTGTGCTCGCGCTCTCGAGCTGGCGAATGCGCGTGCTCGCTGTGCGAAGTCTTCCGACGATGGTCTTTAAAAGGATCTTGAGCCAGTCGGGCATCTGAGAAAGAGTCGCTTGAAACGTCGGGCCTGAGATCTCGACGACATCGCAATCAATCAAGGCTTCGCCCGATGCGGACCTAGGATTTCCATCCAAGAAAGCAAGTTCTCCCAAAACCTGGCCGGAACGAATGATATCGAGTTCGATTTGCGCTTCGCCCTTCTTCTTGAAGATGCGGATCATTCCGTTTTGAAGAAGATACATCGATCGAGAGTTCTCGCCTTCAGCGAAAATCAACTCGCCCTTTTTGATGGTGCGCCTAGATGGACCTTGAGGAACCGCGGCTAATGGCGCGCGAGCTGCCGGTTTTGGCTCTTCTTGCGGACCAGCCTCGCTGGATACAGGGGCCTGAGGTTGTTTAAGCGCTTGAGTCATAGCTAAAAGCTCATCGGAATAATTCGATTAAATCTAAATATTTTAAGCAGCTGTCTAAAGATTAGGCAGAGGGTCGACGCGAGCGCGTTTAAAGTCAGGCCTAAACCTCTTTTTTTATTGTTTTTTGACTAGCCGAGTTCGGTTGCTTGCTGGCATATGGATTGCTTGTGGGGGGCGTCAGACTCATGATGAGGACTGATCAATATAAGCGTAGCGGGCTTCGCCCGCCTCGACGGAACATCCCTGGACTGAGAAAATGAATAAAAACTGGCTGCGACTTTCAATTATTCTATGTTCGTTAGCGATCACCACGACTCATCTTGTCTCGGCAAATGGGCGCTTTGTTTTCTCGAGTAGCAGCAACTCGGACTATATTGAGGTGCATAAAATCTCAGCCACTCCGTTTAAGTTCAAGTTCTTGCGCTGCCACCCGGAAGGTAAATGCGTCGATCTGGGCAAAAAGCAGGGGTATACGCCCGAAGACGTTCGGATTCCTATTTTTAAGTTGTTGAATAAGCGCGAAGCCGGCCATCTATCGAGCTCGGAGTCGCGCGAGCTCGAGACGCTCAACGATATTATTCGCGGGATCGAATCGCCGCGTCTGACTTTTCCGGGAACCGGCTATTCGTACGAATTCAAAGGAAGCGCCGATCAATTCGCTCGCGTCGTGGACGACCGACTTGGGCAGAAGTAAGAATACGCCGAACTAAGGGGCAAGCCGAAGCTTGCCCCTCGATCAGGGCGGATCGCATTAGTTTGGGGGCGGTTGATGGAATGCGATCGCACGTCCCTGATCCAAACTAGATTTATTCCACTTCAGTCGCCCTTCGGTTGTTCAAGTAGCGTGCCCGAAAGTTAACGCATCCATGCTTCGCGCTCCTCGTGTTATACAATCTTTGTGGAATCTACCAGGCTTTCCGAATTCTATAGAACCATCACGTCTTGGCCTAAGACCCGAAGCGAGCTGGTCGCGGTCTCAGAATCCATCTGCAAGCTTTTGGAGGTGCCGTTCGCGGCCATCTACAGCGTCGAGGAAGATGAGAAGGTGGCTTACAAAGTTCAATCTGGCGTCGTTTCCGAGACATCGAGTCCTGAGATGATCGAGGAAATGCTGCGAGCTCAGTTGAAGAGAACCGAGGAGATTGCGCATCTTTCCGAAAGCACGCCGAAGCAGGTCCAGATTACGAGGGAAACAGCGCCGCTTGCGGCAGTCATCGCCGTCTCCAATCTGACGATCGCGCCCATTCCGCGACCCGTTGGGCTCCAAGAAGGCCGTTTTTCGGGCGCGTCTTCTGCCTCATCGAGAAAACGGCAGATTCCTGGCTGGGTTGTGGCGGGATCGATCAAGCCTTTATCGGATCGCGAAATGGTCCTTTTGCTTTCTTCCGCGCAGCGACTTTCCGAGCTTGCGGCAGTCAATCGGCTGGAAAATGCGATTCAGCTTCGAAGCCAATTTTTCTCGATCGCAAGTCATGAGCTCAAAACCCCGCTGACATCCATCTACGGCATCTTGCAGCTTCAAGAGCGGATGGCGCGGTTGAAAAAAGACGAGCCGGCAGCGCTTCAAGAAGAGCGCAAAGAGTCTTTCTTGAGAATCGTCATTCGACAAGTCGAGCGTCTCAATGAATTGATCGATGGACTGCTCGACGTGTCTCGAATCCAGAACGGTCGTTTCATGGTCGAGCCTGCGGACGTGGACGTCGCCATGATTTTGCGGGAGACTGTCAACGCTCGACTTGTGTTGATTGGAAAAGAAGCCGGAGTCACGATCAATACGGATACGCCTGAATCGCTTCATGCTTTCGTTGACCCTGTTCGAATGGAAGAAGTCGTGACCAATCTCGTGATGAACGCAATCCGTTTCTCTCCCGAAGGGGGAGTGGTCTGGATCAAGCTGCGAGGCGAGGGGGGATCGTTCAGACTGACTGTGCGGGATCAAGGACCGAGTGTCCCGGTTGAGGATCGCGAGCGAATCTTTCAGCCATTTGAGCGCGCGCAACGAACCAGCAGGCTGGGAGGCTTGGGGCTTGGCCTGTATATTTCACGTCAGATCGCACAGCTTCATGGTGGAAACGTGAGCTTGGTCGAAAGCGTTCCAGGCAAAGGGAATGTCTTTGAGGCGTATTTCCCGGTTTCAGCCGGGGCTCGCGTGATTAACTCCGTTTCGGCCTGAAACCGCTGAGCAAGGTCAGCCCCATCAGTCCCCAAAAGCACCAGAATCCCAGTTGGCTAGGAGACTCGAACTCAAGACCCGGAATGTGAAGCCCTTCGAGCACCAGCTTGATTCCGATCCAGAGAATCAAAAGATACGCAGTGGGTTCGAAGGCGGGAAAGCGCGCGAGCAGCTTGATGAAGAGCGAAGCGGAAAATCGAATCATAATTACGCCGATAAACCCGCCGAAGAAAACGATCCAAAACTTTTGAGTCAAAGCGACCGCGGCCAGAATCGAATCGACCGCGAACGCGATGTCCATCAGCTCGATGATCAGAACGGTTTTCCAGAAGCTCCTACTCTTGGGTGCGCCGCTTTTCTCATCTTCATGATGTTTTTTCTTAAGAAGGTGCTGAAGAGCGATGAAAATCAGATAACCGCCGCCGACGTATTTTACCCAAGTCCAAGCCATTAACTGCTTGACGATAAAAAGAGCCGCGATTCTGAAAACGACCGCGCCCACTAGGCCGTAGGTCAGGGCCCTGCGCTGGAGCTGATGGGGAAGCCCTTTTGCCGTCAGCGCAAGAACCAGCGCATTGTCGATGGATAGAATGCCTTCCAGGAAAGCTAAAAATCCTACGAGAAAAATATCCTGAGTCGTGATCATCGCGTCCCAATTTGAAAGAATGGACGTTGGAAGTCAAGCTTGGTGAGAATCAGTAATATTCTTCGACGCGGCACCGCGAGTGAGTTGCGTTGAAAAGATCTGGATCCATGTATTTTTGCGATGGGGCGCGAGTAAACGTCTGGGCCTTAAAGTCTACGGTTCCTGCGTCCGCAGTCGTGTCCATAGGCATCCACTTTCCGTCCACCCATGTCTCAATCCATGCATGATATTCCGGATTGTTATCGGTTTGATCGCAGGTCGTTTTAGGTGCTGTTGAAGTATAGTGGATCAAACCTTCAACCTCCAGATCTGGAGTATTCGCGGCTAGAAGCAAGGCTAAAGTTAGGTTTGCGTATCCCGTGCAAATCGCGACTCGATCATTGCTTCCAAGTACTGAAAGCGCATCATAGCTTTTAGTAAAAGGCTTTTTTTCCTGGAATTCATTAAAGTAAGCCTTCGTATCGTAGCCAATATTTTCGGCGACCCAATCGTGGATAGCCATCGCTATTGAGAGATCGTCCGGTTTGTTCTGCGTGAGTCGCCGTGCTAGCTCTTGAATTTCAGGAGCGTTGGTTTGGACTTGCACCGTTGGGCGGAGATAGTGCGATGCTATTTCAGGTGAAAGTGGCGCTGCTGCTTTTTTCTGTACGATCGCGACTTCCCGTTGCTGAGGTTGTCCTTGTGGTTGAGATGGTTCTGAGTTTTGGCAATCTGCTTGCGGTGCTTCTCCTGCGGATTTAACCAACTGAGACAAGTCAACTGCGTCTTGCGCAACAGCAGTTTCGGACGCTGGCTCGCGATCTTCGCCCGCGACGGCAGGCCTGTGGTTCTGGTCCCGGGCAAAGACGGATTGAAGCCGGTGAAAGTCGAGGTAATTGCCCGCAACCCCGACGAAGTGGCGATCAAAGGGATCGATGCCGGAACCGAAGTGGCGCTGGTGGAATCGCTGTCGGAGAAGAAGAAGAAATGAATGGCACATTGAAAGCCATGTTCTTCACCGCCACCGGCATGCTGATCGGCGCGGGCGCGATGTCGCTGCCGAAACTCGCGGAGATACTGTCTCCCGAGCAGCCCGTGGTGATTCCGACTACGAAAGTGAAGCGCGGCGACGTGGCCTTCAGCGTCACCGCCAACGGACAACTGCAAGGCGGCAATTCGAAGATGCTGACCGCGCCGATGACCGGAGCCTACCAATTG
>CAZCBS010000150.1:0-9933 GCA_964496965.1 uncultured Bacteriovoracaceae bacterium
GGCCGGACCTCCGTCGAGACGCTGACAAATGCCGAGATGCAGGTGTTCCCTGGCTTTTCGGTTATCGGCGCCTCGGATAACTCCGAATCAATCGATAGCGCCCAGGAAAAAAACACTTCTTATTCGTACGGACTCGATCTTAAGCTGCAGAAGAGGTTTAAGTGAGACGGACGATCGGGACTTGCATGCTTTTGGCGCCTTTGCTTTGTGCATCGAGCGCGGATTTTCTCGGAAATTCGCGTACGGCGCACGCGGCCGAGTCCGCGATTCGCCTCAGCCAGGTCGAGGTCACGGGAGTCACGGTTTTCAAAGCGGACGTTATCGAGAACGCGATGGAAATCGGCCCGGGAGACTTGCTGGACCGCGCGAAAGTCCTTCATACCGCCGAGAACATCCAAAGTCTCTATCGGTCACACGGTTATGAGCGCGTGCTGATTGAGACGCGGCTTCTTCCAAAAGGTGTTTTGGAAATCCAAGTCAAGGAAGGAAATCCGACGAGAGTCGCCGACGTCGAGCTGATTCCTGAATCGGAGCCCGCGTTGTCGGGAGCGCGCGAAGCTTGGAGAAGGGCTCAGCGCGCAATGATGGCAGTGACCCACATTCAGGTCGGCGATGTCCTCGATGAGGAAAAAATCGCGTCCATGAAACGCGTGCTTCAAGACATCCTGGTGACCCAAGAGTATATCGGCGCGCGCGTCGATGAGGTCAGGGTCGAGACCGTGGATGCGCCGGCATCCAATGCGGGCGCAAAGGGAATGTCCGCGGCAAGGTGGGTGAAGCTCCGGGCAATCGTGAAGCTGGGAGACCGCGTGAGCTTTGGTTTCCGTGGCAATCAGGTCATCTCGTCTTCGCAACTGACGACGATCGTGGATCAGCAGCGCACGCTGGGTTTGGGGCGCGATTTTGTCAGCGTCATCAAGGCACGGATTGAGGAAGAGTATCGCTCTCTCGGATTCGCTCAGGCGCGAATCGAGGCTTATACGTTCGAAAACCCGCAATCGGACGAAAAGCATGTCACTTATCTGATCTTCGAAGGAAAGCGGATCAGCATCGATGCGGTGGAGTTCGACGGCAACTCGGTCTTCTCGTCCGGTGAGCTCAGGGAGCGATTCTACGCTCTCGCGCCGAACATGGTTCAGCGAGGCTGGTATGTCGAAAAAGACGTGCAGCGCGGAGCCGAGCTCGTGGTCGAATGGATGAAGTCCAGGGGATATCTCGGCGCAAAACTGGTGACGATCAATAAGTCGTATGTTCCTCGTGCTCGCGCGGACGAGCGCAATACGCGGTTCAAGCTCGTGATTTATCTCTATGAGTCCGAGCAAACGATTCTTCAGTCCGTCCAACTGACGGGGACATCGGTGTTTTCGCAATCCGATATCGAGAAAATGCTCGGCATCGAGGAGGGCGCTCCGCTCAATGTCTTTGCCTTCAGCGAAGGCTTGGAAAAGCTGAAAGCCGCCTATCGCGCCAAGGGTTATCTCTCGATCAGCATCGATCATGAAGGAACGGATAAGCTGATCCGATATTCTGACGAGAACCGAGTCGCGAACATTCATTTGGACCTGCACGAAGGCACTCAGTTTCGAGTCGGAAAAATCCTGATCGAAGGCCGGAGAAAGACCGAAGAAAAGGTCATTCATCGGGAATTGACCCTTCATGAGGGCGATGTCTTAGAGGAGCCGCAGCTCGCCGAGTCGGAAACGAGCTTGCGCAAGCTCGGCATTTTCTCGGTGGTTCGCATTACCGCCTCGGACGACCCTGACTCGAAAGACCGTAAAATCGTCAAGGTTCAGATTGAAGAAGCAGATCCGGGAATCGTCGCGGGCGGGCCGGGCTTTAGAAACGATCTCGGAATTCGCGGTTTCTCCGAGTTCGGTTATACCAACTTGTGGGGTCTCAATCACAGCATCTTCCTCAATGCCGCCGCGAATCGCCGCATCGACAATTCGTTCCGATTTGCCGAATATCAGACCCAGGCTGCCTACACTTGGCCTTGGTTCTTGGGCTTGAATCTTCAGTTCCGACCTGTTCTGAGTCTATCGGGAACGCAGTATCGCAACTTCGATGCGGTGACCGCCGAGCTTGGGTTGAATTGGGAAAAAAGGATTTTCAGGCATCCGAATTTAGTTGGGTTGTTTAGCTATAACTTGGAGCGCGTTAAACAGTTCGATGCCGCGGATGAGTTGGATAATGGTTTTTTCGTCATCGGCTCGGTGACGCCAGCTCTGCGCTTGGATATGCGGGATAATCCGCTGGCGCCGACTCAGGGGCTCTTCTCTCAAGTCTCGCTTGAGTTCGCCGATCCCATTCTTCTTTCGCAAAGGGCGCCTTCGCCCATTGGATACTATCGGTTTCAGACGAGAACGGATTACACGATCCCTTTGATTCCGATGATGAGCTGGTTTTTCAGCGTGCGCACGGGGTTTGAAAAAAGCACGGTGTCTCGCGCTGGCGACGACGCTTATGGCGCCATTCCCTTGATCAAGCAATATGCCTTGGGCGGCGTCGGAAGCCTGCGCGGATTCAGCGAGCAAGAGCTCAATGCCCGCACATCGGCGGTGAAGGGAAGCTTGTCCTACGTCAACTATCGAACCCAGCTGGACGTGCCGATTTCCGGAGGCTTGCGAATGGGGCCGTTCCTCGATGCCGCCAACCTCCGCGTCGACTCGTTTTCGTTCGGAGGTTTGAGATATGGCTCGGGATTCGGATTCCACTATATCACGCCTGTCGGCCCCGTGAATCTCGATTGGGGATTCAAACTCAATCCTCTTCCCGGCGAAGACACCAATCAGTTTTATTTCTCTATCGGCGTTCTTTAATTCTTCGTTGCACAGCGCGAAGAATTCGAAACTTTGCGCGCGAGATCTCGTAATCCTTTTTCCGGCTTAAGAGAAAGAATGACGGAGGTTGATGCGATCGATGCGTTTTCGTGTTTGCGTAGGTTTGTTTTTCTCGGTGTTTTTGATGTTTTCTTGCGACTCGTCTACGAGTGGCACCAGTAGCACAAGTGGAACGGGTGCTTGGGTTGGCGCGCCATCCGTAGTGAGCTCGTCGGACCCTTCCAATTCATCTGTACCGGATGGGTCGTCCAGCGGACTCACGGGAACCGCCGCCTTAGATAGCGAGGAAATCGCGTTCTTCAAGCTGATCAACGATTACCGCGCGCAAAACGGTCTTGGCGCGCTTCAGATTTCCGTAGCGCTCACGAAATCCTCGGATTGGATGAGCACCGACATGGCCACGACTGGGAATTTCAGCCATACCGATACGTTAGGGCGCGATCCGTCCGCACGTATGGCAGCGTTTGGCTACGATTATTCCTGGTGGGGAGAAAATATCGCCGGTGGAAACGCCACGGCTCAAGACACTTTTACACAGTGGAAGAACTCCCCTGGGCATAACGCCAATATGCTGGGAGCGAACTATAAGGTCATCGGAATCGCTCGAGCCCAGGGGGGGCCTTATGGTTGGTACTGGACGACAGACTTTGGTGGGACTGTCGACGAAACGGTCGTTCCGTAGCCCCAAAGGCGTTTAAAGGCAGCTTTTAGGTCCGAATCGACTTGAAAAGGGGGTATTCCGGACTGTTTTTGACGACTTTTCCGGGGTCAAAATAAAAAAATCTGTGTAAGGCTCAACATATCGCGAAAATGAACGTTGACTTCAACTTACCGGTCCAGTAAATCCGAATCCCTATGTTGCAGCAAAAGTCTTATCAGGCGAAGCAGTCCGGTCCCCATTTTTTTGAGACGAAGGGACCAAACGCCCCGAAGTGGTACGTCGTTGATGCCAAAGACCAAGTGGTCGGCCGTCTTGCGACAGTTCTCGCCCGCGTGGTGACCGGCAAACACAAACCTACTTTTACCCGTCATGCGGATGCAGGCGACTTTATCGTCGTTCTCAATGCAGACAAGGTCGTTTTCACTCGCAATAAGTGGAACACCAAGTTGTATCGCAAGCATACCGGTTACGTCGGCGGATTGAAGACATTCACCGCTAAGGATATGCTTCAGCGCGATCCGGAGGAAATCCTCCGTCAAGCAGTCTGGGGAATGACGAACAAGTCCAGCTTGGCTCGCCACCAGATGAAGAAGTTGAAAATCTATACGACGGAACAACATCCGCACACGGCTCAGAACCCGCAGCCGCTTCCTGCAGGAACTGTCCGCCGCACAGTGGTCGCTAAGGCCAAGTAATTTTTACTGTCGAGGCGATTTCCGCCGAGAGTATTAAGGAGATTGAATTAAAATGGAAAAACAGCTTCACGAAGTCGGGAAACGGAAAAACGCGATCGCTCGTGTTTATCTCCGTCAGCGCGCTGGCGAAGTCGGCACGATCCGTGTGAACGGCCGTTCTTTCGAAGATTACTTCCCACGCCCGGCTTCTCGCCTGGTGATCATGCAAGTTCTTGAGCTCACTCAAACCGTGGGTCGCTTCGACATTCAAGTCAATGTTCGTGGCGGCGGTCTCTCCGGCCAAGCAGGCGCGGTGAAGCACGGTATCGCTAAGGCTCTTCTGGATGTCGATGCAGCATATCGTCCAGTCTTGAAAAAAGGCGGACACCTCACTCGCGACTCCCGCGAAGTTGAGCGTAAAAAGTACGGCTTGGCTGGCGCACGCCGCCGCTTCCAGTACTCGAAGCGCTAATTCGATTTCCGTTTATACGAAAATCAAAACCGGCTTGGACCTTTTGGTTCAGGCCGGTTTTTTTTATGCGGCTTTCGGCTTTCCTTTGTGTTGAGCTTCGGCTTCAAAGGCTAAAGCCATGCATTCAAGTACTCTTCCGTACTCATGCGCCGCTTTGATGTGCTCGGCTTTTAGAAGCTCATGTTTGACGTCAGGCTTTTTTGGCTCATCTAAATGCCTGCGACCTTTGGATAGGATCAAGCCCATCTGTTCCGGCATTTGCTGTAATCCAGGCGGAACGTGATCGCCAACGGAGTCGAGGAGATCCGCGGTCGTATCGATTCGCTCATGAAGATTGTATTCCTCGGGAGTGGCGTTCTCCAGATAAGGGTAAAGATTGAGCCGAGGCTTTAGAAAGCTGATCTTGGCTTCGCTCCAAAGAGCGCGTGCCAGGTGTTTTGCTGTTCGAGCCCATCGCTCTGCCGCGAGGCGGTCTCCTTTTCGGAAGCATTGATAGGCATGGCGGTAAATGTCGATCAGCTCCTGGTGATTGATTTCTTGTGGTTTCTGGCGGTCCCAGGAGTAAGTGAGGTCCGCTTCGATCAGGGTGTTATAAGCTTTTCGCAGCTCATGCTCAGCGTTTTGTGGGCCGTGAACATGCATTTCGGGAGTTTCATGCCGGCCGCTTGGCTGGGATTGGTTTTGGCGCTTCATAAAAGGGGAGTCCTCCAATCTTCGAAATTCTGCAATCAAGGTACCATCAGGCCGTCAGCCGATTGACGGCTCGGTTCGAGTGGTCGAGCGTTATAGGCTGGTCAGATCCCACGAATGCATACACAATCAATAAATAGGAATAAAAACGAGCCCAACAAAGCATCATGGTCTGGACGACATATAAGGAAAAGATCAAGCGTCTTTCGCAGAGAATCGTGGAGGCACAGAAGCCGATCCGCATTCTTGACTCGATCAAATGGGATCCGTCCATTGAGCAGGAGCTGAGGAAGAGCAAGTTCCGCGAGATGCCTAAAATCGGGCCAAAGTATTACGAGAACTTTCCGCTTTCATTCGATGCCGAAAAGAAAAAGGACGAGCTTCGGGACATCATTGGCGATATCGATCGCACACTGGGCTCGGACGATTCGATCGGTAAGCTTTTGGTCTCCATTTCACAGCAGTATCTCGATGTTGTTGAGATGCTGCTTTCTCGTGGAACGCCGCGGTTTTGGGAGTACAGCAAGAAGCTCTACGGCTCTCCAAAAGATCGACTTTTCGACGAGAAAAACACTATTTTGGAGCTGGGCCAGGCTCTGTATCAGATCTTAAATGGGCTCGAGGAAAAAATGCCGGGCCTGACGTATCCGGAAGACATCCCCGCGGAAGACGTCGTCGATGAGCTCAACAAGCGATTCAAGAAGTACTTTCCGGACGGGAGTGTTCAAGCCAAGCTGTCGGATGGAATCGTTGCGGACGCCGCTGCCGGAGGCGATACCGTCAAGATCAAGGCCGCTGCGATGTTTTCGTCGCGAGACATCGATATTCTCGAGGTCCATGAGGGCTGGGTACACGTCGGAACGACCCAAAACGGAAATCTTCAACATGTCGCGAAATGGCTGTCAAAAGGGCCCCCTCGTTGCTCGGCAACCCAGGAAGGTCTCGCGGTTATCATGGAAATTTTCACGTTCCGCTCTTATCCGCGGAGAGCGAGGCAGATCAACGACCGGATTTTAGGAATCGACAAGGCCGAGGACGGAGCCAATCTTTTAGAGTTGCTCGAGTTTTATCGGACTGAAGGGTATTCGGAGGACGAGTGCCTTTTCAACGTGAAGCGGGTCTATCGGGGCGGGACTGTTGAAGGCGGGGCACCTTTCACGAAGGATATCTCGTATTGTCGGGGTTTCATCGAAAATTACAATTTCATGCGGACGGCTATTCGTGCGGGTCGGCCGGATTTGATCCCATTTCTCTTTGCCGGAAAAATACATGTGGACGATGTCCCTTTGCTCTATCAAAAATATAAGGAAGGCATTGTTGACATGCCCCGTTTCCTGCCGCCTCAGTTCGAAGACCTCAGTGGTCTGACGGTGTGGATGAGCTTTTCAAATTTCCTGAACCGGGTCGATTTGCAGAAGATCCAGGAACATTATGATAAGCTTTTTAAAGAACATTTATAGATACGGAGACTACATATGAATAACAGAGCTCTTTATGTATTGATTGCGGCGATTGCCGGCGCGAGTTCCGCATCCGCGGTAGAAGTCGCGAAAGTAAACGGTCAAACCCTGACTGATCGCGATGTGCGCATGGCCCTGAGCTCCATGAATGAGGGGATGCGCGAGAACATCTTGAAAGACCCGAACACCCGTCGCGAAATCGTCAACGAGCTGATCGCTCAGGAAGTCTTGGTTGACGAAGCCACGAAGCAGAAGCTCGATCAGGATCAAGAGTATAAAGACGCTCTCGCCATGTTCCGTAAGCAATATCTGTCGAGTCGAGCGCTTCAGAAGAACTTGGGCGCGAAAATGACCGACTCCGCCGCCAAGAAATACTACGAGTCCAATAAAAGCCAATACAGCACGGACCAAGTCCATGCCATGCACATCCTCGTTGCCGACGCGGAGAAGGCGAACGATGTTCTGAAGCTCGTCAAGGCCAAGGATGCTGACTTCCAAGCTCTCGCGGAGAAATATTCAAAAGACCCGTCCGCTAAGAACAATCGCGGAGATATCGGAGTTTTCGGACGAAATGCCCCATTTGATCCAGTGTTCATGGATGCGGCGTTCGGTGGCGCGGCTGGCGAGATCGTCGGGCCAGTGAAGACCAGTTTCGGATATCACATCATCAAAATCGTCGAAAAGAAGCTTGGCAAGCCAATGACTTTCGACGAAGTCGAAATGCGCGTGAAACAGGACCTCGGCCGCACTCTTAAGGATGCTTACGTCGGCAAGCTTAAGAAAGAAGCCAAGATCCAGATCAATGAACAGGGTATCGATAAAATCTGATTACGCGTAGTCGCGGGCGTTGATTCCGTACTTCTGAAGCTTTCGGAGCAACGTCTTTTTAGGAATGTTCGCATGAAGCGCCGTTTGATTGATTCTGCCCTTGAAAGCTTTCAAGGCGCTGATCAAGAAGCGGCGCTCAAATTCTTCCTTGTTCGCTTGGAAGTCCAGGCGATTGATGTCCAAAGTAAATCCTTTGCTGTCCATCTGGAAGCTCGGGCCGTTTGCCGTGCCGGTGGCCAAGATCTCTCCCGAAATCAGTTCTCTCGAAATGTCCTCGTCGCCGTCGAGATCGGAAAGATCGTCCGATGCCTCGTCGTCGAAAGCAGTCGTGAGTCCCGGGCGCGCGTTGGAACGGGTGAGCGACTTGCCTGTCAGTGTTTCAGGCAAGCTTGCGGGCGTGAGCTGAGTTTGGGTCTCGATCACGAATGAATGCTCGATGACGTTCTCAAGCTCGCGGATATTGCCCGGCCAAGCATGATTCATGAGAAGCTCCATTGCCTCAGGCGCAAAGCCTGAGATGTTCTTTAAGTACTGAGCGTTGAACTTCTCGATGAAATATTCGGACAGATGCTTGATGTCGTTCTTTCTTTCTCGCAGCGGGGGCAGATGGATCGGGAGAACGTTCAGGCGATAGAAGAGATCTTCGCGGAACTCGGCCTTTTTGATCATTTCCTCGAGAGGACGATTGGTTGCCGCGACGATGCGGACGTTGACTTCGACCTCGCGATTGGATCCGATCGGAGTGAATCGCTTCTCTTGAAGCGCGCGAAGCAACTTCACCTGCATCGCGGGGGCGATGTCTCCGATTTCGTCCAAAAAGAGCGTTCCGCCGTCGGCGTATTGGAACTTGCCGATCTTGCGCGAGTCAGCGCCCGTGAATGCGCCTTTCTCGTGTCCGAAGAACTCGCTTTCGATCAAGGTATCCGGAATCGCCGAGCAATTGATCGTGACAAAGCGGTTGTCTTTTCGAGGGCTGTTGTAATGGAGCGCGGAGGCAACAAGCTCCTTGCCTGTTCCGCTCTCGCCGCGGATCAGGACGGCGGTGTCGACGCGCGAAAGCTTGTCGATCACGCTGAAAACGCGCTTCATTTCCGTGCTCTGGCCGATGAATTCGGTACCGTTCGGCAGCTTGATCATGGGCGAAGAGAGGGCGATGTTTTTTACCATTCGATGAGCGCGTAGCGCCTTGTCGACCAGGTAAACCAGGTTTTCCGCTTTAATTGGCTTTTCAAGGTAGTTGTACGCGCCTTCTTTCGTGGATTCGACGGCATCGCGCACGTTTGAGAACGCGGTCAGCATGATCACGATGATCGACGGGTCATGAGCCTTGATTTCTTTCAGCGCTTCCATTCCGCTCATGCGGGGCATGTTGACGTCGAGAAGAACGAGATCAAATTTTCCGGCGCGAACGCGGTTCACGGCTTCTTCGCCGTCGCGAGCTTGTTCGACCGAGTAATGGTTCTCCGACAAAGCGGAAGAAACGGTCAATCTCAGGTCTGCATCATCATCGACTACGAGGACTTTGAACATACTCTTTCTCCTATTGATCTCAGGTACTGCTCGAGCTTTTGCTCGACAAGTTTTTTACCAGCGTGGTGATTCGACGGGTCAAGCCAATCACGCGTGATTCTCCAAATTGAACTTTCGTGTCAGCGGCTTCGACTTCCATAAAGGAATCGCTTTGCGCGCCTTCGATCGGAAGACGAATCTTGAAAGTGCTCCCTTTGCCTTTTTCGCTTTCGACCTCAACGGCTCCGCCGTGCGCTTCGATGAAATAGCGGGTCAGATAGAGACCCAGGCCCGTTCCGGAAATCTCCGCCGTGGTATCGTTTTTCGCGCGATAAAAGCGCGTGAAAAGATTTTGCTGCTCCTCAAGAGTCATTCCGATGCCGCGGTCTTGAATGAGAATCTCTATCCAAGCATCGACTTCGCGCGAGGCGATCTGAATCTCCGAATCGGACGGAGAATACTTGATCGCGTTATCGACGAGGTTGTTCATGACTTTCGAGATCAAACCCGCATCGATCCGGATCGGAAAGAGCGGCTCAAGCTGCAGCTGGATCTTGATGCGGCGCGCGCGCGCGGGGGCTTTGAATCCTTCCACGCAGCGTTCGATGAGCTGATTGATGTCTTTGGACTCGATTTGAAGCCTGAGGCGCTGCGACTCGACTTTGCTGAGCTCCAAAATGCTTGAGATGAAGCGATTGAGCTCGTCGGTCGATCCGATGATGTGCTGAAGCGTTTCGCGATCCCGGTCGATGAGGAGATCGGACGCTTTGCGAAGCAGGACTTCAGCAAGTCCTTGAAT
>CAZCBS010000151.1:0-9922 GCA_964496965.1 uncultured Bacteriovoracaceae bacterium
ATTTGCGCAGCCCTTGCTCATCGCAAAACTTTTGCTCGGACAGAACTTTTTCACCGCGATTGCAAAACTTTGGGGAGAACTTGCTGGAGTCTTCGGTTGGACTCAATCCACTGGTATGTGGATCATTGCACTTGTAATTCTCTTCAAAGCGCTCATCGCGATATCGGTTTCCGTGATGGCTTGGAAAAGCGGACAGGATTCGCGCGAGCGTTATTTGATTCGGCTTGAGAAATGGGCTTCTAAGTCCGCAACACGAAACCCCTCGCACAGGGCACATACTCCTCTGAAGGGAGCGCTTTGGGATATCGCCAATCCGGTTTTCTTGATCTCGCTCTTCGTCAGCGTGAGCCTATTTTTCCTAAACGAGAAACTCGAGTGGACAGCGGTGATCACGCAGCTTTTTCGAGGAATCGGCGCAGGATTTCTGATGTTTTGGGCACTACGCGCGATTCCGGCTTCGTGGTACTCGCGCCTTCTCGCGCGCTTTCCAACTCTTCAGAAATCAGTCAATCAAGCCTTAAGCGAACTATCACGAACCTGAAGCAATTCCGCCACAATACTGATCGCAATTTCAGCAGGATGATTGCTTCCAATCGGAAGACCAATAGGAGTTCTCAGCCGAGCGACCAGCTCTTCAGTCACTCCGCGAGCCCGAAGCTCCGACTTGATTTTAAGCGCTTTGACATCGCTTCCAATAACACCCACATAGCGAGCATTCGGAAACTTCCCGAAAATCGCCTCGAGAATCGGAACGTCCGTCGCATGGCCTTGAGTCATCACGACAAAGGAAGTGTCTTCGGAAAGTTTTTCAACGATCGCCCGAGGATCTGGCTCGCACAAAGCTTGAAGCTTCGTAGAAGAAGGCAGGCGATCCACCCATTCTTTGCGAGCATCCACGCAGATCACGGAGCACTCGAGTGGCTCCAGAGCGCGAACGAGCGCCTGCGCGACATGCCCCGCGCCGAAAACAGCGATTTTCCAGGAAGGCCTCGAATGATGCTCAAAAAGATAAGTTACTTCCCCGCCGCAGGTCATTCCGATATCGCGCTGAAGATTCCAAACGATCAATTCGGGATTTGAGGTTTTTCCCTCAATCATCTGGCGCGCATGCACAATTGCGCGCGCTTCGACCTTTCCGCCGCCGACTGTTCCCCAATGAATTCCATCCGCAGTGACGATCGCTTTGGCGCCCGGATCTTGAGGCGCATGTCCTCGAGCTGAAACCATCGTGACAACTACGAATGCGACACCGGATTCTTCAAGCTCTCGAGCAGTCTGTAAAAACGTCATAGCTGAGGTCATTGCTGCGACTCCCATCTTGCAAAGCGGTCCGGCACTAACGCTCGAAGCACTTCTTCTTGCGTCGCCGGAAGCTCCATTCTTGGATAGTGATCTTGATAAGTCGAAAGTCCTTTAAGTGCGTCATGAACGGCCGTCCAAACTGAGATCGCTAAGAGAAGCGGCGGCTCACCGACCGCTTTGGTCCCGCGAACATTTGCGGAGTTTCCAAAATTCTCAAGAAGCTGCACCTGAAAGGTTCGAGGAGTATCCTGAACGCTTGGAATTTTGTACGTACTCGGCGAATGCGCAAGAAGCGCTCCAACCTTGTTGTAGAAAAGCTTCTCAGTCGTCACCCAACCCATGCCTTGAACAAATCCACCCGTTACCTGGCCGATGTCCAAATCGTGATTCACGGGTCTTCCGAGATCCATCAGGATATCGGTTCGAAGCACTTTAACTTCGCCCGTGGTTTGATCGATTGAAACTTCCGACGCGGCCGTTCCTTGCGTGAAATAGAGAAACGCATTCCCCTCGCCAGTCAACTTGTTAAAAGTCAGACCAGGAATTCGGTAATGAGCGTATTCCGAGAGAGAAATTCGATTGTGATAAGCCTCGTTCACAAGAGCTTCGAAACTGAATCGATGCTGTGGCTTGCCTTCAACATAAACCTGGCCGTTTTCAAAATGAACGCCGCCGAAAGAGTACACTCCATCGATCGCCGTCGTTCCTTCATTAGGTCGAGACCAATCTGCATTCGCATCACGATCCCAAGAAACTTCGATTTCAGGTTCAGTTCCTAAGCCCGCAGTATGACGTGCCCATCGACTTTCTGGGATATCAAAGAGCCGAGTCGCAAGCTCCGCAAGACGAGCTTTGATTTTTCTGACCGCAAGGAGCGCGGCTGCACCATTGAGATCCGTTCCGCTGGACGCCGCCGTCGGCGAAGTATTGCCATTCTTATCGGTCGTCGTCGCCATCACGCGAACCTGACTACGCGGAATCCCAAATTCGCCGGCAACAAGCTGCGCGATTCTCGCGTTCACGCCCTGGCCCATCTCGGTCGCGCCGGTCGAGACTTGCAATGTCCCGTCCCGATGAATGATCACAAGCGCGTTTGCCTGATTGAGAAAACGCGTCGTGAACGAAATCCCAAACTTGACGGCCGTCAGCGAAAGTCCTCGAAGAGGCTCTTTCGTAATCAGCGCTTTTTTATTATGTGCTTCGATTTCACGCCGACGAGTGGAGTAATCACAGTCTTTTTCGAGTTTCTCAAAAAGCTCAGGAAGGCAGTTATTCTCGACCTTTTGTCCGTAAGGAGTGATGTTTCTTCCGTCTGCGTCGGAGTAGCAGTTTTTCTTTCGCACCTCGAGCGGATCGATTCGGAGAAAATGCGCGACTTCCTCGATGATTCGCTCGATCGTCGCGACGCCTTTCGGTCCCCCGAAGCCGCGAAAAGCCGTATGCGGATGAAAGTGAGTTCGGCAAACCTGTCCCGTCGCTCGAACATTGGGAATGAAATAAGCGTTTTCGCAATGAAGCATCGCTCTTTCCATAATCGAAGTGGAAAGATCCGCGTAAGCTCCGCCATCGGAGTAGAATTTCACTTCGAGCGCCAAAATCCGGCCTTCTCCATCGAAACCGACTCGATACTCGTTTTCGAATGGATTGCGCTTTCCAGTCATGACCATGTCGTCATCTTTGGAAAGAATCAATCTCGCAGGACGACGAAGTTTCTGAGCGACCAGCGCGGCATACGCGGCAAACGGCGCAGCCTGAGATTCTTTTCCGCCGAAGGCTCCGCCCATCCTCTTGACAATACATACGACATCTTTGGAACTCAGTCCGAGCGCATGAGCAACAACGTGCTGAGTCTCCGTAGGATGTTGCGAAGAAGAATGGACTTCGACTTGACCGTCTTCGCGCGGATAAGCAACGACCGCTTGGCTCTCGAGATAGAAATGATCCGCGCCACGAATCACAATCCGTCCCTCAAGACGGTGCGGCGCGCTTTGCAAGGCCTCGTCCACCTGACCCCGCTCGATTTTTCTCTCTCCGGCGATAAATGATTTGGCGGCCTTCGCGGCGTCGATACTCAAGATCGCAGGAAGAGCTTTATAATCCACTCGAACTTTGGCGCGCCCCTCGGCAGCGGCTTCGCGCGTCTCTGCAGCGACAAGCGCAACGGCCTCGCCCACGAAACGCACCTCTTTCTCAGCCAGCAGCGGCTGATCCTTGAAGATCGTGCCCCAAAGATTGTGAAAGAGATCTTGCGCCGTAAAAACTCCGAGAACGCCCGGAACTTTCAATGCGTCGCGGGTATCGATCTTTTTAATCTCCGCGTGAGCGTGTGTGCTGAAAACGACTTCGACGAAGACCTCGCCTTTCATCAGCGCCCGGTCATCGATGTATTCACTTTGCCCCGTGACATGAGTATGGGCCGAATCATGTGGCAGGCTACGAACAAGACTCATGACTGGCTCCTGAAAAACCGCTCAAAGAGATTCTGCACAATCACACGACGAAACGCGGAGCTTCCGCGCAGATCGCTCAGTGGCGCCATTTCCGAATGCAACACGTTCACTGCACGATCCAGGACTTCTTGCGATGCAGCCTGCCCCTTGAGTGTCGCTTCGGTCTTTTTTAGTCGCAGCGGTGTAGCTGCGACTCCCCCCATAGCAATCCTAACGGATTGAATCTTCCGTGGACTCTGAGCTGACTTCGCCCATTCCACTCGAAATGCCGCATTGACCGCGGAAATATCCAAGTCCTTGCGCTGCGAAACTTTATAAAGCGACAAGCGCTCGCTCTTCTTCGGAAGATCAAACTCGAAACTCACGATGAACTCGCCTTTCTTGAGCGCCGTTTGGCGATACCCCAAGAAAAATTCGTCGATCGGGATCTTCCTTCGTCCCTTGGGTCCGGCGACCGTCACAACGGTTTGGGCGACCAATAGAAACGGCGGGGTTTCAGCGATCGGAGAAGCATTCCCCACGTTACCCGCCAGCGTTGCAACGTTCTTGATCTGAGGCGATGCAAAAAGATCTAAAAACCGAGCAAGCTCAGGCAACAGCTCTTTTGAGAACTCGCGAAGCTCGCTCAATGTCACTCGCGCGCCCACAACCGCGCGCGTCGTCTTGACCTTCTTGATTTCGTAAAGCTCAGGGATCAAATGAAGGCTCAAAAACCGCTCTTCGAGGAGTTTTCTTTTATTTCGAAGCACCCCCAGATCCGTTCCTCCCGCCAAAAGCCGGGTTTGCGGATTTTTGCGCAAATATTTTACAGCGGCGCTCAATGTCGTTGGCGCAAAGAATCGAAAGCCATCCAGCTCGAGTTCGACGGGAGTCTTAACGATTTTTCGCAAAGTTTTGACCTGCTCGGAATCGACGTGACGCGCTTGAACCGATTCGCATTCTTTTAAAGGAATCGCCTGAGCCGCATCCAAAATCGGTTGATAGCCAGTGCAGCGACAAAGATTTCCGGTCAACGCGTTCTTGGTTTCCTGGCATTCGATCGTTTTCGATTTGCAGGCGATTTTCTTTTCAACAGGCCCCGTCAACGCCATCACAAAACCAGGTGTGCAGAATCCGCATTGGCTTCCATGGCAATGGACCATCGCCTTTTGGACGGGAGAGAGCCCTTCTTCGGGAGTCACGCCTTCGACCGTGACCAAGCTCGATCCATCCATCTGAGCGACGCGCGTAATGCACGAATTGATCGGAAGAAACTCAGCCGCGGATTTTTTACTCCCTTTTTTCGGGCTATCGAAACGACGCAGGACAGTACAAGCCCCGCAGTCCCCTTCCGCACAAACAATCTTAGTCCCCGTTAGGCCTTGCTCCTGCCTCAGATAGTCCGCAAGCATCATTCGGGCTTTGCTCGGCTCCACGTCTTTTCGTTTGCCGTTGAGATAAAAGCTGACTTGGTTTCGACTCGCCATCCTATTGAATTACGTTAAGTTTAGGCCACTTGTCCATTCTGAAAAGCATGCTGATTGGAAGGCCACCCAAGTGCGTGGTCCCTTTTTTGCTAGCCCTGCCCCGACCCGTGGTTTTTCTGATCACGACAATTCAAAAGGATAAAAAATGAGAAACTTCCTCACAAAGTCGGTCTTTGTTTTAGCATTCAGTGTTTTCATGGCACAGCAAGCGAATGCATTCATCCTTGTGATGTCTGCAATTCCGGGCTCCCCCGCTCAGCACGGTCCGACCACGTCTCAAAAGGCTCTCTTGGTTGGAATCGCCTTTTTGATCCATCCGGTTGAAGGTTTTTTCGCGCTTTTGGATGACAACGCAAATGCCTACGAGCAGCTCGCCGCCAAATTCATGGACGCTGGCGCTCCAAAAACAGAAGCAGAAGATCTAGCGATCTTAGTCATCAACTCGGCGAAGAATGCCGGCGCTCAAAGCGTCGTAATTCCAGCGGATGAAATCGAAGCTGCCGCACCGACTTTTTCGCAGTCCGAAGGCTTCTCGTCCTTCATGCGGACTGCGCAATAGACGAATAGTAGCTCATGCTCGCATTTGTTATCCGATTGCTCTTCGTAGGCTTGCTACTCGTCAGCATCCAGAGCATCAAGCCTACGAATGCGATAGCAGACGAACTTACTGTTTCCGGCCTTTGCGAGTCCATCTTGGATCCCTCTCCAGAGAAGACCTCCCCTGGCCAGCTCTCTTGGTCGGATCTTTTGAATTACGTCTTTCATCGAGATGAAAGTGTCAGCGTTGGATTTTACGATCATTCGCTTCAAGCTCAGAAATACCCCGGCAAACGGCAGGTGCTCATTTTCTCCCTGGGAGGAAAAGCGGAGTTAGACGGTGAAGCACAAGCGATCCTAAACGATGCTTACTGGGCCGCCGTTAAGCTCAACCGCGACATACGTGCGCTCAAGAAAGAGCGTTCGCTAGATGCCTGCATCTCGATGGCCCCGCAGTACGGCGTCACGGATGAAACACTCAATCGAACGAGCAAGCTGATCGACACGGCAAAACAGATTCGGCATCGGCAGGTCAATAGCCTGAGCTTTGAAATGGCTCAGAAAACTTTGGACATCTATGAGCGAGCTCAGCTGATCCCCGCGAAAAGCTTCGAGGACATTCGCCCCTATTTCCAAACTCCCTACAACGAAGCGAATGGGATCGACCTTGTTCTCATCTTGCACGGAGCGACAAACGGGCTCCTTTTAGATTCTTCGCAGCGGATCGTTCCCCGCTCATTCTTCAAAGAGATTCGCCCCGACTCAAACATCAACAGCGTGACGATCTATTCCTGCTATCCCGAACAAGTCGCGAAATTTTACGGGTCAGCCCTTGATTCGCTCGTCGCATCAGGAATCCAGGTATTTTTCCCGATCAATCAGTTCGACTTGGCGGGCGTGGGCGGTTTGAGCGGA
Organism: uncultured Bacteriovoracaceae bacterium; assembly: GCA_964496965.1. Lineage (GTDB taxonomy): Bacteria > Bdellovibrionota > UBA1018 > UBA1018 > UBA1018 > CAZCBS01. The sequence continues at coordinate 6,671 of CAZCBS010000151.1, forward strand.
AACGATACGACACCACTCAACTCGCTTGAGGTCTTCGCAAAAAAGCATGCCGCGATCCTTCAAAAATAAAGATCAAATGCTCCGCCGTGCCATTCTAATTTCGACTTGCACCCCTGCTATATTCAGGCAATAAAAAACTGTAGTTCACTAGAAACCATAAGAGAAAGGTGCCTTATGAAATCGAAACTATTTGTAGCGCTCTTCTGTATTATGTCAGCTTCGTCCGCATTCGCATCGGACGCTGTTTCCGCGAACTGGGTCGAGAAGTCCGTCGACATCAGCCAGAACTGGTTTGACGAGTATTACACCTGCGACGGTTTTGAATCCGCTGTCAAAGCGATCCTCGAAAAAATGGGGGCTCGCAAAGTGGAAGTCACTTGCAGCTTCGGCCTTCCGTACGACACGATTGTCAGCGCACACGCGAAGTTTTCCGTCGCATCTGCCGCTGCAAATGGAACGGACAATGCCTCGTTTCAAAAAGTCGCGATCAAAGGCAAGGAAAGCTGTGGCATGCACCAAGGCGTGGTCAGACAGATTCTTCCAGCGTTCACGTCCCGCAACGTTCGTGGTGAAGGTCTTTGCGTCAACCCGAACGATTCCTACGATATCGAAATGGAAATCTTGAAGTAATTCGAAACCAGTTACGGTTTTAAATCAGCACGGAAAGACATTCGTCATGAGAAGTCTTTCCGTGCTTTTTTATTTCTACAAATCAGAGCTTAGCGACAAGAAACCGAGCCAAAGACGCGGCTGTTGCCGTCATTGAATGCGATATCGCTTCCGATCCCTTGCTTGTACTGGCCAAGGTGCGGGAGCGAGACGTCTTCGTAGTCGTTCTTTTGCCCGCTTGCAGTAGCGCCAATGAAGTAGGCAGGCATGCGAATATCCGTCGTCCCGTTGAGGACTCTCTCGGTTAAGAGATATTTCTTCGTGATCGCCTTGCCGCCCTTCACGGAATAAACCAAAGTGACCTGATTCCCTGCCACTTGAAGTCCGTGAATCTGGACGGCGCCGTACTCAGCCGTTCCAGAGCATGTGAAAAAATTGAGATTGAAACCTGGAGCGGCCACAGAGACCGATCCGATCAATAACGACGAAAGAATAATCAAAGACTTGAACTGGTTCATAGTACCTCCATTTATTGCAATACAGTGATGCTTAATTTACCCGCGGTTCCGGCGGCTTCACGTTGAACCGGAAATCCCGCCTCATATTGAGGCTCGACAACGCTGAACGGCCGATCTCCCTCGGGTGTTGCCAGAGTGACCGACGTTGCGGAAAGCGCGCTGATCTTTTCAGATGGAAACGTCAGATAGCCTTGAGTGGATCGCCCCTTCACCCAAATCTGGGTCTCAAGCTGCATAAAAAATTCTGTCGGTGTTGGAAACTGCTTAATATCGAGACCATATTCCCAATAATCAGACGCCGGAAAATGCGTATCTTTCCCCCGATAAGCGCAAGTGCGATAAAGCTGCAGAGTCGCCTCGTCCGCCAGCTCAAACGTAATCACTAAACTACCTTGATCGAGACGAGCAGAAAACTCAGGAAGCGCGTCGCGCACATCAGAATATTCCAATCTCAATCGCTTGGGGCAGGTCGATGAATCAAAAGCCGCGGCCTGCGCGAATGCGATCAGAGAGAACTGAAGCAAAAGAAAAAGCGAAAAAACCGTTTTCATTTGAATCCCTTTTTTAGGGCCTTTTACTGGGCCGGGAATCAAATAGCAATTAAGATTCGCATCGATCGTAAGCGCTAAATAATATCCGATAAAACAAGTTCAATATACTTCTTAAACTGTCACTCGATATTCTTCACTTTGGAAAATGACGCGCCTCATGGATAATAAATTCATGATGATGAAAAAACTCTCGATACTCACGATTGTCGCAGGATTGGTTTCACTGAATTCATATGCCTCGTCTTTCAGCATGTCGATTGTCGGCGCTGGAGATCTCAGCACATTGAATGTCTCGAACGCGCCAACCAGCATGACCGTCAATGGCGTTTCCGTCACGAACGTCAGCTCATCGAACAAATCGAAGATGGGCTTGGGCGGCGGCGTCTTGTTCGACTCCATGTTTAGCTCGGCGGCCGGCCTCGAGTTCGGCGGCTTGTATATCACCCGCAAGATCGAGACGACGACGAGTTTCACCGCGCTTGGGGTCAACTCAAGCACGACCAGCACCGACAACACCCATTTTCTTCAGATTCCAGTCTTGCTGCGAGTTTATCTCAATCAAGCCCTATCCATCGGGGCCGGAGGCTATATCGCTGAAGGGCTGAGTGGCGTTGACAGCGATTTGAAAAAATCGGATTACGGTTTGGTCGCGAGCCTTGGCATTCACGTCCCGCTCGGATCCTCTTCCGCTTTTCTCATCGATGGCCGTTACAACTACGGATTGAAAAATGTCGATAATTCCAGCTACGGCATGACGCAGAAATATCGAGACGTTCAGTTTCTTGCGGGCTTGACCTTTGGGTTCGGTGGAAAACACTGACAAACTGGTACCCATAATTGGGTAACTATAGTGTGCCAGTACTGGTCCCACATCTCCCCTCATCTTTTCTCTAAGAGATCGAAGCAATCAAGATGAAGCTTCGTGCCAGGCTGCAAAGTTTGTGAGCCAGAATTGCGAGCCTTAGCCGCGAGAAGCAGTAAGGACCTGATTGTGATAGGCAACGTAAATAGCAAGATGAGCTTCGAGTCGATCGGGTCGTTTGGTTGTGCACCACGTTCTTCGAAAGAGTCGGTTCACGTTCGCTCTCAGCATCGCGCACGTGTGATTGAGATCGAAGAGCGGATCGTTTCCAATCTTCTTGAGCTCTCCTTGGCCCACGACGCAACCTCGCCTGCCTTTTACCGCTTCATGTGAAATGCTGGGGAAGTGCCGCTTCACCCAGTTTGGATATTTCGGGTTTTGATCCGAAAGCATCTGAGCTTTGGGCTGAATCACGCCTGATAACTCAGATAAGAGCGAATCCACCGCAGCCGCTCGATGATCTTCTCTTTTTCCATATTTTTTGCGGGAAATCTCAGCTAGCGGTCCTTTGGCTGGCATTTGAGCAACGCGAAAACTCAAGATCTTTCGGCTTTCTGCTTCAACGATCAAAGGGATGCTCAGCGGAAGGCATTTTGATCTTTCAAAAGTCTCCATCTCGTCAAACTGAACGCTAGTCACTTTGTTTTCCGAGTCCCTCAGAGATTCGAGAAATTCTTGTTGTGACTGCTTAGCCTGGTCGGCAAGAAAGAGA
>CAZCBS010000152.1:0-549 GCA_964496965.1 uncultured Bacteriovoracaceae bacterium
ATAGCCGCTTCCTTTAGATCGGAGAGCACTTCTGATTTGTTTACGAGACCTAGTCGGGTACGTCAGACCGCTCGTAGACGGGTAGACAGCCATAGTTGTGACAAATGTTGGGGAACACGGAATGGGCTGAGATTGCGACATGCCGGTTGATTTCTGGCTAATGCGCCGCCACGAGTCAATTGTTATTATTGTGATTTAATTGTGTTCGTCTCTCCTTGTAATGTCGTGTTAGTTTCAAAAGCGAAATGACACGAGTCGATGCGCAAAACTTTGCTGGGTTTAATTTTGGGAAGACCGCGGTCGGGCTTCCCATTCCTGCCTATCGCTGGGAGAGGGGCGGGCCGGAAATTCTGGTTCTCGGAGGAGTCCATGGGGACGAGACAGAAGGAGTCGTTTGCGCGAACGGATTGTTGGACGCCTTGACTCGAGATTTTCCGTTTCAGATGCGTCTGACGCTGGTTCCTGCATTCAATATGGATGGTGTATTGGCTAAAAGCAGGCTTAACGGAAAACCGGTCGGTCGTAGCCGCAACCTTTACACAAAAGCAA
>CAZCBS010000152.1:559-7024 GCA_964496965.1 uncultured Bacteriovoracaceae bacterium
CCGGTCGATCTGAACCGAAACCTTCCTACAAAGGATTGGAATCCCCAGGCGTTTAACGAGCGTTACCCTCCGGGTCCTTACGCCAATAGTGAACCTGAAAATCAGGCGCTAGTGAGCTATCTCGAGACGTATCGGCCACGCTGGGTCTTGAGCCTTCACTCATGGAAGCCAATGCTCAATGTCAATGGGACCTGCCAAGAAGAGGCCGAGGCGATTCGAGCGGTTACGGGATACGTGATCGAAGAATCGATCGGTTATCCGACGCCAGGGTGCTTGGGGACCTATGCGGGTTTGGAGAGAGCTATGCCGACCCTGACTTACGAGATCGAGCGAGGTCTTGCTCCAGCAGAGGTTCTTCGCGTCCATGTTCCCGCAGTGCTTGCAGCGCTTCAAGTCGCGCAAAGGAGAGCTCCATGAGTGTGAGTCCGCAAACAATCGAATCGATCTTTGATGGCCTGAAATCCGTGGACGAGCCTGCATCAGTGGCAGCGATCGAAACGGTCATCGATGCTTTGGATCGAGGTGAGCTTCGGGTGGCGTCACGTTCTGCTGACGGAAATTGGCAGACCCACGAATGGGTGAAAAAAGCGATTCTCCTTTATTTCAGGATCCGAAAGATGTCCGTCGCTGAAGCGGGCGGAATGACCTGGGTGGATAAGGTTCCGACAAAGAAGTGGACTGGAAAAGAAGGTGTTCGCGTGGTTCCTCCCGCCGTGGCTCGCAGGGGAGCTTATATTCAGTCGGGCGCGATTTTGATGCCGAGCTATGTGAACATCGGCGCTTACGTGGGTGAAGGCACCATGGTCGATACTTGGGCGACGGTGGGCTCATGCGCTCAGATCGGCAAGGGCGTTCATCTTTCGGGCGGAGTCGGGATCGGTGGCGTGCTGGAGCCAGTGCAGGCTAGCCCCGTCATTATTGAGGATCATGTTTTTGTCGGGAGCCGCTGCATTGTGGTCGAGGGCGCGGTGATCGAGGAAGGCGCCGTGCTCGGAGCAGGCGTAGTCATCACGGCAAGCACGAAGATCATCGACGTCACCCAGGCGGGAAAACCGGTGGAATACCGGGGACGCGTGCCGCGTAATGCGGTGGTCATCCCCGGCACGATTCCGAAGGAGTTTCCAGCAGGAAGCTTTGGAGTGCCTTGCGCTCTGATCATCGGAAAAAGATCCGAGCAGACCGATCGAAAGACATCGCTGACTTCCGTGCTGCGTGATTATAACGTGTCTGTTTAGTCATTCTTTCAGGTTAATAATACTTTCTGATCATGTTGTCGTATTTGACTTTATGGACGTAGCAGAGGCCTTTCAATCGCCCGAGAGCGATGTCCAGGACGGATGTATAGGTTCCTTCGGTCGCGAGCTGGCCATGCGGGAATACCTCGATCGCAGGAGTTGCCGCGCGATGAGGCTGGAACCGGTCTAGCGTCATTTCCGTATGGACTCGGGCGTCTTCGTTGAAAAGAGTGCGATTGTCGCAACCGATGGCAAGATGCACGTCTTTAAACTCTTTGTCGTCGATTCGATAAACCGCGCTTCCGTAGCAGAAGGCGCCGTTATGGTCTCTGTCTATTCCTGGTTTGCCTTTGTCAGGGGAACCTTTGTCGCTTTCTTTTCCGTGATCCTCGTCCTGATCGTGGCCGTGATAGCGGCAGTCGATTCGATAGTAGGTGTAGTCTTCGTCATGCGGCTCCGATCCGGAGCCTTGGCTCCAACTTCCGGCGAACGAAGCAGAGGTGAAAAACGAAACTACGACTAAGCTTAGCGAAAATGATCTCAACATTTGAATCTCCTTCATTGGAAACTTCATTGGAAATAAAACCAGTTCTGCATCAGTGTGTGGTAATCGCCGTCTTCGTCGCTGATCTCGCGAACGTAGCAGGTTCCGTCAGTCATCCGGCCGTGTTCGCTTTCAAGCTTCGAAGTGTAAGTACCGGGATGCCTCAAGCTTCCTTTGGGCGTGATCTCGATGCGAGGCAGTGCGGCGGTTTTTGGGCGAATAGCGTCCGAGACTTCATCTTGCGGGCCCGTGGTTCCGCCATCGTCGTAGATGGTCTCGTAGTCGCACCCTGTGCCAAAGCGAATGTCGTTGATATCGCCTCGACTGCTGACGCTGTAGATCGCGCTCGAGTAACAGAAGTGCGATGTGCTGGAAAAAAATCTGCAATCGACGCGCATTTTGCTGGTTTTTTCAAGTGCGTGAGCCGGGGCGCCAAGAAGGGCTCCGCTCACAACGAGAGCAGAAAGGAAGGTTAGGTTCGGCAGGCTAAATCGGGTCATGATCTCTCCTTATAGGTTGTCAGTTGATGCGATGCTGTCCTGGTAAAACGGCCGCCGCTTCGTTTGCAAACGCCATGCAGACCCAGTGCGCGAGATCAGGAGCGTTGACCCATAAAAAACAAAAAAGCATCGATGCCTGTGAAGGACATCGATGCTTTTCGTTAGTTCGCGAGAAAGCGAAAGAGAACCTGCTTAGTTTCCAGTCTGGTCGCTCTGTTGCTGGCTTCCGTCGCTTTGTTGCTGGCTTCCGCTGCTGCTGCCGTCATGCTCGAAAAGCTTGTTGACGTAGCATACGCCGTTCAACAACTGGTTGTCGGCGGTTTCAAGCTTCGAAGTGTAGGTTCCTTCGTTGCGGAGAGCGAACTGTGGCATCAGCTCAATGCGAGGAACTGCGGAGGTACGAGGGCGGATGCCGTCAGAAACCTGCTCCTGTGGCATGTAGGTGCCGCCGTCGTTGTAGATCGTCTGACGATCGCAGCTCACGCCGTAGCGGATGTCGCGGATTTCGTGATGGTTGACCACCCAGTACGTTGCGCTTGCAACGCAGGAGTGCTTTTCGCCGTAGAAACGGCAATCCGTGCGCATCAACTCACGAGAAGGCTGAGGTGAAGGCTGTTGCTGCTGGTCAGCAAAAGCGAAAGAACCGATGGACAACGAAAGCACAGCAGCGCAGTAAATGAGCTTCTTCATTTTCAATCTCCTTATTGAATGAATTGTGATCAAAGAATACGCCTGAAAGCTTTTTTATTTCATGGCGTTTCAGGCATCGAGCAGACAGCTCTGCAAGGGGTATGCAGCCGCGAAGCGATACTTTTTCTTTTTGAGCTGTTATTCGCTACGGGCGCGACAGATTCCGCCTCCGCAGACGGGGGCTGGCCGCGTCGGTTGAAAGTCGGAGAACCCCGCGCAACCCGATGCCGATCTTTTTTTGCACGCTTCTTGGGTTTGCGAAAATTCTTGCAGAAGTGCAGAACGCTTTGCCGCGACTTGTGCGCGATTTCCGACGACGAGAGGTTGTGCGCCTGAGCAATCCCCCTTGATCAAGAACGTGAGATAATCCTGAGCGATTGGTTGAAAAGCATCGTCAATGAAGGCGCAGTCTGCGTCGGTCGTGCAAGCGCGGACTTTGCCGTAAAGAGTTTCCAAAGAGGTGCGCGCATTGTCGCAGTCGTCATCTGGAAACGGAATCGGATAATGTTTTGTGGCGGAGTCACGCATAAAAGCTAAGAGTCGCTTGGATGATTCGGGCGTGTCGAGATGCGAGCAGAGATTGCGTTCGTTGGTGCGAACCCACTCCGTCTCGTTTCCGTTACGCGTGATCACGGAGATTTTATCGTTCGTGGCGTCAGAGTCACCTGGCGATTGGGAGCATACGGCGTCGCCGTTATGCGCCCGGGCTGAGGCGACGCTATCGAAATAAAGTTTTTGAAGAGCGTCAAATTCTTCGGGAGAAAGTTTTCCGGTCAGAACCTGCCCTTGCGGTCCAGGGCCGACGCGATAGATGCCATCAGCACCAATAGAATAAGGATAGCCTGCGATGCAGCTTTCAGTGGGGACGTCACTGCAGGTGGAATGAAGCTGAACGGCCCATTCTGGCCGAGATTGCGAGGCATCCATTCCAGCTATCTGAGGCGAATCGGAGCAGCCGGAGAGGGTGCTGAGAGCGGCTAATCCGAGGAACAGTTGAGCTGTGGAAATGTTTGAGCGAAACATTGCGATATCCTTCAGTTTAATAGGTTTTGTTGCCGGACAGGGTGCGGCGTTAACGGGGCGAGCGACTGTGCAATCGCCATACCGATTGACGTTAGAACTTATTAGTTGTATGAATCGCTCAAGGATTTTTTCATGAAAATCGATAATGCAACCGTGTACCGCGAAGCTTGTAAGCGTTTTCTTCCGACGACTCGTCAAGAGATGCAGTGGAAGGGCTGGAACGAGCTCGATGTGCTTTTGATCAATGGCGACGCTTATGTCGATCATCCGACATTCGGCATCCCTTGCCTGGGGCGCTTTCTCGAAAAGATGGGGCTTCGCGTGGGAATCATCTCGCAGCCTCGCTGGAACACGACCGAGGATTTTCTTCGGCTGGGCCGGCCGCGCCTTTTTGTGGGTGTTTCGTCCGGAACCGTCGATTCGATGATTAATAATTACACGGCCAATAAAAAAGTTCGCTCCGACGATATGTACTCCGAGGGCGGCAAGGGCGGGAACCGTCCCGACTACGCAAGCATTGTGTACTCGGAACTCGCGCGCAAGGCGTTTCCCGAGACTCCGGTGATTGTCGGCGGCGTCGAGGCCAGTCTTCGCAGACTGGCGCATTACGACTTTTGGCAGAACCGCATTCGTCCATCGATTTTGACCGAGCTTGTCGCTGATCTTCTGGTCTTCGGAATGGGCGAGCGCGCGGTCCGCGTTCTGGTCGAGGAGCTTCAACGAGCTCAAGAGGAAATCGGCGGGCCGGTGACGCTCCATCACGAAGCCGCGCAGCGCGCGATTCAACGACTCAGAGGTCAGCGCGGTGTCGCGTATCTTGCCTCGCGCGAAGAAGCGCGCGCGCTTGAGCCGCGGCTTACGATTCCATCATTCGAGGAAGTCCGCGACGATAAGAAGAAGTTCGCGAAAGCCGCATATTTCATCGAATACGAAGCCAGCCCTTATAACGGAAAGCGTCTGGTGCAGTATCACGGCAACAAAGCAGCCGTGATCAATCCGCCCGCGCTTCCGCTTTCGACTCCCGAGCTCGATGCGGTCTATGAAATGCCGTTCACTAAGGAACAACATCCTTCATATAAGGAACGGATTCCCGCGGCGGACATGATTCGCTTTTCCGTGAATTCGACGCGGGGATGCTTTGGTGGCTGCTCATTTTGCGCGATTACTTTGCATCAAGGTCGAATTGTGCAATCCCGCTCCGAGGAAAGTCTCTTGAAAGAGCTGGGAGAGCTTCCTAAAGTTCCAGGCTTTAAGGGAATCGTCAGCGATATCGGCGGACCGACGGCCAATATGTACCAGCTGCGTTGCAAGAGCACCGAGGTTCAGAGCAAATGCCGCAAGCTTTCCTGTGTGCACCCAAGACTCTGCCCGCACCTTCATAAAGATCATACACCATCGGTGAATCTCTTGCGCAAGGCGCGAAAAATTCCGGGAATTCGCAAGATCCACATCGCTTCAGGTCTTCGTTACGATATCGCGCTGGGTGATGAGAAGGCCGGTCACGAGTATCTTAAGGAGCTCATCGGCAATCACGTCGGCGGCCATTTGAAAGTCGCGCCTGAGCATCTGGACGAAGATGTTCTGCATCTCATGAAGAAGCCTGGGCTCAAGAACTTTGACGAGTTTGTGAGCTACTTTGAGCGTGTTTCGGCAGAAGCAGGCAAAGAGCAGTATGTCGTTCCGTATTTCATCAGCGGATTTCCTGGCACGACGCATGAGAAGATGGACAAGGTTTATGGCTATCTCAAGGATAAGGGTTGGAACCTCCAACAAGTTCAGGCTTTCATTCCTACGCCCATGACGCTTGCGACTGCGATGTATTGGAGCGGAATCGATCCGATGACCAAGACTCCGCTTTTTGTCGCCAAAGAGTGGAAGGATCGCAAGATTCAGCAAGCGCTTCTGCAGCCGCATAAGCCAGGCCATCGCGAGATCCTGGCTCAGTACCGTCGCGATCAGCGTCGTCGAGAAGTCGAGGGAGGCGAGAAGCGGGATTACGGGACATGTGACTCTCGCACGCCAGTGCGAGGTGACTCACGTACCCCATCTCGTCAGCAGCGCCAAGGTAAGCGTTCGGTTGTCGACGTTCCAAAAGGCAAGCTAGGTAAGAAGCTTCTCCTCGATTCACGCTAGGCCAGGTTTTGCCAGGTCAGCGGCTGATGAGCCACCACCAGGCGGGCACGGTCAGAAATGAAAGCGGGATCCCGATTCCGATCATCAGCGAGGAAAGTCGCGGATTGAGGCCGTTCTCGGCAGCGAGAATGCCTCCGGTGATCATCGGCGCCATCGCGGCCTGAAATACGGAGATTTCGATTTCTCGGCCGGACGCGCCGAAGACTTTGAAGTAAAGCAAGGCGATAAGCCCAGGGCCGGGGAATAGCCTAAAAAGCAAGCCGAACAGAAGGGACGAAAGCCCGGCTCTGAATTGCGGCGCGACCGGTGAAAGCTGCAATTCAAATTGAACAAGAACAAA
>CAZCBS010000152.1:7034-9910 GCA_964496965.1 uncultured Bacteriovoracaceae bacterium
GAGAAGGAGCACAGGCCGAGGATTGGGTTGAAAAACAAGCCGATCGAAAAGGCCGAAAGGCCAGGCCTGGAGTGCGCGCGATTGAGTGAAAGCTGCATTCCGACTGAAACAAGAGCAAGCGGAACCAAGGTGGATCCGAGTCGCTCCAGAACCTGAATCAGGACTTCAGGGAAGGGGATCGGGCGCAAAGCGAAGGCCAAGATTCCCGCGATAAAGGGCGGAAACGTCACGATTCGCTGGATGATCTGCTGGGGACGGAAGCCCGCCGAAGCGCAGGTCGAAGCGGTAAATACGCCGAGTGTACTGAAGACCATGAAGGAGCCCGGCTGATCGATCAAGACTCCGATCGGAAGCGCTTCTTTTCCGTAAAAGGTCTCGATCAGCGGGTAGCCTAGAAACGAGGTATTTCCCAACCCTCCGGTCAAAATGAGGGCTCCGAGCGTATTTAAGCTCCAGCCCATGGGTTTCGCGAGCGCGCGAAAGAATGCCGCGGCGGCGATGAAGTAAATCCAAGGCATCAGCACTGGATAGAGCTCATTTCCGCTAAAAGTCAGCTGATGCACGAGCTTAAGGGTCAGTGCCGGGAATGAAATGTAGATGATAAATCGATTGAGAGCCACATGCGCATCCGGCGGCATGACTCGTAGCCGTTTGAGTCCAATACCAAGAAAGAAGCAGCACACGATGAGGAGTAGACTTGACCCGTTTGCCATAGGTAGATTTATTCCATTACACTATGCTAAGGTCCGTGGCCAAGTACTATGAGCCGCCTTTCTTTTCAGCTTGAAGCAGTCGCCACGGGATCCCGTGCCCGAGCCGCAACTTTTCGAACTCTTCATAACGAAGTGAAGACTCCTGTTTTTATGCCGGTGGGAACGCAGGCCACGGTTCGCTCGCAGACGCGCGAGACTCTTCTTCAGACGGGTGCGCAGGTTCTGCTTGCCAACACTTATCATCTGCTTTTACGGCCGGGGCCGGAAGTCTTTGAGCGGTTTGGCGGAATTCATTCTTTCATGAAATGGAATCGATCGGTCCTGACGGACTCGGGGGGATTCCAAGTTTTCTCGCTTCCTCATGCGCGGAAGATGACTGAAGAAGGCGCGAGCTTTAAAAGCTATGTGGACGGCACCAAGATTCTTTTGAGCCCAGAGCGAAGCATCGGGATGCAAAAAGCGATCGGCAGCGACATCATGATGGTGCTGGATCAATGCATTCCATCCACCGCCGAGCGAGCAGAAGCTGGAGCGGCCATGCATCTGACGCATCGTTGGGCCAAGCGAAGCCTGGCGGCACGAGGTGATTCGCCTCAATCAATGTTCGGGATCGTTCAAGGCGCATGCTTTGAAGACCTCAGGCGTGAAAGCGCGGCTTTTCTCACGCAGATGCCCTTTGACGGATTTGCGATCGGAGGGCTTGCCGTCGGAGAGACCAAAGCGCAGCGCGAGGATTTCTGTGCGCTGACGGCCGATCTTTTGCCGAAGAATCTTCCGCGCTATCTGATGGGAGTCGGAACGCCGATCGATCTCTTAGAGGCCGTTCATCACGGCGTGGATATGTTCGATTGCATTCTCCCAACGGCGCTGGCTCAGCAAGGCGTGACATTTTCTTTTAAGGGAAGAGTCGATCTTCGTCGCAGCGTCTATAAGTTCTCGGATGAGCCGTTGGCGCCCGGCTGTGCTTGCGATACCTGCGCGAACTATTCTCGCGGCTATCTCCATCATCTGGTCAAGACGCGCGAGATTTTGGGATGGCATCTGATTGGTCATCACAATCTGCATTTCTATCACCAGCTCATGAGCCAGATGCGCGAGAGCATTCTCAACGATACTTTCGCTCAGTACTATCGCGAAAAGCGCGAAGAGCTGGTTCGCGATGACGAGGAAAATCCGAAAAAGTACGCCAAGCCTCCGCGAGATCGGATCGGCGGTCGAGCGCGGACTCTTGGAAAATTCGAGCTCGTTCAATCGGCTCTCGGCTTTTGGAGCGTCAAAGACAGCTCCTCGGGCGAGATCATGCATTCCGTGAGTGAGCCTGCGGACGAAGCGAAAAGGCTCTATGTCGAGCAATCGAGAATCTGTGAAAAGCTCGCGGAAAAAGATCTTGTGGTTTGGGACGTGGGGCTAGGCGCTGGAACCAATGCGCTGGAGACGATTCGGGCGTGTGAAAAGGAAGATCTGAAATCTCTTCATCTGGTGAGTTTTGAAATCGATCTCGATGCGTTCAAGCTTGCGCTCAAGCATCATGCGCTTTTTCCAAGTCTCTGGCATGCGGCTCCGAAATCTTTGATTGAAACAGGGAAGTGGAAATCAGCTCAACATCCGATCGAATGGACTCTTCTTGAGGGTGACTTCTTGGAGAAGATGAAAAGCGCTTCAAAACCGGATCTCATCTACTTTGATCCATTCTCGTATAAAACGGATTCTCCGCTTTGGACGCGTGAGACTTTCGAGAAGATTTTAAATCAGATCGGAGATCATGAGGTCGCGCTCTTTACTTACTCAGCATCCACGGCTGTTCGCGCCTCGCTCCTTGCGGCAGGATTTTTTGTCGCGCGAGGAGTAGGGACGGGGCCTAAGGGCGAGACCACTATCGCTCTTTCGGAAAAGGCCGCACGTTCTCGCCAGCACGGTTTTGAGCTTTTGGACTCGGAGTGGTTGACTCGCTGGGAAAGGAGCGGAGCCAAGGTTCCTCCTCAACTCAGTCCCGAGCAAGCCGGCGAATTTGAGAATCGAATCAGGTTGCATCCCCAGTTTAGGGAAAACGAATGGCAGACTCAAAACGAGCTCTATTTATCGACGCTCACTGTCACTTAACGGATCATCGGCTTTTTAAGCGAATCGACGAGATGCTGACCGCCGCGCAAGAGCGCGAGATCG
>CAZCBS010000153.1:0-9904 GCA_964496965.1 uncultured Bacteriovoracaceae bacterium
ATTGAAAGCGGTGAGATTCATGTGCCCGGCTTGCTTAAGTTCACTGGCAATATCGGACTGCGGTATCCGTCCGTCTATGCCTGCTTAGCCGAAACCGTGCTTTTGACGATGGAAGGTCGATATGAGCCTTTCTCCCTTTCAAAGCATCTTTCGCTCGAGAGAGTGAAAGAGATTTATCGAATCGGGATCAAGCACGGCGCAAGACTCTCTGAAATCTGCGGTCCGTCCGGTCCGATTACCGACGCAGACATCAATGCTTGCCGCTCGCTTGCGATCGAGCGCCTCCGGAACTGGAGCCCACTCCCGGTCCGACTTAAATCAGTAAAAGCGGAGGAGATCCCCGGATGAGCAAGGAGTACTTCACGCGCGCTTTGAACTATACCTTGGCCAACGAAGACACGGCCATGGAACTTGCCATGCTCCCGAAAAACTCAGGCCACGTCCTTTCAGTCGCAGGAAGCGGCGGCCGCGTCTTACCTCTCTTTTCACAAAAGCCCAAGCAAGTGACCTGCGTCGACGTCTCCCAAGAGCAGCTCTACCTCACAGAGCTTCGAATTGAGTCCGCACGAGCGCTCTCCCACTGCGAGTTTCTCGCCTTTTGGGGATACCCGCCTCGAAGCGCGAATCCCGAAGAACGCAGGGACCTCTATTCAAAGATTCGTCTTACACCTCAAGCCAGCCGGTTCATTGAAGGTCTTTTTCAATCACAGGAATGGAAAAGCGTTCTCTATCTCGGAAAATGGGAAAGAACTTTCGCGACTTTGTCGAAGGTCAACCAACGGATGACGGGAATCTCCGGAAGAAAGCTCTTTGAGTGCCTCACTCTCGCAGAGCAAAAAGAATACCTCAAGCATGCCTTCCCCAAGAGAGCCTGGGCAGCGGTAGTGTTTCTTTTGGGCAACGCCGGAATTTTCAACGCGCTCCTCTATAAAGGGCATTTTCCCAAGAAAAACATCGGCGACTCTTATTACGGCTTTTATTCAAAAACCTTTGAACGACTCTTTCATCAAGCCCCAGCACGCGAGAGTTACTTTCTTCAGCTTTTGTTTTTCGGAAAAGTCGTCTTCTCAGAAGGCTGCCCGATCGAGTGCCATCCGGAAATCTTTAAAAACACCCAAAAAGGCCTCGCAAATTCGGATATTCGCTATGAATGCGGCGACCTTATCGAAAAGATCAAAGGCGCGGAGACTCCGATTGACTTCTTGTCTTTCTCGGATGTCCCATCTTATTTCACGGGCGATTACGAACGCTCGTTCATGCAGATGGTCAGGCCGAAACTTTCGTCAAACGCGCTGACCGTAAACCGAAACTATCTGCATATCCCTGAGAACTCCGACATGACGGGCTTTCAAAGCGCGAATAGCGAATTTCAAGAGGCGATCGACGCTGAAAAAGTCGGTGTCTACGTCGTCGACGTCCAGAGAAAGATCGAGTGACCTAGCTTTATGAAAACGCTTTTAGTCACCTCTCAGATCACCTACGTTCCTCGCAATTATCAAGCGCTCTTCGAAGGCGTTCTCGAATCCGCTTTCGAGCATATCACCGGACTTGTTCTCCTCGAAAACGTTTCTTGGGCTCTTTCAAAGGATATTTTGGGACTCAAACTATTGGGCTGTTCGGGCATCTCGAGGCATCTCGTCAAAAATCTCATCGAGCTACCCAAGAGAAATCGTGAACGTCTTTTTGAAAAAGCGGGACTTCCGGTCATCCGAGCGAAGACCATGAACTCACCCGAAATGATCGAGCTCGTCAAAAACAAGAAGATTGATTTGATTGTCAACGCTCGGACCCGATGCATTTACAAAAAACCGATTCTCGAGGCGCCGAAAATCGGCTGCATCAACATCCATCACGGGCTTTTGCCTGAATACCGCGGAACGCTTTGCGATCTTTATGCCCTCTCCGAAGGCCGCCCTGCCGGCTTCACGATTCATGAAATGAACGAGAGAATCGATGCGGGCCGAATCCTCAAGCGATGCGAAGTTTCCAATCCGGGAGAAAAAGATTTTTCAAAATACTTGGAACAAGCCTCATGGATCGAAGGTCGCGAGCTCGGAACCTTGATCCGCCAGATCGCGGCGACTGATTCACTTCCCCAAGGGTTTGAAAACCGTTGCGAAAAACCGGTTTATACGCGCAATCCCGATCGTCGAAAAATTGCGAAAATGAAAAAGGATGGAATGCACCTATGATTCTCGCTTTCCACGGAAGCCCAGGCCTTCCAGAAGACTTCTCATCTCTCAAGCAAGAGTTGGAACGCCTCGAAGGCGCGTCTTCATTGTACGCGGTGATCCGAAAAGGATATCCGGGATCACGCAATCAAGTCTTCCAGAGAAAGGCGGGCACGCAGTACTTAGGCTACTCATTTGGGTGCGCCGACGCGGTCGAGGCCGCTTCGAACGATCCTCAAGCCAAGTCAGTCATTCTGCTAGCGCCCTATCTTTTCCCCACCAAAGAAACGGGACTCGCTCTCAAAACGATCCTCGCTCTTCCAATGGTCAGCGATCTTCTGCTTTTCATGCTTGGCTCTCGAGCCATGCGTGGCTTCGCCGTCAAAACCGCCTTTCCCGCGCAGCCATCGGAGGGGTATCTCAGAAGCACTCAAAGTTACGCAAAGCCTTCGATTCTCAGACGCGCCATGACGGAAACTTCCGGTCGCGCTCCGCGAATCCGACAAGCGCTCGAGAGCTTGAGCAAGCGTCACGTGCCTGTTTTTCTGATTTGGGGAAAAGAAGACCAGGTCAGCACGGAGTCTCAGCAGATCGATCCGCTCCGAGCACTTTTTCCACAAATGAAAGAAATCACTCTGAATGCCGCAGGACATGCACTGCCTTGGACTCATGTCCATGGGATCGAACGAGAGCTCGTCAAGGGAGAAAACCGATGAAAACGCAAACTCACCCACGCGCAGGATATTACCCTGGAAGTCATCGAGGCAACAATGTTCACTCTTTTCTGGAGCAACACTTAGCGAATGACCCAAATCTCGTCGTCCTTCAATGGGCCAATCCTCAGGAGCTCAAGAAGTTCGCGATGAATGGCTTTAGCGGAAGCCTCCCTCACGACTCGATCACCGTTGCGCAGCTTCACGAGCACATCGGTCGAGTCGCGGCTGGATTTCAAGAGCTTGGAATCGGCATAGGCGATCGGGTCATCGTCTTTGTTCCGATGTCGCTCTATCTTTACGTCGCGATGTTCGCGCTTCAGAAGATCGGCGCGATCGCCGTGTTTTTAGACTCCTGGGCAAGACGAAATCATTTAGGCGCCAGCGCGCAAATCGTGCAGCCGAAAGCAATGGTAAGCTTTGAAAAAGCATTTGAGCTTTGCAGCCAAGTACCAGAGCTTCATCAAGTTCCCCTCAAGATCTCCGTCGGCCCGACTACCCAAAGTTATGCTGCGGCTCGACTCGAGGAGCTTTTTCAGTTTCCACGATTCGCGGAAAGCGTTCCTGTCGAGCAAGAGCATACCGCCCTGATCACGTTCACGACCGGAAGCTCCGGCACCCCGAAAGGCGCGAACCGAACCCATCGTTTTCTTGCGGCCCAGCACTATGCCCTCAATGAGTGCATCCCATATACGGAATCGGACGCCGACCTTCCTGTCTTTCCGATTTTTTCGCTGAACAATCTTGCCGCAGGCGTCAGCACGGTCGTTCCAGCCTTCGATATCGGCGTACCCGGTGATCACGATCCGCAAATCCTGCTCGCGCAGCTTCAGGCATGCGACGTGACCTGCACGACTCTTTCTCCGTCGCTCTTCAATCGCTTGTCTGCCCATTGCCTTCATAACGGAATCACCCTTCCCGATCTACGCCGAGTCGTCACCGGTGGCGCACCAGTCAGTCGTGACAATGTCGTCGATATGCAAAAGATCGCGCCCAACGCGGAGATCTGGATTTTATTCGGTTCAACCGAATCCGAACCCATGGCTCACATCGAAGGCCGCGAAATGGTCAACCAAAAGACCCGCGCCGCCGAAGATCCCGAGTGGGTCGACGAAGGCGTCAATGTCGGCCACATGGCCGAAGGACTCTATTACAAATTCATCAAAATCCAAAAAGGTCCGGTCGAAGTGTCTCAGGCTTCGGATTGGCTCTCGCTTGAAGTCCCCGAGGGTGAAGTGGGCGAGCTCATCGTGGCCGGAGAACATGTCTGCCGAAACTATTATAACGATGAGATCGCGTTTAAACGCGCAAAGATCTTAGACGAGAACGGAACCGTCTGGCATCGTACCGGGGACCTCGGTCGACTGGATCGAGAAGGAAATCTCTGGATCGTTGGCCGAGTTCATAACGCCATTCAACGCGGCGGAAAATACTGTTTCCCAGTGCGCGCTGAGCTGATCATGAAAAAGCTCGCATCCACTCAATACGCGGCCTATCTCGGAGTGCCCGATGAAAAATTAGGCGAGAAAACCGTTGCGGTCATCGTCCCGCAAGACAAGTCCGTCCTTGGAACCGCGGCCGAAGCCGAAATGAAGCAAGAGCTTCTGAGGATCATGGAAAAGAACGGAGTTCCGGTCGATCAGGTTCTCTTTCGGGAAAAGATTCCCATGGACCCTCGCCATCACAGCAAAGTTGAATACGACGTTCTCCGAACCGAGCTCAAGTCAGAAGGATTAACCTAAAGGAGCGGGACGATGGAGCCGAAAACTCTGGCGAGCACGCCTAACAAATGGCTTCAGTTCACGAAGGAGCGGTTTGATCCCGTTTCGCATCTCGTGATGATCCTGCTTTTTGTCGTCGCCCATCGCCTCGTTTTTCCGAGCCAAAGCGGTTTAGTCCAGATGGCTCTGATTTTCTTTGGAACTGTCGCCTTTTTTTTCAAGCTACGGCTCTACGACGAGATCAAAGACTACGAATTGGATCTCGTGATTAACCCGACTCGACCTCTGGCGCGAGGGCTTGTCAAACACTCGGATCTCTATACCGGAATTGCGGCCTGCATCGTGGCTGAGCTTGCCTTTTTCGGCGCTCGGGGAATGGCTGGGCTGGTCGGAATCAGTCTAGCGATCGCCTACTCCCTGTTGATGTACAAAGAATTCTTTATCCGCGAGAGAATTCGCCCGCATCTCACAACCTATGCCATCAGCCATACCGTCGTTTCGGGAATGCTATCGCTTGCCCTCGTTGCAGCGATGTCAGGCGAGTACCCATGGGCCATGAGCCGCCCTGCCTATCTCTTCGCCCTCAATAGCTGGTGCCTTTTCAACATTTTTGAATTTGGCAGAAAAACTTTCGCCTCAAGCGAAGAGCGCGACGGCGTCGAATCGTATTCGAAGATCTTCGGAAGATTCGGCGCTGTCGCACTCGTCTTGAGCATGGCAGGCACGTCGTCTATATGCTTGATGAAAATCGATGGATCTGGCTTCATCCGATTGTTTATTTTAGCCTCTTGCCTCGCTCTATTTTCGGTAGGTATCGCATACGCAAGCTTCAACCGCGCTCCCTTCGGCAAGGTCTATCGTGCATTTTCTTCCATTTACATTGTTCTCATTTATCTTGGCTTAGTGGCGATCCATCTCGGATCCTAACAGGAGTTACCCAGTATGATGATCACTCAAAGAAGCACCGAAACCTACGCAAAGAGAGAAGCCGGCGGCAAAGGCTTTAATCTTTTCCTGCTCTCGCGCCAAGGCTTTCCGGTTCCGCAATGGATCGTGCTGGGTGCCAGCGTATTTCGCTCTTTTCGCGCGGAAACTGGCATTGAGAAACAAATCGCCGATACGGTGAATCAAGCAAAGACTCAAGACTTGGCGCTCATTGCAGCGCGAGTTCGCGAGCTCATTCTTTCTACGCCTCTCCCAAAAGACATTGAACAGAAAGCTCGAGAAGCGTACCGATCCCTGAGTAAACCTTTAATCGCCGTGCGATCTTCAGCTGCTGACGAGGATTCCTCTCAGCATTCGTTCGCAGGACAGCTTTCCACCTTTCTCTATGTTCGAAGCGAGGACGAAGCGATTCGCTGCTTAAAAGAATGCTGGGCATCGGGATACTCCGAGCGAGGGCTCTCCTACCGTATCCAGAACGACATGGATCTCTCGCACCCCATCCAGGTTGCCGTGATTTTTCAAGAGATGGTCGACAGCGAAAAGAGCGGCGTTCTCTTTACCTGCGACCCGATCAAAAAAGACGGCACGAAATCCACGATCAACTCGGTCTATGGCGTGGGCGAAGGCCTGGTATCTGGCCTACTCGACGCTGACACCTTTCTTGTCGATAAAAAGTCTGGCGCCATCGTCCAGCAAGAGCTTGTATCCAAGAAGTCCCAGCTCGTGATGAACTTAAACGCTCCGGAAGGACATACCGTCGCCGGTGAGCCAGAAAACACGCACGAGACCCCGGTAGCCGAAGAGCTTCGCGAGACCTCCTCCCTTTCTGAAACCGAGCTTCGCGCATTGAACGAGCTCGGCGCCAAAGTCGAAAAGTATTATCGTTTTCCCCAGGACATTGAATGGGGAATGAAAGACGGAAAGCTCTATCTCCTTCAATCTCGTCCGGTCACGACTCCGATCCGGAACGAAGACGGGCTTCTCTATATCTGGGATAATTCCAATATCGTTGAAAGTTACGGCGGACTGACTCTTCCGCTGACATTTACCTTTGCGCGCAATGCCTACCATTGGGTCTATATCCAGTTCTGCGAGATTCTGCTCATTCCGCAGAGCGATATCCGCAAGATGGATTATTTCCTAAGGAACATGCTGGGCATGTTCTACGGGCGCGTTTTCTACAATATCCTCAATTGGTACAAGCTCACCTCGATTTTGCCGGGCTTTAAATACAATCGCTCCTTCATGGAAACCATGATGGGAACGCAACATAGCCTGGCCGACGAGATCGCCGACCGCATCAAGCCGCCCGGCTTTGCCGAGACTTTTTCATCCAAGCTGATGCGAACGATCAGCGGCTTCAAGTTCCTCTGGTTTCATTTCACCATTCAGTCCATGGTGGATGATTTCTTAAAATACTTTCACGAAGAGTACTCAAAATATCGGCACATCCAGTATTCTCAAATGCCCGCCGACGAGATCTGGGCGTATTATCAAGAAGTCGAGCAGAAAATGCTCATGCGCTGGCATGCTCCGATCGTGAACGACTATCTTTGCATGGTCCACTTCGGGATTCTCAAGAAGCTCACCGCCAAGTGGCTGAGCCATTTGGGCGACGGACTTCAGAACGATCTTCTCTGCGGCGAAGGAAAGCTCGAGTCCGCTGAGCCGACTCGCGAGCTCATCCGAATGGCCGCGCAGATTTCCACAGATCCCAAGCTCAAGTCTTTGATCGAATCAACGCCTGCCGAAGACTGCATGGAAGCGCTCCAGCAGTCGGCTCACTCCGCTTTCAAAGGACGAGTCGATCGTTATATCGATCTTTACGGCTTTCGCTGCATGAATGAGATGAAGCTTGAGGAAAAAGATCTTTATCAGGATCCATCCTTTCTCTTTGTCTGCCTGAAGAATTATCTCCGCTCCGGCCAAACGGATTTGGACGGCTACGAAAAACGTGAGCACGAAATCCGAGCGGCCGCCGAAAAGAAGGTTCACGAAAACTTACTCGGCTTGAAGCTCAGGGTCTATCTCTGGTCCTTGAGAAACGCCCGCAAAGCGGTCAAGAACCGAGAAAACACCCGCTTTTGTCGCACCCGGATCTACGGCGTCGCCCGTGCCATGTTCCACGGCATCGGAAAGGATTTCACCGCTCGTGGAATCATCGACTCTCCCGAAGACATTTTCTATCTTGAGATTGATGAACTGGCCGGCGCTCTTGAGGGGCATTTGACAGTTCAAGAGCCCAAGCTCCTGGTCGAGCTTCGAAAGAAGCAGTATGAGGGATATGCTGCGACGGAACCTTCTTCCCGCTTCATCACCCGTGGCCCGGTTTATTGGATGAACGAGCATACAGAGCCTGAGCAAGAAGCCGAGACTGAGACCGATTTGCCGCCAAACACGCTGAAAGGCGTTGGCTGCTGCCCTGGAACCGTCGAAGGAATCGTAAAAGTCATTCTTTCACCGAAAGACAATATGGAGCTTAACGGCGAAATCCTTGTGACGCTCAGAACCGATCCAGGTTGGATTCCGCTCTATCCTGCAGCTTCCGCGCTTCTCGTGGAGCGCGGCGGGCTCTTATCCCATTCCGCGATCGTAGCTCGTGAGATGGGCCTTCCGACCGTGGTCAGCCTCAAAGGCTTGACACAAAAGATCAAGTCCGGAATGCGCGTGAGAATCAACGGAGAAACTGGAATCGTGAACATGCTCGATTGAGTTTCACTCTGCTTTTATAAACATAAAAAGTAGAACCAAGTAAAACAAAAATCGACACATTCCAACTGGCGCGAAAGCTTGTTACTCTGATTGCATCTTATTGGGGTACATCATTTTCTTTGGGGGAGAGACTATGAAACGCGCACTTTTTCTCTGCGTTTTGATGGCATCTTTTTGCGGGCCTACCGACCTTGGCGCGGCTGGAATCGCTTTGAGTCTTTTCAATGGCTCCTTTGAAATCGCTGGAACGTCAGAGAGCGACATTCCAGGCTGGACCACCCATCCAAGCTACGGCTCGGCAACCGCGACGATTTCAACTGAAATGTCGAGATCAGGAAACGCGAGCATGAAACTAGTCGACGCAAGCTCATCTGGATCGCTTGCGAGAATCACCCAGCCGATTCCTATCAAAAACATCGGCACCTACTCCGCCACGGCTTATGCCTATATCAAGCAAGGCGGGATTCAGCTTCATCTGGTCTACTACTCGGGAACGACTGAAATCAAACGCTACAGCTCTCCCGTCGTTGACACCCCAACTCTACAATGGACGAAGCTCTCGATTTCCGGAGTCGCTCCAAGCGGTGCCGACAGTCTCGCTGTCATGCTTTACAGCCCACTGACCCTCATCTCTACCGTCTATATCGATGACGTTTCCGTCGGCCAGACCATTCAAAACGGCGGCTTCGAAGAAGCCCTCGCTGGAACATGGAAAACCTCAACGTCGGGCGCATCAGTCTCCGTCGATCAAAAATTCTCAGGAACTCAGAGCTTAAAACTCAGTGATACCAGCACGATTGCCTCAGCGACCGCGGAAAGCTTGCCCGTGCCGATTTCGCCCGGCACCCGCGTCGGTGCGTCGGCTCAAGCCTATATGGATAGCGGTTCAGGACTCAGCATCCAGCTTGTCTTCAGGGACTCAGCTGGCGTTCTCCTTCCTAACTCAGCGAACCTGTACAAAAACACGTTCAGTGGCAGCTTGAAACAATGGCGGCCGCTCTTGGTTTCGGCCACGGCGCCCACTGGAGCAGCATCCGTCTCGGTTGCCTTTGCGACAGTTGCCGCGCAAACTTCCGTCTCCTATATTGATGAAGTGAACTTGAGCACGCCCATCGCCTACGATCTCGGCGTTCAAATCAAGAACAACCCGATCAGTGTGGCCGCATTTGGCAAGGATCGGTCCGGATTCGATAATTTGATGTATGTGGGCTCAAGCGGATATCCATCGAGACTTGCAGTCTACAACGCGCGGAACGGCGCACTCGTGGACGAGGTGGAGCTCAAGTCAACCGAAGCGGTCTGGGGCCTGACCGTTGCCTCCGACGGCCCAGTGTATATCGGCACAGCGAAAAGTAGGCAGTTTTTTCGCTACATACCCGGACGCGACCTAGGCGGCGCTGGCGAGGAAGCCCACGGTCCCGGCGTTGTAGTTGAAGCTTCCCCCACTGATCGTGAACGTGCGCCCGCTGGGGATGTCAATCGTGCCGATGGTCGTAAAGCTCGGTGCGGTGCCGACCTGGCTGACGGTGAAGTCGCCGCCGCTGAGGTTGATCGTCCCGCTGTTGAGATGGGCGGCCGAACTTGCGCCGAGGGTCAGGGTCTGGTTGATGTGCTTGGGGCCGCTGGCGTCCGCCGTGATGAA
>CAZCBS010000154.1:0-7804 GCA_964496965.1 uncultured Bacteriovoracaceae bacterium
ATAAGCGGAAAGGTTTTTCGGATTTGTCCCAAAATGAACGGAACCCGAGGTCGGCTTCTCAAGCGTTCCGAGGATATGAAGCAAGGTACTCTTTCCCGCACCGGACGCACCGATGATCGAGACCATCTCTCCCGCTTGAATCGTGACATCCACGCCACGAAGAACCGGAATCTCCGTCTTTCCTTTGACAAAGCTTTTCTTGATGCCCTGCGCTCGTAAAAGTATTTCGCCCATTCCTGACTCGCGTAATGTCTTACTCGTACCTGAGTCCGTCCAACGGAGATCTGCGCGCCACTTTCCATCCAGGATAAAGCGTCGCTAGGAACGAAATTCCAATAGCGACCAGCGCGATCAGCCCCACCTCTCTCCAGCGTACGACGACTGGAAGAAAGCTGATATAGTAAATATCTGCCGGCAGGCGAATCAGGTGAGTCCGTGCCAAGATCGCATTCACACCCATTGCGATCGCCACGCCAAAAAATGTTCCTACCACGCCCATCCCTACGCCGATCATGCAAAAAAGACCAAAACTCTGGCTCGGCTTAAATCCCATCGCCTTGAGAATCGCGATCTCTTTCGTCTTGTCATGAATCATCATCATCAGCGTGCTGACGACGTTAAAAGCGGCGACAATGACAATGACGGTCAAAATGATCGCGATCACGGCCTTTTCGAGCTGGATCGCGTACAAAAGATTCTTGTTCAGCATCGCCCAATTCTTGGCTCGAAACGGATAACCAAACTGCTCGTTCAGTCGCTCCGCGACACGAGTGCTATCTGAACCCGGGCTGAGCTTGATTTTAAAGGTCGTCACTCGCTCGGGATAACTGAGAAGGTTTTGAACACCAGCCAAGGTTCCATAAATGAATTTGGAGTCGTACTCATACATCCCCATCTTCACGATGCCAGTCACTTTCATTTCCGCGGCACGTGGCGCTTCGACTTGACCCTCATGTCCCTCTTCGTTCACCGTGGGAATGATCAGCCGAACCGTTCCGCCAGAATGAAGTCCCAATCGATCCGCAATAAACGATCCCAGCGCAACCTCATTAGGCGCCGAAGGCATTCGTCCTTCAGTCAAATGGCGAGCTTCCTCCGTGACAAGCCCTACCGTCGACATATCGAGGCCTTCAAGAACAGCTCCGGCGACACCAGAAGGCCCCGCGGCCATCAGCTCAAACGCAAAAAGATCGGTGATCGCCTGAACCTCGGGAACGGCGTCGCGAATCCTGCGCTCCACCGCATCGGGATCGCGCAAAGGGTCCGAGCGAGTGTAAAGCACGACGTCACCGTTCATGCCTGTGATCACATGCGCAAGCTCGCCTTCAAAACCATTGATCACGCTCGTCACGACAACCAGTGCAAGAACGCCTAAAGCCACACCGACGACCGACACCCAGGCAATCAGGGATAAAAAGCCGTCCGACGACTTCGACAAAAGAAAGCGTCTGGCCAGTAATCCCACTGCCGAGACGCTTCGGTCAGACATTAGGTTTCCTCAGGCGAGCTCTCAGCTCCATGAGATTTCACAGGTCGCATCAGAGGAAAGAGAATGACGTCACGAATGCTTGGCGAATCCGTAAAGAGCATCACCAGGCGATCGATTCCGATCCCCTCGCCTGCCGTTGGAGGCATGCCGTACTCAAGCGCCATGACATAGTCTTCGTCCATATCGCAGGCTTCTTCATTTCCTGCGTTTTTGGCTTCGACTTGATTTTCAAAGCGCTGCTTTTGATCGATTGGATCGTTGAGCTCGGAGAAAGCGTTGGCCATCTCGCGACCGTAAATATACATCTCGAAACGATCGACCAGGAACGGATCTTTTTCGTTTTGACGAGAGAGCGGCGAGATATCCAAAGGATAAAGCGTCACAAAAGTCGGCTGAATCAGCTTCGATTCGACTTCCTCATCGAAGACGACCATCATGAGTCCGCCGGTGCTATCCTTTGGATTCATCGAAAGCTTCTTTTCCTTGCCGTAAGCCAGGAGAGTGTCTCGGTCACGAAGCTTGGAGCGATCCGCAAACTTCCCAAAACCCGAATACTTCATGATCGCATCTTCCACGCTGATTCGCTCCCAACGGCCATCGAGATCGATCTCGGTGCCTTGGTAGGTCATCTTGCGGGAACCGATCACATCGTCCGCGATTCTTTGGAAGAGCTTCTCGGTCAAATCCATCAAGTCTTCGTAAGTCGCGTACGCTTGATAGAACTCAAGCATCGTAAACTCAGGATTGTGCTTGATCGAAATGCCTTCGTTTCTAAAGTTGCGATTGATCTCGAAAACGCGCTCAAACCCACCGACCACCAGGCGCTTGAGATAAAGCTCCGGAGCGATCCGCAAAAAGAGCTGCATATCGAGCGCATTATGATGCGTTCTGAATGGACGAGCCGTCGCGCCGCCTGCCACGGGGTGCATCATCGGCGTCTCGACTTCCATGAAGTCATGCTCGACAAAGAAACGGCGAAGCGTTTCGACGATCTTCGAGCGCTTGCGGAAAGTTTCTTTTGTTTCTTCGGTGACGATCAGATCGAGATAACGTTGACGATACTTGATCTCAACGTCAGCGATGCCGTGAAATTTCTCTGGCATCGGACGCAAAGACTTGGTCACCAGCTCAACTGAGTCCGAATTGACCGAAAGTTCGCCGGTTTTGGTTTTGAAAACGACTCCCTTGGAGAAAACGATATCGCCCAAATCAAGCTCTTTGAATCGGACATAGTTCTCAGGACCGATCTTGTCCTTTTGAACAAAGAGCTGAATCACTCCGGTGCGATCTTTCAAGCGAATGAAAGAAGCTTTGCCAAAGTCGCGAATCGCCATCACGCGTCCTGCAACGGACGTAGGGATCGCGGCGGCTTCAAGCTCTTCTTTGGATTTCGCGCCATGTTCACGATGAAGATCCACTGCAAGCGCGCTCGGATTGAATCCATTTTTATATGGGTTCTCCTGACGGTAACGAATTCGCGCCAGTTTATCGAAACGAACCTGCACCTGTTCCGAAAGATCCTTTTCAGTTGTCGGTGCCGTTTGCGTTGGAGGATTCTTCTGTGTTGTGGACATGGCTTGATACTCCTCCGGTTTTATTCAACCGATTCTAGAAAACGCTCCGCATCGATTGCGGCCATGCAGCCCGTGCCTGCAGCCGTAACCGCCTGGCGGTAAACTTTGTCAGCCACATCGCCAGCAGCGAAAACGCCTGGAATATTGGTCTTGGTCGTGCCTGGCTCGACGATGATGTAACCGGACTCGTCGGTTTTCAAGAACTCGCGGAACGGGCCGGTATTGGGCTCGTGTCCGATCGCGATGAAAAGCCCTTGAACCGGAAGCTCGGAAACTTCATCGGTCTTGAGATTTTTCACACGCAATCCCGTCACGCCGTGATCACCCAGAACCTCTTCGATTCCCGTGTCCCAGAGAAACTTGATCTTCGGATTTTTAGCCGCCTTGTCTTGCATGATTCGGCTAGCGCGAAGCTTGTCGCGACGATGAATGATCGTCACCGACTTTGCAAAACGAGTCAGGAAAGTCGCCTCTTCCATCGCCGTATCTCCACCACCGATCACAGCGATGTCCATATTGCGGAAAAAGAAGCCGTCGCACGTCGCACAGGCCGAAACGCCTTTGCCCATGAGACGACGCTCGCTTGGAAGCCCGAGCCATTTCGCCGAGGCGCCCGTCGCAAGAATCAAAGTTTCAGTCAGGATTTCTTTTCCATCCGAAAGCTGAAGCTTAAAAGGACGCTTCGAGAGATCCACCTTGTTGATGTGTCCCTGCAGAAAGCGCGTACCAAAGCGCGAAGCCTGTTCGCGGAAAGCCGTCATCAAATTAGGGCCCGTTACAGGCTCCGCAAAACCAGGATAGTTTTCCACGTCACTGGTAATGGTGAGCTGACCACCGGGCTGCTCTCCTTCGATGCACAACGGACTAAGATTGGCGCGAGCAGAATAAATCGCGGACGTCAGACCTGCAGGTCCCGTCCCGACGATGACAACTGACTCGACTCCACCTGCGTTTCCAGATGATGGATGCGACATGGCTTGAATTGAGTGAACTTAAGAGTTCGAAGTATCGCCAGCGATGGATTCGATGCTCACCCAGTCGCCTGCTTCCGCATCATCGGGAAGCGCTTTTGAGACCTTGTCGGTGTCTGCTGCCGAGATCACATTGCGAGCGACGTTTCTTTCAATTACGCGAACATCAAATTTCTTAGCTTCTACAGCTTCGTGAAGGAGTGTCATAGGGAGTCATTATTAGATCGCCGGTCACTCTGCTGTCAACCCCAGGCTGGTGCTCTCTTAACAACCCAATCAATGCCAAGTCGTCGGCGAATCATCCGAATCCTGATCATTCGACCCGGACTTTGCGGAATCCTTCGATTTATTCACCACGAGGCGCAGATGATTCGATGATTTGAGGCGCTTATTCCGGCGGCGCGAGTCTGCCGTTTCTGCCCGCTGTCTTTGATAGACTCTCCACGCAGCCTGCCCCCATAGAAGACCGAAGCCTGCAGCCATTCCCCCCAGATGCGCGACACTTCCCCACGCATTATGAGCGGAAAAGACGGAGGACATAAACTCGATCCCAGCCAAGACCCAGATAAATTGCTTAGCTTTCAGGGGAAAGAGCATCATGAACAGCAGCACGCGCTCACTGAAGATCAGCCCGTAAGCCATGAGAAGGCCGTAAATCCCCCCCGAGGCTCCCACCAAAGGGGTGGAAGTCTGATTCGCGAGGAGCGCGATGACCAGGTACGTGACACCGGCCATCACCGTGCAAAAGAAATAAAACCGCAGGAACTTGGCGCGGCCCCAGATCATCTCCAGCTCGCTTCCGATAAAAGCCAGCATCATGAGATTGAAAAACAGATGCATGACATCGGCATGAAGAAACGCATAAGTCACGAGCTGCCAAAGATAATGCTCTTTAACGGCTAGATCTGGAGTCAGCGCGAAATAATAGCCGATGCTCGTATGAAAGAACGAATCTCCCGTCTTTTGGATCACGAACGCCGCAAAGCAAGCGATCATGATGGCTTTGACTGTCGGGGTCAGGCGAATCGACATCATGAATTGGGCTCCATCATTTCAATGAGCATTCCGCCCGCCGAGGCAGGGTGAATAAAATTAATTCTCATTTGATGAGCTCCAGCCTTGGGCTTTTCGTAGATCAGGCGAAAACCTTCGCCACGAAGCCGTCCGCAAAGAGCATCCAGCTCGCCCCGAGGAACCGTAAAAGAGAGATGATGAATTCCGGGCCCCCGCTTACCGATAAACTGCGCAACCGTTCCTTGAGGATCCAAAACCTCTAAAAATTCGAGATAGCTCCCCGCTGCATCCGGCTGAATGGGCAGAAAATGCGTCTTCACGCCCTGCTCAGGGACCGGCTCGGTATGGTTCACTTCAAGCCCGAGAAGACTGAACAATTTCTTCAGTCCAGGCAGATCGGCAACGGCAATTCCAATGTGATTGAGTCTGATCATGATTCCCTAGGGCTCAGACTACCCTGAAAAGCGTCTGAGGACCACCACCTCTTGTTGCTGTACCCTTTTCGCCTCCTCAGCGAATCGGCAAGTGGCAGCGGTCCTCAGTCAAGTGGCCTAGACGTCGAGTACCCACCAAAGTCCCCTAGCCTAGACACTAATCTCTTCGGTGTGTCTGGGAAAACCTTTACGAAAAAAGTGAAAGGACCTGAGGGAATTTAAGAAAAAGCGCTCTGCCAATACGCAATGCGACGCGTCAACGTAAAGAATATAGATCAGAATCATTACCGCTGCGAAGAAAGGAATGCTGATCGAAATCCCGATTCCAAGGTGGAACAGAACGCCAAAAACGAGCAGCGGATAACGTATCGGACGAATCCAAATCAGGGCCGGAAAGTAAACTTCCCAGAACAAGCTGACAAAGCTCATCGCCGTCAGGAGAAAAGGAAAGTGCGCGGTCCAGCTAAAATCAAAACGAGCCATTTGGAAATTCGCCAAAACGCTCCAGATCCCCTCGCCCTTCCACCAATAAATCCCTCTGAGCTTATGAAGGCCTGAGTAGCCGTAGATCACGCAAAGCTGGATCTGAGCCAATCGAAAAGCCATCGAGCCCACGATCGACCTCAAGTCGGGAACAAAGCGGCCCTCTGGCCGGTTTCTGTAGTCGGCCAGGCAAAGATACAAAAGATAGAAAGTCGAGATGGTATCCATCCCGTAAGACGCGCCGATGTTGCGATGTAAAAACGAGATATGAAGAATCGACGCGACCAGCGCCGCCACTCGCGGATAAATCCCAAAGATGAGCGCTAAGAGACTTCCCAAAAAGATCGTATTGCCAATCCAAAGCGCCGTCGTGCTCGGAAAAAGATGAAAGACCGAATAGCGATAACTCATCGGCACCAGCTCATCAAGCACCGATAAGTTAATCAGACCGTGGTTGGAGTAAAAGAACTCAAGATCCAAGCTTCGAATTAAATACGCGATAAATAACAGAAGAGCGAAGCAGCTTCGAAACACGCGCATCTGCGGGCCGGACTCGGCCTCGAACCAAAAGCGATTCCAACTCGAGCCTGCTCGACTGAGCAACGACTTCACCCAAGCCAAGACCGATAGGCTCATATCTTCCTCTCGCAAAATGTGTGAGAAACCTCTCGGCGCTCGAGATTGACCTCATCGCCAATCTGCCTTTTTCCGCTCGCCACGTCTTCCATCGATGGAATCGTGTAAGCGACTCGCCAAAGCTTAATGGACTCTGCCTCCGGATGATTGCCGCAAAGGTAAGGCACCATGACCTTCTCCACGCGATCCTCGCCCGGCATCATGAATTCCGCCGAGGCGATTCGGCGGTTCTGGCGATCCCGGATAAAATACGGGTTTTTTTCCTCTGGAAAACGGGCCTTCTGAAGCTCGGCTCCATGCGCGCCCAGCAATTGATATTCAACGAAAACAGGAGGCGGCCCCGGCTCCGGCGCAAAAAAACTCCATCGACTGGTGAGCTCAAAAAAATTAGCGTAAGGCTCGATCACCGGCTTCAGGAAATTTCCCACATAGTGATCGCCATTCGGAGCAAGCAGGACCACCGTGAGTTGAAACACGATGAAGACCGACAAAGCTGCCTTGGCCCATCTCATATAAAGACCTTTAGAATCGGCCTCCGGTACCTACTCCACCCGTGCCGTAGCCACCTAGACCCACTCCAAAACTTGCACCAAACCCACCGCCGATATTGCCGTAGCCATAACCGCTGCCATAGCCGCTACCCATAATCTGGCTCACACGCTGCTGAGCTTCCCAAGCCTGCTGCTGAGCCAACATCAGATCCGATTGCTGGCGTTGTGCTTGTTGCATCGCGTACTGATACGAGGAGTTATAAAGATTATTGTACTGACCGTTGAAGCCCGTGTTGAATCCACTATTAAATCCATTGTTGAATCCACCATTCGGAAACAACGCCGAATTAAATCCACTTCCCCACGGCATGTTGGGCGTCGCCCAACCGCTGGTGAGCGGGTTCCCGGCATTCCAGCCCGTCATGCCCAGGCCGGTCATACCCATACCTGTCATGCCTAAGCCTGTCATGCCGTAACCAGGAATTCCACCGAACACTCCACCCATCATGGAGTTGCCGTACATACCCAGGCCAGTCATGCCGTAGCCTGGGATTCCGCCAATCACCCCACCAACGAGTGAATTGCCGTACATACCGAACCCCGGCATTCCCATTCCGTACATGCCCATACCCGGCATACCGTAACCCGACATTCCGCCGATCACTCCACCTACAAGTGAATTGCCGTACATGCCCATGCCTAGCATTCCAAG
>CAZCBS010000154.1:7904-9897 GCA_964496965.1 uncultured Bacteriovoracaceae bacterium
TTGCCGTACATGCCCATGCCTAGCATTCCAAGACCTGGCATTCCCATTCCGTACATGCCTAAGCCAGACATGCCGCCGATCACTCCACCAATCATGGAGCCGCCGTACATACCCAAACCCAGCATGCCGAGGCCGCCCATACCACCAAGGCCCCCCATGCCGTACATCCCATATCCGCTCATACCACCCATGCCCCCCATTCCAGGAGAAGTGCATGGAATACCCATCGTCGAGCAGGTTTGAAGATAGTTGTTATACATCCCGGCATACTGATTCATGCCACGGATGCCCATGTAGGCGCCAAGGCCTCCCATGAGAAGAGGAGTCGCAGCACCGATGCCGGCGACGATCAACTCGCCCGTGCTCGGCTCGCGATACATCGCGCGCATCTGGGCTTTTTGAGCTTCCAGCGCACAGTCTTCGCAATCGCCTTTTGCGACTTTGAATTCTTCGCGCTTTTTATCGAGTCCTGATTTCAAGTCTTTGATATCGCGCTCAAGGCTGGCGATTTCTTTTTCGAGCTTTTTCTTTTTGAGATCATTAGCGACGGTAGAGCATTTTTTAACGTACTGGGCGCAGGAAGCAGGAACACCTTTCAAGCTGTATTCCTTCGCTTCATAAATCATCCAGCACGAATCACTCGAACCCGAACGAGCAGCGCGTAGCTGTTCTGGAGAAATCGAAAGTGTGCGATAGAAATCTTCCGTACAACCCGCCGTGCAATTCGGACGGCATACATCGCAGCCCCTGCTGTCCGACTCCTCGTCGCTTGAGCTCTCAATCCGTTTCAGCTCGGATTTCCGATCCGCTAAATTGCTTTGAGCTTCTTTCAGTTCTTTCTCAGCCTGAGTGACAGCTTCCTTCGCTTCTTTAACGTCTTCCGCAGTCGAAGCGTGAGCGCTCTGAACCGAGAACCCATATCCGCCCAACGTCATGGACGCCGATAGTGAGAACACCAAGGTCTTAGCGAGGACTCTTCCAATGAACCTCTGATACTTGGGTAAAGAGCTCATGATTTGTTTACCATCCCTCTCATCGATCTCTCGGCAAAAAGCCGGATCAGATTGAACCTTCGTCCGTGAAGATCCACAGCTGAAAACGAGCCAAGCCCGCTTCGCGCATAATTAAAGTCTAAGACAGCCTTTGTCAGGCGACAACCCATGAAATGAAGAGAAAATGCGAGAAAACGCGAATTTTACGCTAAAAAAGCGCCAGTTCTTTGACGAAACGCGGTTTTGAAGCATTTATTCTCTTGACCGAGTAGAAAATCAAAAACGGATTTTGCAGCCGGATTTTTGAAAATCGTTTTAACCCAAGCCCAGACAACGCTGTTTGACTTCCACGCCCCTCCTTACAGAGCTTTTCGGCAAGTCCACTCGCGAAGGCCAGCGCGTTCTTATGGAGCGCTCTCCAGATGCCATGATTCCCGCTGAAAAGGCTCGACCTCTTCCCGAACAAAAAACATTGATCCAGTTTGTCGCGAGTCAAGAATTGATGGCAAAGCTTGAAGAACTAAAAAACTTCATGGCTCATAAAAACTTCGAAGGGCGAATGGATATCTTGATCGATCAAATCGCGGATCTGGCGTTAAGCAACCTTCGACCTAAAACAGCGCCTCAATCCAAAACGGAGCATACGGACAAAGCCGAACCTACAAAAACCAAACAAATCTTGCCTGTACCCCCGGCGCCGGGAGTGACTCAATCTACACAGCTCACCACTCACCGCTCCCGTTACATTCCGGCTGCAGAAAAAAGAAAAGTACTTCTAAGAGATCGAAACGGTTGTACTTATAAAGACTCTAAAACCCGGGAGAATCTGTCAAAGTCGGCATGGCTTGCAATTTGAGCATATCGTCCCTTTTAGTCAGGGAGGAGGCCATCACGCTGAAAACCTCACGCTTTTTTGCTCGGCTCATAATCGTTATAAGGCTGGACGGATGGGACTGTTTCGTTAACAAAAGAAAGTCTAAATTCCTATTGAAAGGCGAAAA
>CAZCBS010000155.1:0-9869 GCA_964496965.1 uncultured Bacteriovoracaceae bacterium
CCCCGCGATATAGGGAAAATTGTGCTGAACAAAATGCGACATATCGATCACGGCTTGAGTGACAGCCGGAAGCTGCTGCCCGCTCTGCTTAAGCATGTCTTCGAACTTCGGAATCACGAAAACCAACATCACGATCATGACGCCCACGCCGATGCAGGTAACGATAATCGGGTACATCATGGCGCCTTTAATCAGCCTCTTGATGCGGTCCTCGTCTTCCATGTACTTCGCAAGACGCTTGAGCATGTTATCCATCGATCCGGATGCTTCGCCTGCGCGGATCATGGATACATAGAGATTGCTAAAAGTCCTCGGATACGCGCTCATGGACTCCCAAAGGTAAGAGCCTTGCGACACTTTCTCGCGAATTTGGCTGAGGATCGCTTTAATGCCAGGATGATTCGACTGCTCGATCAAGATTTCAAGCCCTTGAACGAGCGGAATGCCTGAACTAATCAAAAGCTGCAACTGACGCGTAAATAGAACGACAACCTTGATAGGAACGTAGGTATTGTTCAATTTCGCGTTTGAAAAACTCGTGCCTTGAGTGACCGCTGTTTTCGTCGCGGCAAAACGCGCCATCGTGACGGACTTAGGACGCACTCCTTGGGAATGCAAGGCCATCCGGAACTCGCCCTCGTTGACGGCTTCCAATTCACCTTTTACTTGTTTTCCTTGGCGGTCGACGCCAACGTACTTAAAAACTGGCATAAGCTATCAAGTCCTGACTTGCCCCCCCAGCATCTTAATCAACTCTTCGGGCACGAAACTGTACTCAATCGCATCCGACTGGGAGAGCACTCTGTTGCGCACCAAGCGAAAAAGAGCCTGGTTCATCGTCTGCATTCCAGTCTCTTCCTGCCCCGATTGCATCGCCCCATAAACTTGATGAATCTTATCCTCACGAATGAGCGATCGAATCGCCATTGTGGGAATCATCACTTCCATCGCCGCCACTCGTCCCATTCCAATGCTCTTGGGAATCAGCTGTTGCGAGACGACCGCTTGAAGCGAGAAAGAAACAAGCTGGCGAATCTGGGATTGTTGGTGGGGAGGAAATACGTTGATCACGCGATTGATCGATTGCACGGCATTGTTAGTATGAAGCGTCGCAAAAACGAGATGCCCCGTTTCCGCCATCGTCAGCGCCATTTCGATCGTCTCCGCGTCCCGAAGCTCGCCCACCAGGACGAAGTCCGGGTCTTGACGAAGAATTCGCTTGAGCGCGGAAGAGAAGCTCTTCGTGTCGACACCCACTTCGCGTTGGTTCACCACGCAGTTTTTATGGGGATGAACGAACTCGATCGGATCTTCGACTGTAATGAGATGACCGAACTCCTCGCGATTGAGAACGTCCAACATCGCGGCGAGAGTCGTGGATTTTCCGCTGCCCGTGGGGCCGGTTACCAGCACCAATCCGTTGGGCCTTCGAATCACGTTTTTCAAAACGATGGGAAGGCCAAGCGCATCGAAATCAGGAATATGAAGCGGAATTCGGCGAAAAACGCCTGCAACAGCGCCGCGCTGGTAAAACACGTTCGCACGAAAGCGGGCAAGATCCTTGATGCCGAACGAGAAATCAATCTCGAGATTTTTCTCGAATTCGACCTTTTGGGAATCGTTCATCACCGAGTAGCACAAATCCTTGCTCTCTTGATGGGCGAGCGCCTCGCCCTTCACTTTGACCATTTTCCCCTGAATACGGAACTCTGGCGGAACGCCGACCGTGACATGCAAGTCCGACGCATCCTGCTCCACCATCGTTTTTAGAAGAGAAGGCAGGTTTATCCGTTGCCCCATGAACTAGTTCTCCATCGTCAACGAAAGGGCTTCCTCAAGAGTGGTGCGTCCTTCGGCTGCTTTGCTGATGGCAGCCATCCGAAGCGTGCGCATTCCTTCCTTGATCGCCTGGCGTTTGATCTCGATAATGCTCTCGCCTTTAAGGACCATTTCTTTGAGGGTCTGGCTAAAATCCAGAACCTCGTAAATCGCAACGCGGCCTTTATAGCCGCTCTTCCCACAAACTTCGCAGCCGGCTCCGCGAGCGAACTTCGCTCCGTCCAAGCTCTGGCCTTCCAAGCCTGCGGCATCGCAGATTTCCTTGATCTTGCTCTTTGGGATCGGTTGCTCCGTCTTGCACTTGGCACAAACCGTTCGCAACAAGCGCTGTGCGACGATCGTATTGATCGAAGCGACAACCAGAAACGGCTCGACTCCCATATTCATCAAACGAGTGATCGTGCTAGGAGCGTCATTCGTGTGCAAAGTGGAGAGCACCAAGTGACCGGTCAGCGCGGCTTGAATGGACACTTCGGCCGTCTCATAGTCACGAATCTCACCGACAAGAACGGTATCCGGATCCTGACGCAAAAGTGCGCGCAAAACGTTGGCGAACGTCAGGCCCACTTCCTTGTTGATCTGAACCTGATTGATCCCCTCGAGGTTGTACTCGACCGGATCTTCGGCGGTTGAAATATTGTCCGTGATCTTATTGAGCTCGGCGAGCGCCGAATAAAGCGTCGTCGTTTTTCCGCTGCCCGTTGGGCCGGTGACAAGAACCATTCCGTTCGGGGAATAAATCCCCTTTTTGAAAGTCTCAAGCTGCTGAGGCTCAAATCCCAGTTTCAACAAATCCAGCTGAAGATTTCCGGTGTTCAACATACGAAGCACCATCTTCTCGCCGAAAAGCGTAGGCATTGTGTTCACGCGAAAATCGATGACTTTGCCCCCCGTCTTCAACTTAATGCGACCGTCCTGGGGAACGCGGGTTTCCGCGATATCCATGCGGGACATGATCTTAAAGCGAGCCACCACTGCGCGCTTAAGCTCAATCGGGATTCGCGTCACTTCTATCAGCACGCCGTCGCAACGAAGGCGAACGCGAAATTGCTTTTCATAGGGCTCGACGTGAATATCGCTGGCGCCGCGGCGAATGCCTTCGCTCAAAATCCCGTTCACGACGCTGATCACAGGCCCGTCTTCGTCGTTGGAGATGACATCGATGTCGTGGACCTGGAAAAGCTCGAGACCAGCTGAGGTTTTCTCCTCGGCGGGCTGAGAGCTCTTTTGGTACTTGTTGATGGCAGCAACAGAGTGAGCAATACCAGCGTAGTACTTATTGAGCGCGGCATCGAATGCCGAAACCGATGTCAAAACAGATTCGATATTGAGCTTGACGGTGAGCTTAACCGCCTCAAGCCCGGCGACGTTAGTCGGATCGCAAACCGCCACGACGAGCGTGCCCTTGTTCTGCTGAATCGGGATCGCTTGAGCACGCCTTGCGAGCTCGGGAGTAAAAAGCCGCAAGACGTCCGAGCTGATCTCGAATTTCGCGAGATTGATGCTAGGTAGGCCGAACTTTTGGCTGAGATAATAGAGAAGCTTAGTCTCAGCGACGTATTTCTTCTCGATCAAGAAGCGAATGGAGTCTTTCCCTGCCTTCGAGCTTTCCGCTGCTTCGGCAAATTGAGCTTGTGTGATGATGCGATCCTTGAGAAGGAGCTCGGAAAGTTGTTTCGACATAGAAATATTTCTTATTTAAATTGTGAGTAAATAAGACACTGATGTCAAGGCAACTAGACGCGCGCAAACAGCGCCATTTTACGTCATTTTTATGACTACGCGTAAGCTAGAGCTACTCGCGCGCAAGAAGACTTCTGGCAAGCTCCGAATCAGCGGCGATCTGCGTTTTGAGCGCGTCGACGCCGGGAAACTTCCGCTCCTCGCGCAAGCGCTTCACGAAGCGAACTTCGAAAACGTTTCCATACAGGTCGACGGTCCGATCCAGAAGATGCGTTTCGACCAGGGCGGGAAGTTCTTTTCCCTCGAACGTCGGGCGAACTCCCACATTCGTCACGCTGGGCAAAAGCTGCCCAGGAAAGAGCGCTTCGCATCGAGCCCAGCTCGCATACACTCCGTAAGGAAGCGTCAGTTTATTCTCGATCTTGAGATTGGCGGTTGGAAAGCCTAGCTTTCTTCCTCGTCCTTCGCCCTTCACGACAATTCCCCGATAGAAAAACTCGCGTCCCAGCAGCCGGCTCGCGGAATCCACCTCGCCCGACATGAGATATTGGCGAATCTTTGAACTTGAGGCGATTTCGCCCTCAGTCCTCTGCGGAGGAACCACGGTCAGCTCAACACCCGCGTTTTTACAGAGCTCCTCCAAAGCTTGAAGATGGCCCTGGCGCTCCTTTCCAAAAGCAAAATCGTATCCCACGACGATTGCGCGCGCTCCGAGTCTTTTGAGCAAAATCTCGGTGAAAAAGTCTTTCGGACTGACCGTCGAAAATTCGCGACTAAACGGCTCCTCGATCGTCACGTCCAATCCAGTTTGAGCCAAAAGCTCGAGCTTTTCGTCATAGGTGGTCAGCAACTGGATCTGCGTCCCGGGCCTAAGAGCCTGTTGAGGATGGGGACGAAAGGTATAGGCGATGGCGGTTCCGGAGCTTGCTCGCGCCTTTTCGACCGCAAGGCGAATGATTTGCTGGTGGCCTAAATGAACTCCGTCGAAATTGCCAATGGTCACCACTGGATGAGGGAACGAGCGGGAGACGGATTGAATGCCACGAAATGTTTCCATCGAAAAACTCACTCAGCTGACTTAATCAAAGCGGAAACCGCACTGATCGATTTCGGCGTCAAACTTGTCGAAAGGATAGTTTCGGCAGTTCGCTGGGCGCAAGTCGCCGTAAATTCGGCAGTACGGAAGGCTCTGGCTATCGCGTCCCAAAAACGGGCATTTATAAATCAATTCGCAGCAAAGACCGCAGCGATGACACTCCCCTTTTCGGGTATCGGCAATGGCCTTTTCCACGTAATCAGGGCGGAAGGTGCCCAAATAGAAGCGGCGAAGCTTCCTGAGAATCTGACTCAGAAGCCCGCGTCCCGTGATGCGGCTTTGATACCATGCGGCTAAGGTGCCCATACTTACCTTAATCGCACATCCGGTGCTCGACTGTCTACCCGACATTGGCGTTGACCCACCTTTTAAACGGGAGGATGATTCTTTCGGAAGCGAATCGAAGTGAAGGGAATCATGGCTATTTTTAAAGAAACTCCAAATCAGGCCCCGATCCGGGCAGTGATCGTCACCGTCGCCAATCAAAAAGGCGGTGTCGGTAAAACAACCACGGCGATGAATCTGGGAGTCGCTCTCGCTCGCGCGGGGAAGCGAGTCCTTCTCATCGACAGCGATCCACAAGCCAATCTGACGAGTTACCTTGGAGTCATACCGGGCGAAGAACCTCATGATTCTCTTCAGACCTTGGACCAGGTTTTTCTTTCAAAGCGCCCCGTGGATGCCGAGGCTCGAAAACAGTTCATCGCTTCTACTTCGAGCGGCGTTGACTTGATCGCATCCGACAAGGCGCTCTCCGGCGTTGAGTACTATCTTTTTTCGCGGCCAGATCGTGAGCTCGTGCTCTCGCATTTTTTGAATGGCGTCAGCCCTCACTACGATTTTATCTTGATCGATACGCCGCCTAGCCTCAACTTGCTGACACTGAATGCCCTCTGTGCCAGCGATCATGTTTTGGTTCCTGTTCAGCCTGAGTTTTTCAGCTTGGAAGGAATCGTAAAAATCCGCGAATCCATCGAGAACATTCGAGACCGCTGGAACCAAAAGCTCTCGATCCTGGGCGTTCTTTTCACCCAGGTCTCCCAACGCCGCAAACTCACCCAAGAAGT
The DNA here is from genome assembly GCA_964496965.1 of uncultured Bacteriovoracaceae bacterium. Classification (GTDB taxonomy): domain Bacteria; phylum Bdellovibrionota; class UBA1018; order UBA1018; family UBA1018; genus CAZCBS01. Next base: position 5,686 of record CAZCBS010000155.1, read on the forward strand.
CATTGAAATGCTTCGCGCCGAGATGAGCGAGCTCGTTCTCGAAACCATGATCCACGAAAACGCGGCCGTGACTGAAAGTTCCGGCCACGCTCGCTCCGTCATCGAGTACGACCGCGCTTCGCGTGGCGCGAAAGACTATCTCGCCGCCGCGAAAGAAGTCCTGGCACGGCTTGACGCGAAAAGTGCAGCAATTCAAGAAGCGAGTCGTTCTAAGAATGCGGCCAATGCGGAATCCCGCGCGGAGACCAGCCTATGAGCGCAAGCGACAATCGTCTAGGGCGCAATCCATTTGATAAAAAGTCGAAGCCGTCAAAAGCTTCTACAAGCATGCCAGCAGAAAAAGCCTCGAAAGCTAAGAAAGCTTCGTCCTCGAATAAGCCTGCCACCCCCATCACCGTAACAGCTACCGCAGCCAAATCGATTCAAAAAGAACAAATCATCGGCGAGATGATCGATCTTCCAGAAGAAACTTGGCAGCCTCTCACCTTTGCGCCAGCAGGACTTTTGAAAGAGCTTTTAGCGCGCTGGCTTTAAAAGCGCGCGGCAAAATCAATTGAGCCCCATTCGCTCCGCCTGATAGCGATTGTGCGCGGAGCAAAAGAGCGTCAGATTGTCGGCCTCGTGACATCCCCCCAAGCTAAATGGGACAATATGCTCAAACTGCAGGCCGTGCAGACTCTGGCAAACTCTCCCACTTTTCGGGTCTTTGTAAGTGCAGCCATTCTGATTTCTTAGAAGCACCGTTCTCTTCACATCGGCAGGAATAGATCGTGATCGCTTTTCCACTCCCGGCGCCGGGGTTTGTTTTCGCTCAGGCGCGGCTTGAGACCGAGATTTTCGCGACTGCTTGGGCCGCAATTCATTTAATGCAATATCAGCGACCTGATCGATCAAGACGTCCATTCGTCCTTCAAAGTTTTTATGAGCCATCCAGTTTTTCAGCTCTTCAAGCTTTGCCATCAGTTCTGCGGAAGCGACGAATTGCACTAATGTTTTTTGCTCCGGAAGCGGGCGAGTTTTCTCCGTCGGAATCATCACGTCCGGAGAACGCTCCATCAGCACGCGCTGACCCTCGCGGGTCGACTTTCCAAAAAGCTCTGTGACGACTTCGCGCTTTTCTTCTAGAGAAAGCCTCTGCTCGCCTTCTGTTTTTCGCCGCTGATCTTCTTTACGAAAACAGACTTGGGCTTGGCTTCCGTTTTAAAGTCCCAGTTCGCCACTTTCAAGCTTGGATGCAACCTCTTGAATCGAGTTCAAAAGGCGCATAGCAGAAATACGGCGGTGAGCGGCGCCGGCAGAATAGCCCAACTCTTTCATGGCAAACCGATAAAGATCCGGATACCCAAGTTCTAAATGAAGCTTTCTCAGTTCGACTTCACGCAAGGCGTGCAATATTTCCATGAGAAGCTTGCGCTCGTTTTCGACATTGGCTTTCAATCGGATGAGCAACTGATTATTGGAAATCGAGGCCTCTAGCGGGCTCGGCAGCGCGTTTTACAACTCAATCTCGCGGCCGCGCACAACCCAATTCAAACGCTTTAACCTCAGTCAAAACAGGACTATCTGAGCTGTGTTTAAAGTGGATTTCAAAATCGCAATTTTAAAACACGATTCCGATTCCACACCTAGTCAATAAAAATCTTTTCGGGCTCGAAACTTTTTTCGATCTAACTTTTTATCCAATATATATTCAAACAATAAAGGGCCTCGCATGGAGAAGGATCGCGAATCTTATTCACATACTCCACTCAAACCACAATGAGCTTTCTTATTTTTTCAGCGTCCCTCGCAATCGTTCAGTGCCCGCGTGTTCAAGCTCGACGAAATGAAAAACATACTGAGTGTCGAACTCAATCAATCCAAAGTAATCCGTAAAGACGCACGGTTTTTGTGCCAAAGTCGCGGCAGTTGAAAAGTAGAAGATTTTCATAAGTATCTCGGCCTGGCCTACTCGCCACAACCCCGGCGCCGGGAGTCGCCCCAGCCCGTCTTACCCATAAAAAAACGCCCACGCTGGCAAAACCAACGCGGGCGTCGCATTTTTCAGCGAAATCTACTTAAGACCTACTTATGCCAAGAAAAGCATTTCGCGATACTTAGGCATTGGCCAGAAGTCGTCAGCAACGACGGCTTCAAGCTCGTCGCAATTCGTGCGAATCTCAGCCATCAGAGTCGAGATCTCGGTTGCGAGAAGCTTTGCTTTGTCTTCTTCACTTCCGAGCTTTTCGACTTTATGGAAAGAGCCTTCGAGAGCTTCGCGCTTGGTCTGGAGTCCCGCGATCAGCTTAGTCAGGCGCTCCGCCACGACCGACTGCGGTGCCGTAAGGCCCGCGGATTTAGCGCTGCTGATTCCCGCGGACAGAACCGAGTGATAAGCAAACGCTGCCGGCAAGATTTGCGTGTCGACCATGGAACGAAGCGTGTCGATCTCGATCAGGAGATTCTTCACATAGCGTTCGGTGCGAACATGGAAGCGAGAAACCAGCTCTGCTTCGGTGAAAACGCCCATCGAAGCCATGAGCTTCTTGGAATTATCGGTCAAAAGCTGAGCTAATGCTTCCGGCGTTTTGCGAAGGTTTGGAAGGCCGCGCTTATCGGCTTCCTTCACCCACTCTTCCGAGTAGCCGTTTCCTTCAAAGCGAATCGACTTTGTTTCCTTGATCGTTTCGCGAACGACTTCCATGACAGCGGCTTCGTTCACCTTGCCCTTCGCGGCCTTCGCTTTGAGAGCTATCGCGAGATCCGCGAAGCCATCAGCTACAGCTGCGTTCAGCAGAGTCACTGGGAAAGCCGTCGATGCGCTTGAGCCCACTGCGCGGAACTCGAACTTATTGCCGGTAAAAGCGAATGGAGAAGTGCGATTGCGATCGGTGTTATCACGCATGACTTCCGGAAGCTGGCTGACGCCGAGCTTAATCACGGCTGCTTCAGCGCCTTGACCGGAAGCCGCGCCTTCTTCGATTTGATTCAGGATGCGAGTCAGAAGATCGCCCATGAAAATCGAGATGATCGCAGGAGGAGCTTCGTTCGCGCCCAAGCGATGATCGTTTCCAGCAGAAGCGATGCCCGCGCGCAGAAGTCCTGCATGCTTGTGCACGCCCTTCATCACGCCCGCAAGCATCAACAGAAAGCGGATGTTTTCATGCGGCGTTTTGCCTGGATCGAGAAGATTATCGCCATTCAGATCCGGACCGCTCGCGGCGATGCTCATCGACCAGTTATTGTGCTTGCCGCTACCGTTGATTCCGGCAAACGGCTTTTCATGCAACAAAACAGAATAATTGTGGCGAAGCGAAACCTTGCGAAGCACTTCCATCGTGACTTGATTGTGGTCAGTCGCGAGATTGGCTTCCTCGAAAATCGGAGCGAGCTCGAACTGAGAAGGCGCGACTTCGTTGTGGCGGGTTTTCGCGGGTACACCCAGCTTGTAGAGCTCATGCTCGACTTCACTCATGAAGGACTGAACGCGAGCCGGGATGCTGCCGAAGTAATGGTCTTCGAGCTGTTGGCCTTTGGGAGGTTGCCCGCCCAAAAGCGTTCTCCCAGTCATGACAAGATCAGGACGAAGATTAAAGAAATTGCGATCGATCAGGAAGTACTCCTGCTCAACACCGAGAGTCGCGACCACGCGCTTCACATCCGAGTAACCGATCAGATGGAGAAGCTCGCATGCGTTTTTGGAGAGGCCTTCGATGCTGCGAAGAAGCGCGGTTTTCTCATCGAGCGCGTCACCATGGTAGCTGATGAAAACGGAAGGAATGCAAAGCGTCTTTCCGTTCACATGCTCGACGATGAACACAGGGCTCGATGGGTCCCAAGCGGTATAACCGCGAGCTTCGAAAGTCGTGCGCATGCCGCCCGACGGAAAGCTCGAAGCGTCTGGCTCGGATTGAATCAGCTGCGCGCCGGAGAATTTTTCGATCGTCTTGCCATTGTCGTCGAAGGTCAAAAAGGCGTCATGCTTTTCGGCCGTCGTTCCAGTTTGCGGCTGGAACCAGTGGCAGAAATGAGTCACGCCACGGGCAAGCGCCCATTCCTTGATCGCATGCGCGACCGTGTTGGCGATTTCCGTGTCGAGCTTCTTGCCGGTCTCAATGGTGGAGAGAAGTTTGGTGAATACGTCTTTAGGAAGCTTTTCCTTCATCTTCTGGATGTCAAAAACATTGACCCCAAAGTATTCGGAA
>CAZCBS010000156.1:0-9855 GCA_964496965.1 uncultured Bacteriovoracaceae bacterium
TTCACGATAAAACTCCGCCATCGCGACGAGCATGACCAAGACAAATTTTCCGAATGCATCTGTCGTGTCCAGCCTGAGTCCAATGACAAAGACATCAACATTATATTTCCCGCAATGCTCTACGAGTTCAAGAAAGTCCTTAACTGATCGACTGAGGCGGCTTAGCTCGGTCGCAACCACGAAATGAATTTTCCCAGACGCGATCAGGTTCCACATCCTTTGGAATCCTGGACGGTGCGTGTCTTTTCCTGAATAACCTTCGTCACTGATATGCTCTGAAATCTCGTAGCAAACGCCCTTACTGTTACTTTTTGATAGGTAAGCGACGTGATCGAAACACCTTATTTTTTGCGCTTCTGGTGATGCATCTTCCTTCCTTGTTCCGTTGGCGTGCATGAACTGGCTATCGGTACTTACGCGCCCATAAGAAACTCCAAATAGAGTCTTTCTTACAACTGATTGATTTTTTCTTTGCATAAAAGTGCCTCCACAACTTCTTCCAAGGCTTTGACGAAAAATGATCGATCTACTTGGTGGTAGCACTCGATGAAATCATTGCTATCGACAGTAAGCATCTGCGTCCCACTTCGGTGCCTGAGCGATGTGGCTTTTTTCTTCCTCTTCTTTTTGTAATTCTCCGCCTTCTTTCTGCTCACGCAGGTTTTACATTGCGACTCCAGTCCAGATCTTTTGCTAGGATTTTTATGGAAGGCACTCAGCACCATAGGAGCTTTTGGATGGAGGGTGCAGAACGCAAAGACTTTTGAGAGAGGTAGAGTCTGGAAGAACGGCAATAGTGTCGAAGCCAATCCAATTCTCATTTGAGCAATTGAACCTGCGGACCCTGTGGATACCGTTGGAGGCTGTTGGACCACCTTGGGCTTCGGTAGCCACTCGGAATAGACCGTGGCACTTCCCGTTATCTGAATATCTGAAATCGGAGAGTCAAATAACTTATGACACTTTTTACCTGATGATCTTTCCATATATTCTCCAATCGGAGGCTTTCCCTTCAGCAGATACAAAGATCCGCACTGGTTTATCGAATCGTTAACGTCTGAGAGTCGATCGCATGATCCAAAGTGTTCATCACATTCTCAGACGTTCTTGGATATTCGTTCCACTCGCGACCATCCAACAAACGACCGAGCCTCTTGGGTCTTTGTCCTGCCCACTGCTTGAAAAAAAATGGAACGTCGGCAGCTATGCACTGATCGCGAATCTCCCTGACCCATCCTTCATCGATTGGCCTAAATCCATGACCTGATTCACCGCCAACGATGACCCAGTCGATTCCCTCCAAATTCAAATGGGGTAACGGGCCGAGAAGAGGTTCGACTGATAGAAACTTTACCCTCGCGCTTGTCTGCCGAAGAAAATCGATGCGATGAATATGATCCTGATTCTCCACGGAGACGCCTTGCCAGATGTTTTCAGCCCAAGGGAGACCAGGACTCAGTTCGAGTAGTCGCTCGTGCCGCTTCGTGAGAACTTGAAACGTATGCCAGTGGGCTTCATTCATCGTCTTGAAAACCGATTCGATGAATTCTACGGGCACATCGCGGTGAAAGAGATCGGACATGCTATTGACGAACACACGCTTAGGAGTCTTCCAGCCGAGCGGCTCCTGAAGCTTGTCGGGCTGGAGCGTCAGCTTGAATCCATTCGAATATCGAGGATTTTCCATCGTCTGAAGACGCTTGGCCAGTGTCGCGGCGTAACAGTTCTTACAGCCCGCGCTCACTTTGTCGCACCCAGTGAGGGGATTCCAGGTCGTCTCGGTCCATTGGATCTTGCTTTTGCCCATAATTTACTCCTTTTCCGACTATTTAACTCAACATTAAAGACCGTACTTTGCCTCTCTGCACGGTTTTCCATTTCCATTCGAGCCTACTTTCATTAAAAATAGATACTCTTAATAACTACAATACCAGACAAAAACCTTTTGTTCAACAAATATCTTGAGTATTATAAATATTTAAGATAGACTCGTAAGAATGAAGGTTAAAGACATCGTAAAAGTGAATGGAGAACAGCTAAGCGATCTTTTTGCGGCGCTCGACGCGACCCGTGAAGACATCGCAGGGATCTGCGGAGTGGGCCGACACGCGCCTGGTCAATGGCGGCATTCGGAGCGAATTCCAAGAATCCACCTAATCAGACTGGCCATTGAACTAGAACGACGACAGTCTTCGACTGGAAAACCATTTACGCCAGTGCAGGAGCGAGCGAATTCATTTTTGCGAGAGGCGCTGAAAGAAGTCCCAAAAGAAATTCTCGACGCTTCAGACTCCGCCACCCCATCTGACCAGAAGTCAGCCATCAAAGATAACGTAGACAAGGATGCCACGAAATCTGCCCCAACTCGGACGGGGCATTCATCTTTAACAAAGGAGCAGGATGATCTGCTTCGATTAATTGAAGACGACCGAGTCCTAATTCGCGAACTAGAAAGGCGCGGATGGCAGGTATTTGTGCGCTTGAAGGAGTAGTTCATGAGTTCGGGTCATTTTTTGGATAAAAAAAGCAAAAGCGCAAGCGTATCGGATCTATTTCCATGTAGTCCCGTCCTCCTTGATAACCTCACCCTTCGTTGCCGCCTGAAGGCTGGCGAATCAGGACCGGTTGATAGTTCGAAATCAGGGAAACGTATCCATAAGTACCTTGGTCCTGAGCAATGGCGTGGCTATTTCGCCAATCCCTATATCTATCCAACTTACAGAGGAGCGCCGTATCTGAAGGTCTTTGGTGACAAGACCGTGCGGACCAACGGCAAGCGTATTTACCGCGCCGAGATCGGCGAGCCACTGCCTCATCATCGCGGACACAACAGTACCCGCGATAGAGTCGAGGCCAAGAATCAACTCGATCTCGAAGAGATCGATCATTTAATGAGCATTGCCGAGGGCAAAAAAAAGGAACCACATGTATGGCAACTTATCTGTGGGCTTGCGGCGGTGGCAGAGTCTCGCGATTTCATCATGAAGGAGCAGGGACTGGATTCTTGGAATCCCTCGAACGAAGTTCGCCAGCATGTCGTCGTTGAGCGCTTGGAGATTTATTTTGAAGTTCTGACCCATATCCAGATCGATGCTTTGACCGAAGCTCTCGAAAGAGTCCTGTATCTCTATTTCAAGACTGCGACCAAGCGCCGTAACCGTATCGAAGAATCCCACGATGACATCGATCGCAATTCTTATGTGACTTGGGAAACCTCCCAGCGCAAGGTTCATAACGACTTTACTGGTTCCAAGGAGTTTAAGTTCAAGGCGTATAAGAAAGATGATCGTCTCCGCATCGAATTTCAGGCTAATTACCCCAAATTCAAAGACCCAAGTATTTGGGACGGAACCACCAATCCTTATTACCCAGTCTTTAGGGATGCGGTCCGCACGGCCACTATTCTGGAAACGACGCTAAATTTCATTTGGAGCAAGGTCATTGAATACTTCGCCGATGATCTAAAGCCCAATGCCCTAATTCCCAAGATCGAATCCAGGCTGAGCGAACTCAAACCGATCAAGCGTCGTCATCAGAACGCGGACAAGGTGATTCAACATTTGGGCAACTTCCGAGCAATCACGCTCGCGGATCTCAAGGGCTTTGGTTGGGATCGAAACGATCTGAAAATAATGGCCCATCCTGAGTTTGGATTTTTGAAAAAGCAGGAAGTGGGTTTCGCCGATCTTGTTGACGGGATAAAATCTGAAAGCAAAAAAGCAGTGCGCGGCGTTTACGTCGTGGTTCCTGAGTGGCTTGATCGTGTCGGGAAGCCTCAGTCAAAAACCTCCGACAAATCTCTTCTTATTCAGCAAATTCCAAAACTTTTGGCCCATAAGCGCGAAGCGCCCATTGACGAACTCATGTCGTCAGGATCGGCGACACCTTCTCGTGGCCTCTCAATTTTCAGCACGTCGGCTCAAACCCCAACTAACAAGCCATAAGGAGTATCGTATGGTTGAATTAAAAGAAGCATATTGTGAAGAAAAATTAGAAAGTGATTCATCGAATGAGCGTCCGGCTCCAATCAATGAGATCGGAAACCGCTCGATCGAACAGATCCTAATCGATGACATCGAGGCTGATCCCGAAATTCAGTCTCGCCAGTCACTCAATGAAGAAACGGTGTCGGAGTACGCAGATCTCGTCAAAGGCGGCGCTAAAATGCCGCCAGTCACTGTCTTTTGGAATAGGGACTGCGAAAAGTATATTTTGGCAGATGGGTTTCATCGCTATGAAGCTCACCGCAGGACTGGAAGATCGGAGATCTGGGTTGAAGTAATAGAAGGAAGTCGCCGAGATGCGCTTCTTTTCAGTGTGGGTGCGAATGCATCGCATGGTCTTCGTAGGACTAATGAGGATAAGCGTCGGGCGGTAGGCATCCTTTTGGCTGATCCCGAATGGAGAACGTGGTCAAATTTGGAGATTTCGAAAAGATGTGGAGTCAGCGATGTGTTTGTCGGAAAAATGCGCTCGATCACTTCGAACGGTTCGGAGTCAACTAATCGAAAGGTGATCCGTGGAGACAAAGTCATAACGATGGATACGGCGAGAATCGGAAGCAAAGTGGTGTCCCGCCGTCTAGACGAACTGGCGAGCATTCCAAGTGTCCCGCCGAGTACGCCTAAAGTCTCGGCAGACGATACTGTTTATCTTGCGGAGCAGAAGTCGGTTCCAGTCTCCGATAAGGTGGATTCAAAAAATGCGGATTTCCCTCGGCTGGTGCGTGAGCATGTCGGGCAAATCGAAAAGGAAACCGCTGCGTTGGGTGAACTTCTGCGACGAACGACTCCTGAGGATGACGGTGTGATCAAAGAAATTTACCATTCATCTCTAAGGCTCAGGGAAACAAGCCGAGCAATCGTTGAGTTTTACAGCGAGCAAATGCAAATAATTTCGTTGAAAGAAGGAACCATCGATAACGACTGGATGTGAGAAAATGACTAAAAGTACGGTGCACCAAGGAAGGTGCGTACTTTTATTTTAATCCGTATATTCTAAAATACGACTTATGAAGGGGCTGTACCAGCCCGCCCTGAACCAATTCGCCGTTAAGCCCGCTTGCAAATCCGCCAATCCCGTAGACCCTCGCAATAAGAAGATCCGTCGATATCAGTTGAGCATTGCACCTGAAAACTGCCATTAGCGTACCTTGGCAATCGACTGCAAGCCAGCAGGGGAAGGCCAAGTTTCTATTTTGGTATATCATGCGGTCAAGAAGCTGAAGCCTCTTGCCGGAATCCTCCGGCACGGTTCCAATAGCGCATGTCGCTTCAAAAAAAAATTCGCGCTCTGGAGTGAGTGATAACTCGTAACGAGCAACCACGCGCTCGTCAAATGAGACGCTCCAGCCAAGGTGATCATTGTCATCAGCGTGACGACAATCTACGGGATTATCGAACCCCATCGCAAGCAAAGTGCCTTCGATCAACTGGACAAAGGGGTGATCAATAAGCTGACCGACGTAGGGAACGATCATTTTGATTCTTTCGATATCTTGAATCGTAGATTTGACTGGGGCCTTTATCTTATTGGCTATGCTCATGTCTACTTTCCCTGGCTTTGAAGTGAAAACTTACTGGCGCCTTTCGAGCAAAATAGCGACATATCCAGCTTCAAAGTGAAATTAACGCTCCCATCATCTTGTGCGGCTTCTTGAATTTCCGTGGCATGCGCTAAGACTTTTGACCAAATCGTATTCGCGTGGTCGATCGCGTACTGTGGAGAAAACTTCCCAGTTTCGTAAGAGATGCCGAAATACTGCTGCTCACGTGCATTATGAGCGGAGAAGATCTGCTCCACGTCCTCGCGAGAGAAAACAAACGTAAACTCCTGCTTTAAAAGTGCGATATCTTCAAGGACGCTGAGAAGCATGGGTTGAACAAAGCTCCTGTCCTCAAGCTTCCATTTATTTTCAGAAATCGTATAGGCAGATCGAGTCCGCAGGTTGAAGTCATCTTCTTCAGAAGCGTACGGCGCCAAGGAGGTGGACTCGGTTACTCGACCGAATTGAATGACGGCTTGACCCATTTCGGTGCCGTAGCTTTGATATCCCCAAGATCCAACCAAGGTCGGCGATACTTTCGGGGTTAGAATAATCGTTCGGTCCTTTTGGAAGGCTGTTGCTAAGAAATACCGGCCATAAAACCATTCACTTCGATCGATCTGCCTAAAGTCAGGGACCAGGGGCATTGCGATAGCGTTACGATAGTACTTCTCAATATCCAATCGAGCCGTAGAAGACTGGAAAGGGATGACGACACCGAATTTCTGATTGGCCCAACGTCGCTCACCTTCAGTATCGATCACATTTTCTTTGTAACGATTGAAATCCGAGTTGAACTTCTCTGTAAGTAGCTTTGGATCAGACGCCTCATCTAAGAAGCCGTACTTCAAGTACTGACGCGTAAATTCCAGATAATCGGCTTGAACGCGTGTCGCTTCGTCCAATGGAATACCTGCCGGTGCTTTTGGTAGGATTAGCTTGATGGAGTAAGTGGGATTGACTCTAGGTCGCCGACCGTCACAGACAGCACCGCGAATCCCCTCTAGGGACTCTTCCCGATTTGATCGATATTTTTTCAGAGCTTGATCAATTTTTCGGTAAGTCGTTTCATCAAAAATATGGAAATCACCGACGCGGGCCGCGTCCTCGACCACTCCTTTGGGTGATTCCTTTGAGCCTACATTCGAGGAAGTTACGGGCTCAGCACTGATTCGACGATAGCGATTCGTCGTCGCACAAGCCGTAGCAAGGATAACGATGCCAGCGACCCACTCATGGCCTCTCAAGATGAACCTCCATGAACTCAGATTCGAAATTATCAATTGCCGGTGTACGTCTTTCGCTCAGAATCACGTGCTGGGGGAGATAGCCTTTTTTCCGAGCAACCATCTCGCGATCGTCGGAGTAAATCAGCACTGACTTGGGATTAGCATCCATTTGAACGGTCCTTGGACGGGTACCGCCAGTCAAAATCAGCTCGTCGCACGCGGGAATGCAACTGACGATCAAGTGCCGGTCAGCGCTTTGAATGATCTTACCCGTGCCAACATTCGTCTCTTGTTCGGTCTGAATCTCGCTTTGAACAATCTGATCAGACTTATTCCCATTTTCAGAATTTTTAGAAACCGACTCAACTTTCACACGATCCAGAGAGAAACGGCATTGAAGATAGGTATGAAATCCAGTCTCCTGGCTCTCGGTGTATTGATTCACGGGCGCGCAAATCAGACCGCTGGCTCTCTTCTCAGCGCTAATTTCGGAATGAAGCGCAATCGAATGCTCTGTTTCAACGCTCATCGATCGCGCAACGAAGTTGCCGTTGACCATGTCAGCTGCCGTTCCTTGGCAACTCTCCAGGGCAAAACGATACGCAAGATCCCGTGCGGGTGCCGACGCTTCGCATGTAACGAACAGGACGCTACCGTCCCGCCTGTTACCCTCGCGGACCCACGAGGGCTCGGCGGCAGCGGCGGTAGTCATCAAAGTTAGGACGCTCATAGCCGCGCCAAAATTGATCAACAGCATAGGCGTCACCGTCTTTCCGGCTCAGTTACTGACCTGCCTCGGATTGCGTAGCGATGGATGCCGGTTTGCGGCTGTCAGTTCCGATAGCTTCAGCTGTCTGTTTTACCGGCGTCTCAGGGCTCAGCATCCTGTCAAAGTGATCAGATACCTGCTTTGCAAATTGCTGAGAAAACCCTGGACCCTTTCCATCCTGGTCACGGATCGCACTCAAGACTTGGCGTTTGTACGCAGCTTCGTTCAGTTTCATTTCTGCCCAGACGCGATACTCGGTCCTTGGCACTCCAGAGTCCGAAATGACCTTCACTTTTTCATAATAGATTTTTCCAGGAACGAACTCCTGAGCGGTGAGCTTGCTCGTAGTCCCGATGATTTCATGCATGGTTTGGGAACCGATGGAGCCATCCTCGCTTGCCACTTGATTGTAACTTTCGAGCTTCACCGAAATCGTATGGGCCAGCTCGGCGCGGGATCGCATTTGCGCGAGCTTGGTTGCGGCTTCAAGTCGAGTTCCATCAGCGGCTAACGTACTTTGCGAGGTGGCGACGGCGTACCCACCATCTATCTTGAAAGGCTCGGCATTCTTGAGCGAGCTATCTCCATGCTCTTGGAGCACGGTTTCCTGTCCAATGTGATCCGTATCCACAACGGATTTCGGCGCAGAACTACAACCTACGGCGATTGCCAAGACTCCAGCTAATACGATCGTTTTTGAGCACATACGTCCTCCTTGGTTAAAAATCTCTATTCTTCTCTGCAAGATTCTTTTGTTGAGCATGTTGACTCTCGATCAGATCGACCTGCTTTTTCATCATCGCGCCGTTAAAAAGTGTGAGCGCAGTGACTTTTGGATCTTTGATGAGAAAAACGTGGTCGTCTTCGTTGGATTGCACGAAAAATGAAAGTGAACATTGGTCACAACGTTTCGTGTAGCCAAATGGATTTGAAAGAAGATCGGTCAGTGATGGACGTGGATCGGAAAGAATTTTCTCCAATTCACCGATAAACTCCTTTTGAACAGTTCGATGGTCACTTCCGTACTTCGTTGTCAGCTTTGTCAGGGCAGATTCTGAAGGAGTGGCGCGGAACTGAGCGACGATTCGAACCAACTGACCGTTCAGATGATACAAAACAATCTGCTGAACGTCGCTCGATCCGATCGAACATGTTGTCGTTTTCAACTCCGCCGATCCCTCTTCAATGCATTGTTCACGATTTCTCATGGACGCAGAAACGGATCGGCGAGCATAGGTGTTATTCGCGTTTTGGTCGGAATCCACGAAGATCAGATCGCGAGCCTTCATGTTCTTGAGCGATGTGGTCTTGTCCTCGCCGACACGGAAGCCAAAGAACTCCAGTTCGGCGGCATGAGCACTAGATGCGAGGCAAAGGATGATGGCAAAGAGAGCTTTCATTTTTCGTCCTCTTGCTTCATGTGGCCGCCTTTTGGAACGAGCCGTTGAATCGTGATTTTTGCGTACCCGTCAAAGAGAGCGCCGCCGTCTTGGAAAACCTCGTTCATTGATGCTGGGCCGTCAGGGCGGGTATCATCTTCGCCCGTCAGCAGAAAAGAAAACGAAACTCCGAGTGCTTTCGCCAAAAGTCGTACAGCTCGGAAATCTTCGGGTAATGCACCTCCACGCCAATTCACAACGGTAGCGTGTCCCACGCCAGCGATCTTCGCGGCTTCGCGAACAGTCATATTTTTCTGCGACATGAGGTCAATCAAGTTGCGAGCAAACGGGGCGACCTCACGAGCACGCCGCTTTGGCGTACCTTGTCGGGTTGTAGGCATAGTGATTAAATTTTCGGACTGTTGATAAAAACTATCAACTTAATGCTCTCGATCTGTCCATGGTCGGATCGCCGACCAAATTCCGGCAGAATATAGCCACATCATTCCTCCGTTTTGTCTTCGTCTTGGTTCTTGTGTTTCCAGAGGACGGGTTCAATGAAGTGACGGATTGCCATCAGGTCGTCGCAAAACTCGAAGATCAGAAGTCCAATTGCGTTTACGTCGCCAGGCGCGGGGAGTATTTCGTTGTCATACGCATCCAACAGATGCGCCAACCCTCGTAGCTTTCGCTCCATTGTAAAGAGTTCGCTGGGCGCGTTCGTTTGATCCGTCTTGAGCTTGTAGAAAAGATAACCCTCTTCCTCAAGAAGCACCTTAAGCTTTCGTCTCTTGGTTCCCATGCCTTCTCCATCGGAGAACATGAGATAGGAAATCAGGACTTCTTTTTTGGAAGTTGGCGAAGCGCTTCGACGAGAAGCTTTCGTGCCGTTAAGGAAGGAGTGAGAACCGTACCAGATTCAGGATCACGCTG
>CAZCBS010000157.1:0-9669 GCA_964496965.1 uncultured Bacteriovoracaceae bacterium
TAAAGCGTCAAAATCAGCCCCTGTTAAAGGACGAAGGCGAAGCGAAGATCCGATGAGGAAGGGGTGCCAGTGATTCATCACGATTTGCGGTTTCTCAATCGACGACGAAAAGTTTTGCACCGATGGAGGTGGACGAACGGTGAGGCTCAGCATTGTCGGACACTTGATAACTCATACCTGGGCGCAGAGTGAAGCTTCTGCCATCTTCCAGTTCTGTCACCAACTCGCCATCCAGGACATAGAGGACGTGACCACGCGAACACCAATGGTCTGCGAGATACCCTGGACTATATTCGACCATACGGACCCTTAGATTACCAATTTCTAGGGTGCGCCAAGTAGCAAGTCCTGTTTCCCCTGAATGCTCGGTCGACGGGATATTCTTCCAGTCGGTTGTCATGAATGGGACATCTTGAATTTTCATACTTCAGACTCCTCTAAATAGAGTTCGACCACAATGTGGCTTGGGTCTTCAAAGCAAACATAGTCCGGCTCATCGTAAGTGATCGTGGCACCTCTCTGTTGTAGATCGTGAACGAGCGCGGCTTGTGTGGATTTAGGATTGAGTGAAATGGCGATGTGATTGAGGCCTTGGGCCTGACGATTGTTCTGAAAATCACGATGCTCTTCTTTGACCTGGACAAAAACCAGATAAGTTCCGGTGTCGGGGTCAGACCAGTCAAAGCCATCTTTCCAGCTTTCTCTAGGTTTCCAGCCCAGAATGTCAAATAGCCAGGTCCAAAACTCGCGCGTCCGTTGTAGGTCGTTAACGTAGTATTCGATGTGGTGAATTCTACCTGCGACAGTCCTGCTGAAAGTGGGTTGAACTGTCATCCCAGTTCCGCCCGATAGATCGATCGACCGTACTCTTTCGAGTTAAGCCAGTGATCCGCTATCCGCCTAAAACCTGCTTCGGCAAATTCTTCAGGAAAACCAGGCCAAGTTACGGCCTCACCCAGGCGGTCAATGGTGTCGCGATTGAAAGGATAGCCTTCGATCGCCGACCATCCCTGCTCTTTTGCGTATGGGATAAGGGCTTTTAAAAGTTCGGCCTCAGTTATTGAGTCCCTGAATTCGGTCTTACGAGTGATGCAAGGAATCGCTGCAATCGTTTTCGCTGAATCGCCAACCTGTCCGACTCGTCTCCAGGTCCAATAAAAATCAGGCATCGGGCCGACGCTAATCCAGGCGACCAAATCATTGCCTTTGTATGCGAGGACTCCGAGATGAAAACGGGAGCGGAGTCGATCGAGGACGCAGGCTTTGTTCTTTTCAGGTTCTTCAGCCTTGCGTTTGTCCCATTCCTCCATCGAGGAGAATTTCTGGTGCCAGAACGAGCAGTAGCATCCGCCGTCTTCACAGTTAATGAAAGACGCAAAAGTCTCGAAGTTTGCTTCGGTAAGCCTTTCGAGACGAATGCTCATGCGGCTCTGCTTTCAGATTTGATGAATCGCTCTTTGCAGCGCCGTGTGCAGAAGTAGTGTTTTTTACTTTTGGTGACCAAGGTGTTTGAGCAGACTTCGGGGCGCTTGATTTCCCATTTCGGACAAATCGTGCAGAAGACCTTTTTCTTGGCTTTTTTTGGGGTTAGTTTCTTAGGCATGAGTGCGTTCTCCTTTTAGAGACATGCGCACGCCTGAGCGTTCTTTAAAGTCTCCGCCAGGAAGACCCCAAGAATAGGTGTATGAAACTTCCGAAGCGTTCCAAATGTCCAAAGCAACTTCCTCGCGGAAGGCTTTGGTATCAGAGGATTGGTTGAAGCCAAAGACTAGAGAAATTTCGGAGTTATTTCTTGGCTGTGCCGATCTCAATTCATGAGGCACTAGTCCTGGGATGTTGGTGTTGAAATTCCAGAGAGTGAGCTTTTCAGTCAGCGATGGAGCGATCGTCGATTCTTCTTTGTGGTAGATCGTTCCATCTTTTCCTGTGGCGACGAATTGAATGTAAAATCCACGTCCATCCAGAAGGGGTTTGAGTGTAAAAGTTCCAGCGAATGGTTGGCCTTCGTGGTTAATTCCTTCGCCTTCGTAGACTCCTACCGATGTTTTGAGTTTTCCCAAAATCTCCTTCATCGTTACCCCTCAGTCCGACGTTTTACATTTGAACATTTAAGCCGCTTATCAAGGTACCCCTAAAAACAAAAACATCTGAGATTTCCCACCGTTGGGCTAATCTCAGATGTTCAATGAATGGTAGCGGGGGCAGGATTTGAACCTACGACCTTTGGGTTATGAGCCCAACGAGCTACCGGGCTGCTCCACCCCGCGTCATGACTGCTTGCCTGTTTTGAGGAAGCTTCGAGAACTTAGTCCTTTTGGCTGCCTTAAGTCAATTCGAAAACTGCAAATCTTGGAAATGATTTTCTTGGGGTCTTGTGACGCGTTGCGTATGCGTTCGAGCGCTCACAGGTTCGCGCTAGCAGAGGGGAATGCGAACCGTAAAAGTCGAGCTGTTGCCGACTTGGCTTTTGACGGAGATTGTTCCGTCGTGGGCTTCGATGAGTTGCTTTGTGATGTAGAGGCCTAGGCCCAGGCCTGAGATTTTTTCGGCGGAGCTGCCTCTTTCAAATCTTTCGAAAATCGCGGCCTGCATGGACTCAGGAATGCCGAGGCCTTTGTCTTTGACCTGGAACTCGACTTGGTTTTCTCGAGAATGAAGACCGATCTCGATTGGTTTTCCGTCTCCGTACTTGATGGCGTTTGAAATGAGATTGGTCATGATCTGACCCATTCGCAGAGGATCGAAGAATCCGGTCACGGACGGATCGCTCTGGACCGTCAAAGTGCTTTTGCTGCGAGAGAGCTCGGGCGCAAGCTGGTTGAGCGACTTTTCAAGAATCGGCTTGAGATCGCAATTTTCTTTTTGAAGCTCAAGCTTGCCGGCCCGAATGCGAGTCAGATCGAGAAGCTCTTCGACGAGTCGGTTGAGCGTCTCGGTTTGCTTGACCGATCCGTCGAGAAGCTTCTTATACCGATCAGTCACGTCGGAGGCTGGAAACCCCGAGAGAAGTCGCTGCATCAGCTGAAGCTGAAGATACATTCCGCTCAGAGGAGTTTTGAGCTCGTGAGAGGCGATCGAAAGAAACTCGTCGCGCGACTCGAGCGCGCCTTTGGTTTCTTCATAGAGATGAGAGTTTTCGTTCGCGAGCCGGGAGAGCTCCATTGTTCGCTCTTCGACTCTGCGTTCGAGCGTTTGATAGGCGCGAGACAAAAGCTCGCCCATTCGATTGATGGATCGACTGAGCGTTCCGATCTCATCATCGGTTTCGACCTTGAGAGCGCAGTTGAAGTCGCCTTTGCCAATCTTGAATGCGGCCTCGTTGAGGCTTGCGAGTCCATTCGAGATGCGGCGGCTGGTGCGAAAGGTGAGCGTGAGTCCGATCGCTTCGACGAAGATGACGACGCTCAGGAGGATGGAAAGGATGACATGTTCAAGCCAACGAGAGCCTTCCCCTAAGGCATTCGAGAAGCTCGCTTCGATCTGAGTGGCTTGTTGATTGATGGATCGAATGCGAGCCGTGGCTTCTTCGAGTCTTTTTTTACTCTGCGGTTTTTCGAGTAGGGCTTGGCGGTATTTGGCGCCGGCTTTTTTGAGCTCCTCAAGGATCAGGTCGCCTTGGACCCAATATTGAATCGCCCGTTCGAGATAACTGACCCAGTAAAAGCGCTTGAGAAGATGAACCATTGGGTCGATATCGGCCGGATGGATGCGACCTTGAAGGAAGCCTTCTCGCACGGCAATCATATTCGGGTGATCGCTGAGCAATTCGATTCGCGCGTGGCGATCGCCTTCGGCAACTTTGAATTCGTTCAAAAACTGCCGATAGGTCACTTCGTCGTGCGTGAGCGCATATTGTTGAAGCTCGAAAACCGCGTTCTTTTGCGCTTTTGACCAGTCTCCTTCGCCTTCAACCAGGGTCCGGATGGCCGAAAGGGCGTTCATGGAGAACGCGAGCGTGACGAGCTCACCGGCGATGAGAATCGCCATGAACCCCACGATCAAAGTGAGCTTTCGAGTGATGGTTAACTTCTTCCACCCCAACATGTGTGGGGGCTATTTACCAAAAATTAGCCGCGAGTCGATTTTTTTCGTACAACCCGAATCGCGCTGCGTGGCTTTGGGAGGGCTTTTTCAGCTGTTTCACTTCTAGGTTTGGCGAAGCGTGGTTTAGGAAGTGCTGGTTTTTCGCCTGTTTCACGCGGAGTCTGAGCCGTGGCGGCACGCTCTCCCTGTGGACGGCGATAGTGAAATCCTTGTCCATCCGCTTGAGGACGGCCTGCTTCTGGGATGTTCTGAAGGCCAAGCTCCGGGTGGGTCAGCATGGCTTCGACCTGGGAGGCTTTCAAAAAGCGGAAATGGCCAGGTTCGAGGCCGCGTAGGGTGATCTGGCCAATGGCGGTGCGACGAATGCTTTCGACCAAAAATCCCTTTTGTTCAAAGAGCGTTTTGACGTCGACTGCGCCCGATTCGGTAAGAACGATTTCGATTCGGATTTTATTGGCGAGCTCTTCAGCCATGCGAATCGAGTGAGGCTTGACCAAGCGATTGCCGAGGCGCGCGCCTTTTTCGAGGCGTGCAATCATGGAAGGATCGGGGCGTCCACGGACTTTGATGTGATAAACGCGGGGCACGCCTTCCATTTTCTGAAGTTTTTCAGCGAAAGCGCCGTCATTGGTCATCAGAATCAGGCCTTCGCTCATGAAATCCAATCGACCGATCGGATAGATGCGAGCTTTGATTTTACCGCCCAAAACGTCTGCCAGGGTGGCGCGGCCTTCGGGGTCGGACATGGCGGAAATCACGCCCTTGGGCTTGTAGAGCGCGAGGTAAACCGGGGCTTCCTTGGTGTGAAGGAGTTTGCCGCGGACTTTGATCGAGTCAGTGGTCAGGTCTGCTTTATCGCCGAGTTTGGCTAGCTTGCCATTGATCGTGACCAAGCCTTCTTGAATCATTTCTTCAGCTTTGCGGCGAGAGGCGATGCCGACTTGAGCTAAAATCTTCTGAACGCGTTCCTGTGCCATGTGAGTCTCTTTCCGGTACGGCTCCCGCCGTTCCAATGGGTGTGCTGTGCCGCATTAATGCCCGAGGACGGCACAGAACACAACCCAAAAAGAGCCCTGAGAGTTCAAATCCCTGGAACGGTATTGAAATCCTTCATGTTCAAAGCTGACTCGATTTGTGAGCAGTAGGAAGGCACGGCTGCATCGACAGCGTCAAAGAGACTGAGCGTCGTGTAGACCGGAGGCCGATTTTCGTCGGCTCGAGTTTCAAGCCCGCCGACTTGATAGAGCTCGACGTAGTAACGGCTCTGATCCGGAGTCGGCGCGAGCGCAACCTGCTCAAAAAGGACGTTTTGGCTGTCGATCGGTTTGTAGTGCCCAAACACGATGCTGGTATAGGAATCCTCTCCCGAGGTGACGGGATCGATGCCAACCGTGTAGGAAAGTCCTGGCTGAATGGGGGTTTCACCTGAAGACAGGTTCGTGCCAGATCGACGGATTGCACCGTTATAGATCGCGGCGATCAGCTCGGCTCTTTCTCGGGCGGCCTGCAGCGACAAGTCTTGCGCGCTATTCTCCGCGGAGGGATTGAGGAGCTCGAGGCTGGAGAGCTCGTCCTTGGAGAGCTCATGACTCACTTTCAGAGCGACGGTTCTGAGTTTTTCAATCTCGATCCGTTTGAGAATCTGTTCACGAGCTCGTAGCCGGGTCACATCGCAGACGGATTGTAGGGCGGACTTCATTTTTTTGGGAGTCTGGGCTTGGGCTTGCGTCTGTGGGGCAGGACTTGCGCCGTCTTGCAAGGTCAGCATGCATCCTGAGAATGCGACCGGACTCAAAACCAAAGCGACAACACTTTTGAACGTTTTCACTGCTATTTCCCCTCCGTTTTTCAAGTTTGATCTTTTCCAGCCCGAGCGCCTCTCGTGAGAGCGTGAGGTCGGGTTTGGCGGAGGGCGCATAGCAATTCTGATGCCCTGTTTAAGCTGTTGTTTTGGGGTAGTCCGGTGCCTGAGGCGTGTTGCAATTCGATCGAATCGCCACGCCTTATTGTAGATTGCGGTGTCTTGAGTGCCAGCCTGAGCTTATGCGATCGAGGTTGGCTCAATGCTCTCAGCAGGCTGAGCATCCAGCATTTCAGGGGTGATCAGAGCTTCATCTGCAGCATTGGCGTCCTGGTCACCTGAGCGAGCCTTTTTCTTGGAAGCTTTTGCGGCCTCTTTCGCCTCTTCTTTTGCAGCTTGAAGAGCGGCTTGAGCAGCGCCCCATTCTTCGAGAGTCATGCCCGCTTTTGCAGCTTCGGCGGTGCGACGCTCGAGCTCTTTCTGCTCGTCGAGGTAAGGCGTCGAGGTTGCAATCGCACCGACTCGGTCCTTGATGTCTTGAAGAATCTTCTCGTCTTCGCGAGCGTCATAGATCAGCGAGATGCTGGTGTCGGACTTCATCTGGCCGACGAGCTTGCGCATTTCCTTCACGCGAGGATCTTCGTCCTCAGGGTTTTGCGATTGCGAAGCCGGAATCATCTGCTCGATCTCGCGGAGCGACGGCATGGCCGACAGATCCTTGAGGTTGAAGAGCGAGAGGAATTCGTCCGTGGTCGAATAGAGAAGAGGGCGTCCCACCAGCTCGGAGCGTCCCGAGATGTGGATTAGCTTCTTATCGAGAAGCTGGCGGATAAAGTAAGACGAATCCACGCCGCGGATCTTGTCGATATCGTCCTTCAGAGCAGGTTGGCGATAAGCGATGATCGCAAGCGATTCCATTGCGCCGCTTGAAAGACGTTGCGTTTGGACTTTCGCGAGCTTTTTGGCGAGAGCCGCGCGTCCTGCCTTGGTGCGGAATTGATAACCGTTGGCGA
Source organism: uncultured Bacteriovoracaceae bacterium (assembly GCA_964496965.1). Taxonomy (GTDB): domain Bacteria; phylum Bdellovibrionota; class UBA1018; order UBA1018; family UBA1018; genus CAZCBS01. The sequence continues at coordinate 6,859 of CAZCBS010000157.1, forward strand.
CTTGGACGATTTCCACGCCGTGAGCAACGGTTTGATAGCGGTCCATCAATGCGGACATGGCTTCTTGGAAGAGAGGAAGTTCAAAATCCGGACCGATCATCTCGCGGATTCGCTCCATCGAGATGGGTTTGTCGACCATGAAGAGAATCGCTTCGATGCAGGATTGGAGCTCGTTGAGGTCCAGGCTTCCGTCTTCCGCGCGTTGAGGAAGAGCGGCGGCCAGGGCTGGGTCGATCTGTTCGGCTTCTTCCGCTTCTTTCGCAAGCACAGCTTGAAGCGCTTGATCTTCCGCGATCTGAGCGGCGAGTTGATTGGCGGAATCCATCGCGGCTTTTGCGTCAGCGTCTGGAGTCCATTCGGCCAAGGCTTCGGCTGCTTTTGCGACGAGCTCTTCGGCTTCGACGCGGTCTTTCTCCGTTTGCTCGGAGATTGCGCCTGCCAGGCGATCGAGAGTGCCGTTGTCTTCGGCGGCGACGAAATCGTCTTCAATTTCTGTTTCAGCTTGTGCTTCGGCCATGGCTTGGTCGCGAAGATCGGACATGCTGATCGCGGAGACTTCGGACCCTTCGTCATTCTCCGAATCTTCTGATGGCTCGTCCAGATTCAGAGGCTCGAGCGTTTCTTGAGCTTCGATAATCTCGTTGTCTTTGAGGCCGTACGGATCGGAAATCAGGGAAACGTACGAAACGCCGCCGTCGTGAGCTGAGGCCGCATCGGTTTCGAGGGGGTTCTGTTCCGAGTGATTCGAGTTGTTTTCTTTTTCGGTCATAAAATCTTTACCTGCTCAGTTTCTGCGTACGAGATCAGACTGTCCGCTCATTTGAGCGTCGAGTTGAGCCAGAGGGTTAAATTGCACTTCGCCTGTGAGGTCCATTGCGGCTTTGCGATCGTCTTCCGCACGCGCTTGGGGATTTCCAGGCTGTGCGTCAAGCGCGGTCGGGGCTTCGCTCTCGGACTCGGCGCCTTCGGTTTTAGGCGGCGCATCCGGATTGTCGAAACCAGTTGCCATCGTGGCGTCGAAGTTCTTGAGAGATTCGAGAAGCTCGATCCAGATCGGCGAGTAGGCCAGCTCTTGGTGAACGCGCATTTTCTTGAGGCGAGAAAGCTCAAGGGTCGCCAAGAATGCGGCGACGATTTCTGGCTTTGAAGGGACTTCTGAGAGCAATGCACGAAATTCCGAAAGCTTTCCAACTTGAAGCTTGTCGCGGAACTCGAGAATTTTCGTGGACAGCGAAACGGTCTCTTTACGAAGAACCTGGGTGCGCTTGCGCTGACGAACCAGCATATCCTGATAAGCCAGGGTGAGGTCCGTGAGGTTCATCTCTTTCCAGACTTTTTCGACCGGAGGACGACGATTCGGGCGGGTAAAAATGTCCTCGCCCAGCATCGGAAGCTGCGCCAGGTCTTGGCCGGCTTGTTTAAAGCGCTGGTGCTCGAGCAATTGGCGAATCAGGTCTTCTTGGCTCAGAAGGCCGTCTTCGGCGCCCGCGCCAGCCTGGTCTTGTTTCTCCTCTTGCGGGAGCACGGCCTTGCTCTTCCAGTGAAGGAGAGTGGCGGCCATCACCAGGAACTCACTGGCGGTATCGAAGTTCAGTTCCTGCATCAATCGCACATAGGCGAGATACTGGTCCGTGATCCTCGAAATCGAGATCCTCGAAATATCGAGCTCGTGGCTTTGGATCAGGTAAAGCAAAAGATCCAACGGCCCTTCGAAGCTCACCAGGCGTACCGTAATCGGAAGGCGAGATGCCATATGAGCCTCGGATCATAACCAAGTGGGTAATTTAGGCAAGAGTTCCGGTCCAGAATTTCAAAATAAATTTAGTTCTGTGGGGCCTGAAATGAATTGGAGACGTTTGGGCGGAGCAAACTGAACAAAGGACGCCAAATCTTATCGGAAGTGCGAAGCGTCTATTTTGCTCAGGTTTTTGAGGGCTTCCCGCCGACTGAGGGGGGCAAGGCGCTCTTGGTTCTGAGCGACGTACCGTTGGATTTCTTTGGGATCGCGCCAGGCGTGCTGCCTCAGGGCCCAGCCGATCGCTTTTTGGAGAAAGAATTCTTTTGAGCCGAGCGAAGGTCCAATGCAGGCGTAGAGCAGCTTAAGATCGATGTCGTCTTTGAAACCGAGCTGGCAGATGATGGAAGTGCGGCGTTTCCAGAGGTCTTTGCTCTGGCTCCATTTCAGCATCAGCGGCTTGAGTTCTTTGGGGTGTTTTTCGAGAATATTTCCCACTCGATCCGCAGCGAGCGTGTCGACATAGTCCCACCAGGCGCCATCGACAATGAGGTCTTCGTAAAGCTTCATCGCTTTCGGCGTTTGAAACTCTTTCGCGCGTGGGTGGCTGCAAAGCTCGATTGCGCAATGGCGTTCTTCGCGAAAGCGAGCGCCTTCCCAAATCTCTCGGACTTCTTTCTCCCACGCTTTGTCATTTTTGAATTCAAGCTCTTTGAAAATCTCGCGACAGATCGCGCGCCGAAAAGGCGTTTGAACGCCATGGTAAGGCATCTCGGATTTCATGTAGGCCCGCATCTCAGGAGCTTTAGCGGGGACGGCGGCTTTTTTCAGCTCGCGGCGGAGTCGAGTCAGAAGTTCGGATGTCATGGCGGAGTCTTACCAGAATGACGTTCGGTTTGACGTTCAATTTCTTTCAACTTTCTTCAATCTCCTTCAGTCTCTTTCAATCTCCTTCAATCTCTAAGATACGGATTCATCGCGGCCTCTCCCAGTTTGAATACCGCTTGTTGCCGATTATGGGCTCGGCACAAAAGCCTTAAGTTGGAGATTTCCGTTGTTCCATGGAGGGCCAGCGG
>CAZCBS010000158.1:0-9668 GCA_964496965.1 uncultured Bacteriovoracaceae bacterium
ATCCTCGTCGGCGAGGTCAAAAAAATCCTCGAGCAGCGCCCCTATCCCAACACGCCCACCGACCAGCAAAAGAAACCACTTCGCCACCCCCCCCTCCACGTTCCTTTCACTGACCTTCCCCTTAGGCCGTATCCCCAACAACACACTCCCAAAGTCCAAATAACCGAAAATCCAAAAAAAAGGAAGGGGGATTTCGCCTTCATCGTGATCGCGCCAGGAACCATGCTTTTCATGATCGAGCTGTTGAAATACCAGCCAAGAATCACAATCATAGCGACTAGCGCCGTCACAGTACTGCAAACAGTGATGTAGGTTATCCGAGAGAATCTCATCCTTCTTTAGGATCGGATTCTCCATGGGAAATTAAAGCGGAATCACACGCGGACGAGCTTGCCCGCGACATTAAATTGACAGTAAATAATTATTCTTGTTCCCAATGCACGATGGAATAATCGTGCGCGCGAAGCCGGGCCTCGGGATAATAGAAGCTTCCGTCGTATTGGCCGGTGCCGAGGTGAATTCCGACCATTCCCGCTTTGTTTGCCGCTGGCACTTCATCGGGAAGCGTCGTTTGATAAACCGCTTCACAACCTGCCTCTTGAGCTCGCTTCATGGCTTGATCAAAGAGATAAGGCGCGGGCTTGCGCTCGGCATTGGTCGGCGGAAATGCGACGCCCAAATCAAACTGCTCCCAATCCAGCGGGATCGCATCCGCCCACTGGGAACCAATGAATTTCTTGGTGGTCTCAAACTTTTCTTGCTGCGTCTTTCCCCAAGTCTCAGGAATATTAACCAGCAGTCCTAGATGATAACCTTTATCGCGGAGATCCTGCAAATACGCATGCGCGCCGGGCATGTACTTGATTTTATCGTAGGTATCGTCACTCGTATCGATGATGGTATTTGCGCCAAGATCAAAAAAAACCCACGGCTTCTCGCAAGAGGCGCGCGCAGACACGCTTCCACCGAAAATGAAAATAGCCAAAACAGCAGCTCGAAACACAGAAGTCATCCCAAAAGGCCCCCACCTTTAAGAACCCCAACCTAACTGCTTTTCGTGCTATGCGCTACAAAAATTCTTGATTTGGCGTGGAACGCTTAGCCGGAAATCCTGATCACAAAGGATGCGGAAATTCGAACGATGGTCGAGCTGTTTTCTAGTGATTTCAGGCCGCCTCCAAGGGCGGGGCAATAAAGATTTCCGTGACGATCTCACTTCGCAGGACTCTCAGTCCGAGAGCCCTGCATGTCCCAAAGAAGATAGCCACCGAGAGGAAGAGCAACCGCAACATACCCATACTGTAGAATACGCATTGTATTAAAGAGCCGTTGCTTGGAATCATACGCATTAAGCTGCATACGCGCGTATTCCTCTTTAGTTAAAAGGAGAGCATCGCTCACAGCATCAAGAAATGCTGCATCCATTTCCCTGCGCACACATCGCAGATAGGCGTTCTTTATCTCCGGACGCGCTTCTAATACGTCCCTTGCTCGAGCATCAAGACTTCTGTCCTTAACAATACGAACACTAAATTTTCTAAGTAATTCTACGTCTTTTTTATGAAACTCATAGTCGGGGTGTGCAGGATAACTTGGGTACTCGAGATGCTGCTTTTTGAAGTTTTCGAGATCCTTCAGGGTGTATACTTTTCTGATAAAGGAATATTCCCTCTGAAAGGCCTTTCGTTCTTCTTCAAAGAGACCATCCTTTGAATAATACGCCTTTCGCCACCGAATGGGATTGATCATGCGTGAAAGGTGATCGGCTTCATGAACAATAACAATCCGGGAGTACGGATGTTCTGCAATTTCCTTTCGAATTACAGGTCGGAGTTTGATTTTACCAGCTGCAACTCCCCAGGAAACCAGATCATCCGCTTTTAAGCGTTTGATTGCATCGCTAAAACGCGCACGCTGAGTTTTCGAAAGCCCACTACTGATAAGCTCAATTTCGGCTATCATCTTCTGATCTAATTCAGAATTTGAAATGGGATGTCTTGAAAGCCAGTCATTTAAAAATGATTTGAAACACGTATTCGGATTTTGATCGGCGTAAGCCGAGATTGAAAGCCCCGCAAGGTGGCCCATCAGAACTACGACGTGAATACTAAACAAGGTTTCACATAGTATCCTAGTTCGACCCATATACGGTGTATCGGCAGACTAGGTGAAATGTATGAACGGTCTCACGAATTGCATCGTCAATTTTTTGTACATTATTCTAACCCTTAAATTGTGCGCAACTCTCACGAAAGCTCTATCAGCCCGTCCAAATCGACCGGCGTTGAGTGCCTCTAACCCAATGCTAAAACCCCTCTGAAGACGACCGCCTTCAGCATAACTAGATGTAACAATTAATCTTTTTATCAAAAGCGAGACTCGCGCACTGACAAAATGACGCACATCTCAACCAAAAGTAGCCGGACACCTTTTGATTTGATTAAAATAATCAACAATTAAACGATAGCTATGATATAGGGGTGCGCACATGAAATCTTTTACAGAATTAAACCTCAGCCCCCCACTCATGGCCTCCATCACTGAAATGGGCTTTGAAAATCCAACACCGATCCAAGCGCAGGCATTGCCGATCCTTTTGAATCAGGCGACCGACTTTCTTGGACTTGCCGCCACCGGTACCGGTAAGACCGTCGCTTTCGGGATTCCGCTTCTCGAGAAAATCAATCCGAAGTTCCGCGCAGTCCAAGGACTGATCCTTTGCCCAACGCGTGAACTCGCGCTTCAAGTTTCCGGACAGATCGATCTGCTGGGCAAACATATGGGCGTTCGCGCGCTTCCAATTTACGGCGGCGCTCCTTATCCAGAACAGATCCGCGGCCTCAAACAAGGCGCGACGATCGTGGTCGGAACTCCAGGCCGCATCGTGGATCATATGGATCGCGGAACGCTGGATCTCTCCAATCTCGAAGTCGTAATTCTCGACGAAGCAGACGAGATGATCTCGATGGGCTTTAAAGAAGACCTCGAGATGATTCTCTCCAGCGCTCAGGGCGAAAACACCCAAACCTGGCTCTTTTCGGCGACGATGGGCAGGGAAGTGGTGAGCTTCACCGAGAACTTTTTGAACAACCCGAAAGAAGTGCGAATCAATCGCACCGAGATCGTGCCTGATCGTATCGACCAGATTTACTACCGCGCGCACGAAGAAGATAAACCTGAGATCATCTGCAAGCTCATCGACGCTGCTGACGAATTCTACGGAATCATTTTCTGCCAAACCAAGGCATTGGTGACCGATCTGACTCAATACTTGAACTCTCGCGGATACGCGGTCGATTGCCTCCACGGCGATATGGATCAAAACGCCCGCGAGCGCGCGATGAACGGTTTTAGAAAAAGACGATCCACTGTTCTGATCTGCACCGACGTCGCATCCCGCGGATTGGACGTGAAAGACATCACTCACGTCATCAATTATTCGCTCCCGCGCGAACTCGATAACTACGTTCATCGCATCGGCAGAACCGCTCGCAGCGGAAAGACCGGCGTTGCCATGAATCTCGTGACCCCAAGCCATCGCGGCTTGATCGCTCGCATCGAGCGCGTCACCAAGAGCAAGATGCGCGAAGGCAAATTGCCGACTCGCAAAGAGATCGGAAAAAAGAAAGTCTCCTCGCTTTTGGCAAAGTTCCAAGATCAAGGCAGCTATCAACGCGCCATGGATCTCTTGGACGATACTTGGAAAACCGCGATTGAGAACATGAGCCGCGAAGAAATCGCCGCACGATTCTTGACTCTGACTTTCTCGGATCTTTTCCAAGATAAAGCTCAAGACAAGGTCGAAGAGAAAACCCAGGTTCAACCTCAAAATCGACTTCCTTTGCCAACGCCGCTCGCGGCACCTGTCACCGTCAAGCCAGCTCCAGCCAAGCCATTCAAAGAAAAGCAATTTGAAGGAAAGCCATTTCCGCAAAAACGCGAAAAGCCAAAGAGCTTTCAGTATTTTGACAAAAAGCGGAAAGGGTCTTTTGAATCACGTGAGCCACGTGAACAACGTGAACAACGCGAGCCCTATGAGCCACGTGAGCAACGTGAGTCGCGAAAAGGCGGCTTCGGCAATTCAAACAAGCCGTATCCAACTCGAAGCAAAGGCAAGGGTGGAAGCCCTTGGCAAAAAAACAAAGAACGCTTCTTATAACGCTGCGAGCTCTTGCGCGCGGGCCATGAGCCCTCGCGCAACTCCGCGGAACGGATCAAGATCGTGAAGCTTGTCCGCGCCAAAGCGCGCGGTGAGCGAGCTTCGAATCCACGGTACCTTGCCGGTTCCCCCCGTGCAAAGAACGCGCGTGATCGATTCTGGGCGGATTTGCGCTGACTTGAGCGTTTCGTCCAGCGAGGCTTCGATTCGCTCAAGAGCCGCCTCAGAGTATTCTTCAAACTGCGGGCGCGTGACTTTTTCTTCGATATCGATATCGGGATAGTGAAACTCAAACGTCGTCTCCGCGCTTTGCGATAGCGATCGCTTGGTTCGCTCGATCTGCTCGAAAAGCGGAAAGCCGAGCTGATCATTGAGGAGAGTGAAGAGCTGATCCATCTTCTGGCGATCATCGTCTCCCAGCGACCATTTCTGGACATTCCGAAGAAATTCCATCGTGTCTTGTTTACGAAGCAGCGAAATCTCCCCTGGGTGGCAAATGCGCTCCATCAGATGCTTAGGCATGGTCAGCGTGTTCGATCCGAAGGGGACTTTGTATTGAACGCCGGTCCCAAAATGGAGCGAAACCCGACTTCGCATCAAGGAAGCGTCAAGTGCATCGCCGGCGAGCGGCACGCCGCCCATCGCGATCACATCCGAGGGTTGAAATGCGCGTGAGCCCAATCGATAGACCGTAAAGTCCGAGGTTCCGCCGCCGTAGTCAGCGGCAAGAACAAGCTCTTCTTTCACTTCCGCTCCCCGATCTTGCTCATAACCAAACGCTGCCGCGATCGGTTCAGGAAAAAACTCGATCGTTTTAAATCCGGCGATCCGTGCCGCTCTTTCAAGCCGACCTTCGGCATAGCGATCATCGGCTTCGTCGAGAGCAAAGCGGGCAGGGCGCCCCAAGACAACACTCGTGACATCTTCGCCATAATGCGCGTTCGCGCGCCGACGAATCTCGCCAAGAAAAACACCGATCAAATCTTCGAGATTAAACGGCCGATTATCGACATAAGTCCCGATAAAACTTCGGCTCGGGAGCTGTTTTTTGATCGAACGAATGAAACGTCCAGTATGATCGCGCGAGGCGAACTCTTGAATCGCCTGTGCGCCATAGAAAACTTGGCTTGCGGAGGGAAAGTAAAGAAGACTTCTGAGAATCGTCGGATCCGATGCTCCAGAATCGAGCGGGGCATAGCCACGCGCGCCTTTTTGATCAGCAGCACCCAAAATCGAGTTCGAAGTCCCAAAATCCAATCCATAGACGAGCATCGTTTCATTTTGATCCGAAACGAGTTCCGCGTCTACTCTCAGTTTGCGACTAAACACTTCCAGTTCGTGGCAGTAGCCGAACCTGTGCCTGTGATGACCAGCTTGACTGTGATTTGACCGCTGGCAAAAACTCCAGCGCTCCAGCTGATCGAAGTTCCTGGATCGCTGCTCGGACTGCAGCTTACGACTGATCCCACGGCCGCGCCCGTGCATGAAATCATGAAAGTCAGAGGCGTCGAAGTACTCGGTGCTCCACCGCCCACGCTCGTCGCCGTACAAATTTTCATATTCATGATTGGCGTGCCAGCAGTAATCGACGTGCCTACTGAAAATCCACTCCCGCCCTGCACGTCCAAGCTTGCGTTCGGAGCAGAAGTTCCAATTCCGACATTTCCGGCGTTGTAATAGATTATTGAACCAGAGGTTGTCCAAAGAGTTACACCCGTTGGACCAGTCGCTCCAATGGGTCCGGTTGGCCCGGCAGAACCGGCCGCTCCGGTTGCACCGCTGACCCCTGTGGGTCCCGTTGCACCGGTGGCTCCGGCACCGCTAGGTCCAGTTGCTCCACTCACTCCGGTAGGTCCAGTTGCACCCGCTGCTCCTGTGGCACCCACAAGACCTGTGCTCGCTCCCACCCAATGGCCGCTCGAATCGATAACTTCCGCACCGTTGACTTTCAAACCGTTCCCACTAGGAATGACCGCATCCGTTCCTGAAAGCTGAATGAAATTCCCCAAAGGAATGCCTTGAAAAGTTTCCGCGTTCAGTGCGTTTGGAGAAGATCCGATCGTGGCATCTGGCGAAAGCGTGACCGTGGTTGCCGTCGTGCTTGGGGTCACTTTGATTTGCATGACGCGCGTGTCGCCAGCGGTCGCGGTATAACCACCTGTACAATTAGCGCTTGCACCTCGGACTTGAGTTCCGTCGTTTCTGAAAATAGTGGCCATTCTCAAACCTGGATCGTTGACGGTGCGCTTTGCTGAGCCCAGCACGGATCCCACTTGCAAAGCAAACTGGCCGCCACTCGTGCTTGTATCGACCGTTTGTGTTTCCTCGTAGAGAAGACAGTTTTTCGCGGGATTATAGATCGTCAGAACAAAAACAACGCTTGCGTCCAAGAGAGGGGAACCTGCGCTATCGGATAACACACCCTTGGTCGTGAACCACTGCGGGTCCTCAGAAAAAGCATGAGCAAGAGTCGTGAGAAAGATGGCAAGGTACGGCCACTTCAGATTTTTCCTATTCATGATCTACTCCATCTTGAAATTTTACGAATGCCGCTCCGGTTCCACCTAACGCGCTTCCGCTCGTATTAAAAAAGAACGGACTGCCGATGATGAACTTTGCGCTGACATGATTGGCCCCAGCTCCGCCGCTTGCTCCTAAAACCCCACCCGAAAAAACCGATCCCGCAGTGGTAGCGGTTCCTGAAACAGGAAATCCCGGGCATCCGCTCAACAGCTTTTCACTCGTCGCCGAATACGAAACTTTAATCGTCACGCTCGTATCATCCATCACGTCGACCATCGCGGCGCCGACATTGTAGAAGCTTCCAAGATTCGCGAACCGCGTGCCTGGGGGGCGTTGTAAAATTTGGTCGAAGGCCGCGCAGCCTTCGCTGCTCTGCAAGCCGAACACGACCACATTTCTCGCTGGACCGCTCGGAACAAGCACTTCGATGTCTCCGCCGGTGCTCGGTACAAGTCCGCCTAAGATTCCGATCCCGCCGCCAGGGCCGCAACCCATTCGCGGATCATCCATAATGCCAGGCCCCGTGACTTTCACTCCATAGCAATTGAACGACGACAAATCAGTCGGCGTGCTCATCGCTTGCGATTGCGCTCTGGATGAACGGTGCGCTGATTGCGAAGGAATGCTGATTCTCAGTCTTCCTGCTTTCACAGGCGAATTGAGCGTACAACTCGCGAACGAAAATAGCGCGAGCGTCATCACCCAGCCCTGAACGCAGATATGTGCAAGAGCGCGCGAGTTCGCCATGATAAATGAGTATCGGTGTCTAAATAGAGTTTATTTAGTTTTTAAATGGGCTTACCGCCAGCCGTCAAAAGGATCTCTGCTCGACCTTCTTTGATTCGAATTTCAAAAGCGCATGCATTGTTACGGCATCTTGAAAGTCCAAGGTTTCGAACCGCGGCTTCAAAGTCTCGAATTTCTTGCTCATTCCAAACGTCTGGATCTTTCGACACTCTGCGCGTCATAATCCCCGCACTTTGCTCCTTGCGCGCAGTTTTAAAAATATGCTCAGAGAAAATCCCTTTAATCACCATATTGACGTTGGCTTTTGGGACTCTCACCATCAGGTGATTCAGCATGATAAAAACCTTTGGGCTCAAAACCCTCCCCGCGTCTATTTCACTCAAACTCCCTTCTTTTGCGGCACGGATACAAAGCGCGAGGAATTGTTTTTGATCATGATATAAAACCCCTATCTTTAACTTTGCCTCAACCGTAGGAGTGAGTTCGAGCTTGTGCTGAGGGAGAAAGTTACTTTTGCTTTCAATGTATTCTTTCAGCTTGGAAAGCGCGGGCGGGAGTTGGAGATTATTGGAAAGCTGGGCGCGGACGCACTCTACGGTTTTCGAGTTTTCGGCTGCATATACGCCATGACTGTCCTGCAGAACGGAGCAAAAGGCGAGCGCGAGAGTAGCGGTAACATAGATGAGCGGCCTCATACCGAACTTCTCGGAATTATAATTGATTCGCTTTAATTCGGGTCTCTAAGGATCTCCTGAAGCTATATAAACTTGAACTTGCACCGAGCCGATTTCGCTCGATTGGTGAATCAGACCGATCGGAAGTACTCATACAGCCTTCCTTAGATTTTTCGAGCGCTACTCTGAGGACAAGTTTCAATTTTCCTACTGTCCGACGCGCCCGCTAATAACATTTGTTTGCCGGTCAAAATGTGCTCAAAAAAGCTATCTTTCTGCCTTCAACCAGCTTTGAGATAAGGGCTTTTTTCACCCGACTTGCTCTTCCGGCACGACACTTCAGCCGGAAGAATCGGGGATTTTGAAAATGAACTCTCACGATCCTGGAATTCGGATGGTACCACTACACAAGCGATGTTGATCTACTGCCAGCATCGCGCAAGTCTAAGACCAAGAACGCGATCCTTCCTGGCTTCGACGTGCCAGAACTATCACTATCTGGAGCAAGAGTGAATAGGATTCTTCTTGGTCAAATCTTTGACAAAGGGGCTCTCGAGCGGCGGCCAAAATTCAAACATTTATTCAAACATTTATCAGTAATATCCGAAAGAGAAGCTTGTGATACCCGCTTTGGCAGCCCAGGACTTTAGCAAGCTTTGAGCGGAACCCTCGCTCATAAGTCTTCCGAGATTCTTCTACGGCCACTAAATAGAGTTTATAATCGTTAAATTCAAATACATTTTTCATAGTAAATTCCAGCTATTAACTAATATTTTTACTAATACTAAAAATATATCACGTTTTTTCAGTTTATTTAAGTAGCAAGAACAATGCTTGGCATCTAAATCTCATCTCGACCAACTCGCCCCAGAGAGGAGAATCCCGATGCAACAAAACGAGGAAAGCCTAGGTCAGCGACTTGAACGCCTACGTAAAGAGCGAAAACTCAGCGCAAAAGAGGTCGCGAGACTCATCGACGTGGCCGAAAGCACTTACCGCGAATGGGAATACGGCCGAGGCCTCAGACTTCCCCCCTGGCAAAGAATTAGTCACGTGTTAGCCGTTTCAGTCACCGAACTAGTCACCGGCGTGAAGCCTGATTTGCAACAGCACCTCAAAGATCTTGAGTCCGCTGAAGAAAACCTACGCCAAATCAGATTAAAGCTGGGCTCGCTGATTTAAAGCGGAATACGGATTTCTTTTGTAAAAATGCCATTCTGGCACAGACCAAGCAAGCAACCATAAACGGAGAGAATGTATGAAAAGAGCAACCGTAAAAGCTAGCATTAGCCGAAGGAACCTGGCGAAAGTGATGATCGTGGCGCTAGCCATTACGGGCGTATCCATGGCTCATGCTAAAGACGGCACAAACAGTGGAGGCGGCGGAACGTCATTAGATAATCAGCTCAACTTCCCAAGGCTAATCAAACCAACAGTGTGAGCGTGGCCGGCTTTTCTGACCAGCTCGCGAGTCATGTCCACAAGTCCGCCGGTGATCCCAAAGAACACCGCCCACTGAATCAAAACAGCGATCAACTTTTGCATACACATCTCCCTTCAAGTTT
>CAZCBS010000159.1:0-9625 GCA_964496965.1 uncultured Bacteriovoracaceae bacterium
CCCCCACCAAAAAGCTTGGCTAAGGTCGGTGGGTTTTGAAAAATCGCGAGCCCGTTCCCCGTCGAAGGCAGATCGACGAGGACATGATCGTATTGATCGCGTTCGTGCCAGACTTTTCCCAAGAGGACGAGCTCATGGATTCCGGGAGCCGCTTTGGCTAAGTATTTAATAAGTTTATTCTGTGTAAAAAGGCGAGTCATGCCTTTCTGCCCGAACGAACCCAGGCCGCTCAACATGCCGTGAGAGAGCTTGTCGATTTTTAGCGCGGAGTATTCTTCGAAAGCGAGTGAGGCGTCGGCGTTCAAATGCCAGATTTTGGGCCCTAAGTTTTTAAGTTCGCCGGGTTCGCGAGTGGGGTCCTCGAATTCGACTAGAAGAGTGCGAGCGCCTTCGTCCGCTAAGCGCCAAGCGATCGCTTCAGAAACGGCTGACTTTCCCACGCCGCCCTTGCCATGGACGAAAACCAGATTTCGTCTGGCGATGGAGTAAATCTGGGTTGTCGCGTGATCGATTTTGGAAGCCATGGGGGGTTGAGTGAGAACACCACATCTGCCTTTTCGTTTCAATCTTACTTAGTTTTTGCCCGAAGGGCTATGCGCGCTGCCGTTCGATGTAACGCTGCGCGACAATTCATTCACCCCCTTGCTTTTATTGCACATGCTCATAAACTGAGTGGACCGGTTGATATTAATCATTTTTGAAGAGGATATCGCTATGCGTTCAAAAGTCGGGTTCCTTACTGGAACAGCATGTCTGATCAGCTTGCTCGCTTCGGGCTGCGGCCCAAAAGCATTCACCAAAGGCGAGTACGACGATCCCACTCGCGTCGAGTTGTTGGACGATAAATTCAATGAAGCCGATATGCAGCAAATGGCGGACAACGCGATCAAAGCGATGGTGTCATGCGCTTGGGTGGCCAATGCGCCGAAGCCTCCGGTCGTGATCGTCGAGAAGGTCCAGAACCGCACGGAAGAGCATATCGATACGGTTTCGATGACGGACATGATTCGCACGGCTCTCGTCAATACGGGCAAAGTCCGCTTCATCAATAAGGAAGAGCGCGGCACTTTGGACGCGGAATACGAATACAACAAAGAAGGCGGCGCCGTGAACCAGGTGACCGCAAAGAAGCGCGGCAAGCAAATCGGCGCGGACTATATCATGAGCGGCGCTTTGGCGACCAACGTGCAGGAAGTCGGCAACACCAAGTTCATCTATTATAAATTAACGATGAATATGACGAACATGGATACCTCGACCATCGATTGCACGACCGAGAAACAAGTTCGTAAAAAATACCGCAAGCGGAGCGTAGGTTTCTAAGAATGCGGGCGCTTCGAGCGCTGGCAGTTTTCGCACTGGCCTGGGGAGCGCTCACCGGGTGCTCCTCGGCCAGGATGTCCGATCACGAGTCGGATTCGCTATTTCGCCAGGGAAAATACGAAGAGGCCGCAGATCGCCTCGAAAAAGGTTTCCAAAAAGAGGGAGAAGAATCCCGAGACGCATTGCTTTATCTTCTCGATATCGGTCTGTCGCTGAGCTCGTCCGGAAAGTACGAAGAGAGCATCAAAGCGTTTCTCAAAGCCGATAAGATCGCTGAGATCAAAGACTACACCAGCCTTGCGACTGAGAGCGCAACGCTACTGACCTCTGATAATATCAAGGACTACCAAGGCGAGGATTTTGAGAAGGTTCTCATCAACGCTTATCTCGCGCTCAATTATGCGATGCTCGGCAATACCGAAGACGCGTTGGTCGAAGCTCGTCGCGTCAATCACAAGCTTTATATGATGAAGACCGACGGGAAACGCAATTACGAGTACAGTGCTTTTGCTCGATACCTTTCCGGTGTTCTTTATGAGGCGGAAGGCGATTTCAACAACGCCTATATCGATTACAAGGAAGTTTATCGGATCAGGCCTGAGTTTCCGGGCCTTGGCCGTGATCTTTGGAGAACCGCTTGGCAATCTCATCTTCGCGATGAAATGGAGGAGTGGGATGAAGCCTTCCATCTGACAAAAGAAGATCATGACGAGGCGAAGAAGGTCGCGACCCGCTCTCAAAATGGCGAGAAAATGGGCGAAATCATCGTGGTGTATCAAAACGGGATTTCACCGATTAAAAGACCTCATCCGAATTTCGCCTCGATCCCGAAGTTTTATCCTCGCGCTAATCCGATAATGAGCGCGGAGGTGGAGATCGCTCATGTTCCAGCGGTGGTTCTTGCTTCGGATCAAGCCGCGCCCGCACCGGAATGGAAAAAGGTCGGTTCGCCCGGTATGTTGGATGACGTCGAGAAGGCCGCGATCGAAGCGCTCGATGAAAAATACGCGGGAATTGTCGCAAGAAAAGTGGCCGGAGTGGTCGCGAAAGAAGTGGTGGGATACGAGATCGCCAAGAAAACCGACAGCCCGCTTTTAGGGGCACTCGCGAAAATGGCGCTCTATGCCAGCGATCAGGCTGATCTGCGTTCATGGAATCTATTGCCCCACGATTTTCAGCTCTTAAGAGTGCCCGTGGAGCCCGGCACTTATCGGGTCCGCGCGCTTCCGGGCGGACAGTCTCCGACATCGGATAAGACGATTCAGGTCCTTGCTGGGAAAAAAGTGTTTGTGACCTTTCGCTACATGCCGTAGTCATTGAGTTATGAACGTTCGAAAAACTTGCTTGGCTCTTTTTGCTATTGGGTTGATTGGAATCTCCGGCTGTACGAAGCACGTTCAATCGCCCGAAAGTTCCACTAGCGCGGCTAAAATCGCGCGTGAAGTTCGTCTCGGCATCTGGTCCAATTACGTGACTCCGGAAATGCTGGCAGAATTCGAGAAGAGCAGCGGCATCAAAGTCGTCGTCTCGAACTATTCCTCGAACGAAGAGCTTCTGGCCAAGATGCAAGCGGGGGGATCTGGCTTCGACGTCGTGGTTCCGTCGGACTACATGGTCTCGAGCATGATTCAGCTCAAGCTTCTGAAGAAGCTCGATGCCGCGAAAATTCCAAGCGCCAAAGGTCTCGAGGCGCGCTTTCTTAAAAAGGCGTACGACCCGACCAACGAGTACTCGCTTCCGTTTGACTGGGGGACGACGGGTATTGCTGTGAACCGTCAGCTTTACAAAGGAGCGGTCAAAGGCTGGAAGGATCTTTTTGAAAAGCCTGAGCTTGCTGGCAAGATCGCTTTTTTGGATGACGTGCGCGAAGTGATCGGTGCGGCGCTTAAGTTTCAAGGTCATAGCCTCAACACGAAGAATCCGAAAGATCTCGAAGACGCCAAGAAGCTTTTGCTCGCGACTCGTAAACGCGTGAAGCTTTATTCGTCCGAATCGCTTTTGACTCTGACGAACGGTGAAGCCGCCGTCACTCAAGCTTATGTCAGCGATGCGATGCAAGCGCGCCAAAAGATGAATGGGCAAGTGGACTATATTCTTCCTGAAGAGGGCGGCACTTGGTGGATCGATAATCTGGTGATTCCCGCGACCGCTGAGCATGTGGATGAAGCGCATCAGCTGATTAATTTTCTGCTCGAGCCCAAGATCGTCGCGATGACCGTAAAAACAGTTTTCGTTTCGCCGACGAGCCAGGCCGCGATGTCGCTTCTTCCTCCTGAGATCTTGAAAGACCATGCGATGTTCCCGAGTGAGAAGGACCTTGCCAAGTTTGAGATGCTTCAAGACTTAGGTGATTCGATGCGGGCTTGGGATAAGATTTGGACGGAGCTTAAGGCGGCGGAGTGAGTTTTTCGTCAATATTGTGACGACCGGTGATCCGCGCGAGTAAAAGTTCGGAAAAGATTGAAGCATCTTCAGTGTTTGACCGAAGTGTTTTCTATGAGGGGCACTCCTAGAAAAATAGAGCACTTGCGCATGCTTATTGCGGACGTGTTGCTTATCGCTGTGCTGGGAGCGCAACCTCTCGCTGTCGCTGCTTCCAGTGGCGCGGACTGCATTCTTGGCAATCTGTCCCAGAGTTTGGCGCGTGGACTCACGCTTTCGCGATTGAGTGCTGAGATCGCCACGCGGCGCGCACGGGTTCCTGAGTTTGAGTTTATCAGGAAAGAAGCGGAGAAACGGGGTCTCAGAGTTTGGCTTTTTGGCGGAACGGCTGCGGGCTATTCGCATTATGTGCAATGGTATCTTTTGAGAGAAGCGGGAGATCTTCGGTTCCAAAAAGCTCGTTTTGATTACGATTACACTAATATTTACCGCTCCACGCAGGATCTCGATATCGTCGTCGATGGCAGTGCCCAACACGCACAAGAGTTTCAGCAGGTGCTCAAAACCATGCTCCCGTATTTCGTCGGATCCAAAGCGACTCCCTGGGAAGTCAGAAGTCTACGAGAAGCTTCTTATGACAAAGGCGCGATTCTCGATGATTTTGGATTCATGAATCAGCACACCGATTCGAATTCGACCGGCATGGTGGAGCTGACGAATCCCCCAAAAGGTGAGTCGGTCGTGCGTGATATCCGAGACTGGAAGAATTCTCAAAATTCTCAGTTTTTAAAAGACGTTCATGAGGACAAGCTGACTTACTACTCCTCTCCAACTCATGACCAAACCCAACGAGCTAAAGAAGGAAAGAATCCACCGATTTTTTCCGTGGTTCGCGCGTTGACCAAAGCATTTCAATACGATCTTAAAATCAGGCCTGAAGATCTAGCTGTTATGAAGCGCGAGATCGATCAATTTAGTGCGGCGCGAGACTTACAAAACCCCGACGCGCAACGGTGGCTTGAGAAGAATGGGAAGAAGCTCTATCAGCATGCGGAAAATGTCAAGTACGCATCCGAAACTCTTGAAAAGCTCGGTCTTAAACAAAAGCTGATCGCCATAAAAAACAACGCAGATGATGCAAACTCTCTTTCCTGGTGGATGAGCAAGGAGCCTCTCAAGTCGAGTCCTGTGGGAGCAGGCCTAGGAAGAACTGCGAAAGATCTGGGTATCGATACGGTTGCGCATGAAACGAAGAGTTTTGTCGCTTACGAAAGCATCACGCTCTCTCATGCTGGAGAGCCCAATATCTTTATCTCACGCAACGGCGTGAAAGGTGAGCTCGCGGAATATGAAAATGGGTTTTATACTGCGATTGGCAGAAAGGGAGCGAGTGGCTCTGGAATTACGATCCGATTCAAAGCCGATCCCAACGCGGTTGAAGGGAAGGATTTCTCTTTAGCCAAGGAATCTGTGCGAGAAGGCGCTTCTGTGATCTGGCACAATAAAAACGCTATTCGGGTAATTCCTGAGAGTCTTGAGCTCTCCCCCTCGCAATATTTTGAGTTCCTAGCGGAAGGAAAAGAGATATCGGAGGATGACAAGGTCTTGATCTGGAAGCTCAAGAGAAAGCTCGAGCATTCGATGACCTCGGCGCTTGTCGATCCAACAGAGCAGAAAAAAACTCGTGATTTTGTGATCGAGCAGATGAAGACGAAAGCTCCTCATCGCGAGCTGGTTTTTAGCGAGTGGCTCAAGTTTGAAGGAGTGCCAGCCGGCATCAGCTCAAAAAAAGTCGACAGTTTTGTCGAGTCCTTTAAAACTGGGCTTTATCGCGTCGACCCCGCGGCGACAGTTGGAGAGTTGATTCGTTTATCGCGCGGCACTAAAATCGAGGAGTGGATTAACCACGAATTCGTTCCGTCTCTTCTGACGGGAATCAAGCTCGATATCGGCGAGCAAGCGATTGAAAACAGTTTGACTTCATCTCACTCGGAGATCAGGAAGTTCGGTCTTCGTGCGCTTGCGTACGCTGAAAAAACACGGCCATCGAATCGGATTGCGATGTATCGAAAGCTCATCAACGCCCACCGGGGGGATCAGCCCATCGATCGACTGGCCGCCCAAGCATGGCTGAGATCTGATCTTGAGAGAAATTCCCTGCTTCCTCTTTTTGAAAAAATAGCGGAAAAAGATGCAGCTGCACTTGCGCTTTTAAGGAAGGCCCGTGCGGAGAGTTTTCAGTTTCAAGCTTTTGATATTCCATCGGGCGGAAAGAAAGTGATGCTCGGAAGTCCTGTCTCCGAGGCAGGACGATCGAGTGATGAGCCAATTCGTGAAGTGATTTTGACAAAGCCTTTTGAAATGCAATTGACTCCCGTGACTCAGCTTCAGTGGCTGACGATGATGGGCGAAAATCCTGCGAATTTCAGCCACGGCGGAGAAGTTCTGAATGGAATCGCGATTCGTCCCGATCGTCCGATTGAAAACGTGTCATGGAATGATGCTCAGGAGTTCATAAAAAAACTGAACCGGCTTGATCCGAACTACAACTATCGCTTACTGACTGAAGCCGAGTGGGAAGCCGCTGCAAGAGCCGGAACAAGCACGGCCTATTCTTTTGGAGACGATGCGGCCGACCTTTTTGAGTATGGATGGCATAGAGAAAGCTCAGGAGGTCATGTCCATGATGTCGCAAGTCTCAAGCCTAATCCGATGGGGCTACATGACATGCACGGAGATGTGTGGGAATGGGTTCAGGACAGGAGCAATGGCTTCGATCCTCCGCCAGGTGGAATCGATCCCCTGGGGGATATAGGTTCGAAGCGCGTGCTTCGCGGGGGGGCTTGGAACGGTGTCCCGCAGAACTTGCGATCTTCTTATCGATTTTTCCTCGCGCCGGATGATCGCGAGTACAGCATCGGCTTTCGTATGGCGAGGTTTCCTAAGCACACTGAGGGAACGGAGTGAGGGATTTGCCTGAACTGATAGTCCTAAAGTCGGACAATAAGTCCTGGAATCGACGGCGAGGTCGCCTCAATCCGGCTTAAAATCGCCTATTTGCGAGTATGGAAATTGCTGTTGTGGGCCACCAGCCAAACCCGGCAGCGTAGAAGGAACTACCTCCTTTCCTGAGAAGAAAGGAGGTGATCCTATGAGAAATAAAAGCGGTAACCACCGTAATTATTACTCTGATCGGATCAGGCTGGAAAAACTTAAACAGAAAACTTGGTATCTTATTGTCTTAGCCAAGTTTCTGGTTTTTCTGGCCGAATTAGTCTCTCGCTACATGTGACAATCGTGAGGTAGGTGCTTTGGGTGCAGCGCAACCGGAGCCTCTCAACGATGAGAGGCTGCTGGGTTTGGTGACAAATATCTCTCTGCCCTTTTGAATATTGATTTCTATACACCCCCACGCAGCGATGGTATTTTGCTGCATATGCTCAACGTATTTAAGATTTCGGTATTATTTACGATCGCTTTGCTCTCATCAACCCTTGCGAGCGCGGAGGAGCATCCATACATCATCAGCGGATTTGATGATGTTTTACGGCAGGCTGAAAATACTGGCCTCGTAAAGTCAGCACTTAAAATATTGGAGAAGGATAAGACCTTCACGGCCATGCCTGAGCTCTATCGAGAGCTTTCGAGAGAAGAGAGCGCATCCGAAAAGTTCAGCATCGTCAGCGCAATTTCCTCATGGTTTGACGGACGCATCGGTGGGTTTTTAGCGAAGTCCGGTTTTCCTGAAAACCAGCGGTATCTTAGAAACTGGATTTCTGAGTGGTCAATCGAAGACTTTAAAATGTCTCGAATCGAAAAGATCATCAGCGATAAGCCTCAGCGCAAATTCATCGTTATTTTCGATAACTCCGATCCAAGCCTTGTTTTATCCGAGAAGCTTCATTCCAGGTTTCCTGAGCAAATTTTGGCGATTTATCTGCGTCAGGTCGTGGAAAAGCCCGTTCCCTCGAGTGCGACTCCGTTTATTACGGCGTTTGATATCGCGATAAGCGAATTCGCCGCTCATCGAATGACTTCAGATGAAGTGCTTAAAGTCGGCTCCGCAATCCTTGCGGAGAGTCAGCCGGACTTGATTCTGCCAGAGTACGCCCAGTGCTCGACTTCATATACTCACTGTGAAAAAGTTTCTCCGGAGATCGGACGCGTGTGCCAACAGATTAAATCTCGGATCGAAGAGATCTGTCGGCGATAGTCTTTGCCTGAATGTTGATTTCACCGATTCATGGAGAAAAAATCGACGGTGTATGCGAATAGCTCCTCTTCGGGCGAGTTCTTGACGATTTCTTGATTTGCTTTGATCTCCTCGAGAATTCGATTTTTTATCCGAAGAACATCGTCCTGCGATAAGCTAACAATCGTCGAGTAGTGCAGGTCGCTTGTTTTTTCGCGGTCCAAGGATTCGATCGCTTGTTGTCGCCAATGTGAATGGTGTTTGGTGATGTTGTGAGAGTCGTTGCCGAGATGAATTCGAAATTCGCTCGCCTTGTAGTCTCGTCCATTGGTGTGCGCGAGCTCCGCTTCTAATAAAAATTTCAGGACTTCGTCGACTTTCGTGAGTGGAATTCGAAAAAAGTCCGCGATCGCATCTCGAGTCCCCAGTTTGGGGATCGTTAACGCCACGTGAATCGCCGCGAAATGCCACGAGCTATAGTAGGTGGACTGCTGCTCTCGAGTGAGACTTGCCTTTTGGCCGATCCGGCGGGAGATCACCATTCGACTGGAGAGCATCTCGTCGAGCTGAGAGCGGAGAAACTCCTTCAAAGATCGCGTTCCGGCTCTCTCTTTCTGAACGAGAAGCAAGAAGAAGGCGCTCTCTTCTCGAGAGTGTCCGAAGAAACGATTGAGAACTTCCGCTTGCTCTGGACTGAAATCCGCATTCCCGTTGAGAACATGCGAAACGTATGTGGGCTGGCACTTGAGCGTTTGAGCGATCAGTGATTTTAGACCGCGCCTTTGGCGAGGTCCTCCCACTCGATAGGAGAGATAGGTCTTATAGTGATCAAATTCGAATACTGATTTAGTTTCCATAAAACAAGTAGTTATCTACGTAATTTTACTTATGAGTCCAATTCATTGTAGTTGTTTTAGTATAATAATCCACCAAAAAGACTCTTCGCGTCATATTTCCTGAGCCAGCCAGCGTGGAACCTATCAACTGGGCCACACACTCAGGAGGTTTCACGTTGGTGATAAGTTAATTGACTATAATAGTCTATTATTATAGGTCTACGTCCGTGTGGCCCAAAAAAAGGAAGTACCCATGAAAACAGCTCAATCAGGATCACTTTTAGCACTCACGATCGGGCTCATGACTTTATCCAGTCTCTGTTCCACTTATGCTCTCGGTGGAAGCTCGAGTGGTGGCGGTGGAGACGGAGTCTCTCAAGACTTCATGAATAAGGTTCGGAACCTGCCCCAGGTGATTGCGGCACGTGGCGCGGTCGAGTTTCCGGAGATCAACCTCTCACGCTTTCAGGCAATGACTTCGGATGGAAGTTATCGGGTTGAGGTGAGGTCGAAGCTTTTCGTGAATGGCGCCCCTAAGGCTGCGATCAGCTTTCCTGAATTGAAGCTGACTCAAATCGATCCGCGTGTTTGGACGGCTTTTGAGATGATGGACGACGGAGAGTTTCGCAAAAACGCGCTCGCGTTTCATGAAGTCCTTGTCCTCATGAAAGTCGAGCAAAACGATGATTACCACATCTCTAACCGTCTTTTGAGCTCAAGTCCGGTCAACGCGTCCATCTCTTCGATCAAGTCGATCGACAGCATCGGGCAAATCACTTCGACGAATCTGCGTTCTCGATCCGTCATCACCGTCGTGAACTATGCGGACCACACCTCGACCTTTTACTACTGCGAAGATCGTCAAGATGCGCGGTCTTGTGTTGTCCTAGGA
>CAZCBS010000160.1:0-9563 GCA_964496965.1 uncultured Bacteriovoracaceae bacterium
CAATTCGAAGCCGTCCTCAAAGCTAGGCCGGAAATTTTGAGTTTCGTATTAGGCATTCTAGACCAAAAATATATTACTGAAGCCAAGAAAGAAGCCATCTACCTGATTGGCACCGCAACAACGCTGGAAGAAGCCCAAGCCCTTCAAGACGCGGAAGTGGACGCCATCACGCTGCAAGGATTCGAGGCCGGCGGACATAGAGGAATTTTTGATTCCAACGCTGAAGATCCGGAAGTACCAGCACTGAAGCTGTTGGAAATGTGCAGACCCAAAATCAAACTTCCGCTGATTGCCGCAGGCGGAATCATGAACTCTCAAAATATCAAACAAGCTCTCGCAATGGGAGCACAAGCCGTGCAAATGGGAACGGCATTCCTCGCTTGTAAAGAAGCCGGAACTTCAAGCCCCTACAAGAAAAGTCTTCTAGCTACTTCGCAGCGGGAAACAAAGACAACACGAGCATTTTCAGGTCGCCTTGCACGCGGAGTCATCAATCGCTTCATGCTCGAAATGGAAAAAACGCCTGAAGCGATCCTGCCCTTTCCCGCTCAAAACAAATTTACGCGAGATCTCAGATCGGCTTCGGCAAAACAGGGCTCGAGCGCGTTCTTATCTCTTTGGGCGGGGAGCGGAGAGGGAAATCTTTGGACTGGCACAGTCGCTGAGCTGATTTTCTCTTTGTTTAAGGACTGATGTCTGCTGCATTAAATCCCACTTTTTCAGAAATCCCTAAAATCTGTCAATGCCCGCGCTTGAAGCCGTCTTCACTCAATGGCACATGATCATTTTTATTATTTATCAAATCAGGGAATTTATATGAAAACAGCGTTATTTCTCATCTCTTTTATCGCGGCTCAAACAGCGACCGCCGCAAACTGCACGGACATTTTGTTGGACAGCTTGAAGCAAAACCCGAATGTCCGCATGACGAGAGTTCTCGCCGCTTATCCATGTGGACCATCGGCCTGTGCCGTCGTCTATGAAAATGACTCTCGCCCATATCCAAACTTAAACATCTTGGCTTTTCTCGACCTTAAAAACCAACTCAAAGTGAGCTGGTCTCCGTTAAACGATGGCAAGGCCTCAGGACATGAGAACATGCAAGGCAAAAACGTAACGTACCTCTCGGCGAATCGGGTCACTCCCAATCGCGCAGAAGTCGTCGTTTCAGTTGAAACTCCACGCGACGCCTTGTTCTGGCCACCCCACCGAGTTTACTTCCAAGAATCTTTAGTTTGCGGGAACTAACTTCCTTCTGCTTCTGAGTTCAATTCGGTCAGAGGAAAAAGAGCGATCGCCAAACTGTACACTTGGTCCTTCCGTTTTCCAGATTGGAGAAACGCGCTTAACGATCGCCGGAACCGCGTAATTCTTCGCATCGCTTCGGGCAATAGGCTCGAATCAACTGCGATTGTCAGAGCGGAGTTATCTCGTCGGTCTCCAGCATCCAGGTGCAAAGACTGGATCGCTCGCTGCAGGATTTGAATCTGTAAGTCGCGATACGCGTGAAGTTGAACTTTCTTCTCCGGAATGTTCGTCGTGTCAGCGTATAATCGGAACCACTTCCCGTCGGCATCTTTTTTGATCAACCCGATTTGCTCCAGAGTTGCCCAGGCTTTTTTTACGGTGACTTCGGATGTTCTCAATTTTTTGGCCATCCATTTAAAATCGGGCGTGAATCCATCCACAGCGAGCAAATTCATAATCGCGTAGTATTGGAGGTCGATGATTTTTAAGAAGGTTTCAGTATCGAGATACACCGGCCTTTGAGATGACGATTTTGTGCGCTTGTGTAATTTTTGATATCTCGAGATCTCGTCGTCAGTCAGATGCAGCTTGCAGCCAACACGGTGAATCAGATGTTCTGAGAGGCCTTGCCGGTGATTCAAAATCCGAGAAAGCGTGGAAGGATTGATGCCCAACGATTTCGCGAGCGCGCGTAACGAATACTTCGGATTTTTGCGCTTACGGTTCGAGAACTCGTGGCGAATCAAGGCGGGGAAATCATTTGCAGGTCCGGATTTCGAGGCCATCTTCAGTTAGTTTGACGGTTTTATTTTCGGACGTCCAGAGTTCGAATTTCCGGGAGCCGTGAAGTGTTGCGCGCAAAACTATTTCGATACCAGAAGGTTTTATCCATTGCCAGCTGATTCGATGCATTATAAGCCCCCGCACAACGTTTAAAGCATAAAAGGAGAAACCATGAAAAAGACCCTAATCGTATTATCACTGATGGCTTCGGCAACCGGAGCTCACGCTGCCCTTCCTTGCGCGAAACAAGTCGAACAAGCGGTTGAAAAAAGCGCAGCCGAGGTTTCCATAACTGGCATCGAAGTCAATCGCAAGGGCACCCTCTATCGCGTCGGATACATCTTTGATGGCGGAGATTTCCAGACTCGTGGACACTGGATTATCGCGGTAAATCCTGCAAATTTGGCTGTCTCTGATCCAAAGACCTGGAAAGACATGAAATAAATTTGGGTGGATTCAATCACCAGTAAATGGCGCCTCTCCCTTTGGGAGGGGCGCCAGAACTCAAAGCCGAGAGCTTAAAAAGCTAGACTTTTCTGCCGTGTCACAATCGACACACTCAAGCATAAACTAAAAAATACCGAAGCGAAGACATGGGATTTATATCTCGGCTGATTAAATCCGCTGTCTTTATACAGATAACCATCGTGCTATCTTTTACGATGGCTCCTGCCCATGGAGAGACTCTGCCAACTGGCACATGCGTCAGACGAGAAGTGTCTTCGAGACTCATTGGTGAGGGATCTTCGAGCTTTTCTCTACTGGACTTCGAAGATCTCGCTACACAATCTCCAGAACTGTATCGATTCACTAAAAGTAAGGCCATAGAACGTATCCTTAAAACACAACCAGTTCCCTATAAAATGATCGAGAACAACATCGCCTTAGCAACCCATAAGGCGGGAGATATTAGTTTCTCCATTAACGCGAGAGAGCTCAATACTCACCTCACCGTAACGAGGGAAGAGAGCCGTCTTGAAGTCAAAATCAACAGCATAAACCTTAATCAAACGGAGTCTAAATCCCAAATTGAATATGGCAAAAGAAACGATTCTTTAAATATGGGATTTCCACGACTGCTAGCCGCGATTTCAGCAGGAGTAGATCGACAAATCAAGGCCGATCCACGTCTTCAGAAAATTACATTTGTAGGAAGTTATGTCATCAATCAACACTTAGCGGATCAGCTTCGACGATTTGGTTTTGTCAGTACTACAAAAGGGGACATGTTCCTTAGTCGAGCGAAAAGGGACCCGTCCGCTGTGTTTGGCGGACTTGTAGATTTTATGGCGCAAATACTTGGAACGACTTTTCTTGGGCCTAAAAGCAACCATTCTAAAGTTATAGGAAAAACTATAAAAGGCTCTGCCGCGACTGCCGCCACTGTTTTAAAAATCAAATCAGCTATCCGCAATCGCGGTGTCGGTCAAACATGGCAACTTGATCTCGACCTAGTTCGACCCGCCAACAAGTAGCCACTAAGACGTTCAGGGACGCGCTGCTAATTTCGCGCACAGCTCCGCTGCAAGCTGACTTTGATCGCATGATCGGCCTTTTCGTCATAGGCAGATTCGCTTTCGCAATACCCGATCGGTTCCATTGAGGTACCGCTGTAGATCGTGACATTGGAAACTTCTTCCGAGTTCGTCAAATAAATCACCTGCGCTTTTAGATTTTCGTAATTCTTCCCAATATCCGAATTAACAAAGCTGACGTCCGAGGATGAACTTTCAATTTTCAACAACGGACCGATAACGGTTTGAGCGGTATTTCCGTCGCTCGTCTTTACTGAAAGTGCAAGCGTTTGCACCTTCGAATCGACGAGATAGTTTGCCGTACATTTTGAAGTGGAGATCAAGATTCCCGATGAAGCAGTGAAATACTCATCTCTCTTTCGTTATTTTTCCGACTCCGCCGGCATTTTTAGATCTTCGGCAATCAAACTTTGGAGAGCGGACGCTTCTGACTCCATAAACTTCCATGACTGGTCAGTCTCTGAAGTGAAATCGTTTTCTGGAATCCAAATCGAATCCATCAGCCACGATGCGAGGATACTTTTATATTTCTCCGCCGCTTCGACTGAGAAACTCTTCGTCAAACGCTCCGCGCTCTTTTGCAAAATCTCGGGCAATACACTGGACTGCATGACTTGTTTGGCTTCGGTGCTTAAGTAGGCTTTAAGGTTCGCATCGATGACCTGAAGTTCCTTGATTAGCACTGGATCCTTGACGAACTCGGAAGCATTGCTAGTGACTACCAGACAGCTCGAAAGAACGGAGTTCGAGGATTGCGTGTTACTACCGCGTGTACAGCTTCCGTATTCCGGGTCAAAGGCCCTGCTGACACCGCTTGGCAAATAATGACCTCGATCGATAACCAAATCGGAAATCATGTCACGAAACCTGATCGCCGCCGGAAGCGTAGCGAGAGCGCGCTGAAACTCTTTCAATTCCGAGTCAGGTTGCAGCACGTCCCACCAAATTTCTACGTAAAGTGGAAAGTTATGATGAAATGACCCAAATTCGTAGAAATCAATCAAGTCGGATACGTGGAGAGACTCCAAAATCTTGGCGATGCTGAGACCCATCGAGTCCGCTTGATTGACATCAGTCCCCTTAGGGAGCGTGGAAATCGCAAGCCCCACCGCCTCGCGTGAAGCGCTGCTATTTTCCTGCCCCCTCTTATCGCGCGCATACTGATAAATATATTCGTGGAGAAACGTGACATTTCGACTCAAAAGCGAATGCTTTGGATGCTGAAAAAGACGCCGATCGAGGTAAATCTTATCCGATCCATTGACATCCTTTTGAATCGCAAGAGCAAGAGTAGTGCACATTTTGCTCTCGATCGGAATTGCGGGCGAAATATCATTCGTTCTCCCAAGCGGTTCCTCGCTCCAGACGATTTGATTCTGAGAGAATGTTTCCATTCCCTCTCGGATAAGATTCGCGAAAAGCGCTAGTCGGTGATCAAATCGCCGTGCGATCCGCTCAGCAAAAGCTCTGCCGTTTTCGCCCGGATTACTCTCGACTATCGAAGGAACGATTCCGTTTTCTCCTCGTGGTCGACGGGCTTCGTAGAGATCGATCAGTTCGACCGACTCA
Organism: uncultured Bacteriovoracaceae bacterium; assembly: GCA_964496965.1. GTDB lineage: Bacteria > Bdellovibrionota > UBA1018 > UBA1018 > UBA1018 > CAZCBS01. The sequence continues at coordinate 5,136 of CAZCBS010000160.1, forward strand.
ATGGCGTCCCAGTAGGCATCACGATTCAATGGATTCCGCTTGGCAGCCTGCGCAGCTTGAACCGATGAGAAGCAAACTCTCGCATTGCCACCTCCGCGATCCTTTCCAGCATGGGCTGTCAGGCTGAATGAAGCCATGAACACGATCAGCACACTTCTTTTTAAGGTTAACTTGAACATAGATCACCTTTCGATTTGAACTTGGGTCAATGGAAATATGGATACCGCTAACTGGTAGACTGAGTTTGCTTCTACATTTTTTCTTTGAACGAACGCCGTCAAATCAAAGCGGAATTTCTTGATTCGTTCCTTTATTTCAGGGAGATCCGCTGAATCGATCGCGAGCGTCGTTGAAGTATGGTCACGATGGGTACGTGGGAGTTCTTCAAGCGCGTCTAATGAAAGTTCGAGAATTTTCTTTTGAAGTTTCCGCAACGCCGCCGACGTGAAGTCATTGGTAATGTTTGTCGTGTTATCGCGCGAAAGATCGACCCACTGCTTGCGTGGAGTGATCGCGAGAAGCTCAAGGCGTTGAAGTCGATCCGCTGCAGCTTTGACTTCGGCGGGAGTAATGCCAAGCGCCTTGGCAATCCACTTTGGATCGCCCTTGAAGCCTTTTACATGCGTAAGTTCCAAAATGGCGTCATGGTACCATTCGGATACGCTGATAAACGTATCCATGGTGAGGTCGCGAAACTGAGCGTTACCTGCCTGCTTTGTTGGATCGGTCTCACTTTCCAAAAATAGACTAGTCTCGGCTGTAGAAAGCTTAAGCGCCTGACAGAGACTTTGAATGGACTTGGAATTGAGCGAACGTTTTCCGGACAAGAGTCTTGATAGCGTTGTATGATGAAACCCGAGTGACCTAGCAAAAGAACGAAGGGAATAACCGGGATTCTTTTCGCAACGACGGATCAGCTCCTGTTGCAGGTAGAGTCGAAAATCTCGTCTTTCCAGACCCGATTGTTGTGGACCATAACTTGAACTCATCGCGACCATGTATACTGGACGAACAAATGCGTTGCAACGCATTTGGCACCAAAGTGGTGCCGGACTGTTGGCACCGAGAACGCTTATATTTCTGCTCGGCATTCTCGATAAAAAAAGAAAAGGCTGAAATATTTCGAAAAAAACTCAGAGAAAGGAGGCCTCGCATTTTCTGTGATCACATTTGTAATCAGTTTGATTAAGAATAAATAGCCTATTGCGTCATTCTCTGGTACTCACGCCCTCGAAATGACCGTGAAGACCAAACACAAAAAGAGCACCCTCACGAAGGCTTCAGAGAAAGAGTCTCAAGAGTTTCAGAACCCGGCTGAAATCCTCCGCGGCATATTCTTGGATCGCAAGGGTCGCAATCAGGCTTATTCAACACGCGCCTTTGCGCGAGATCTCGGCATCAGTCAGTCCCTATTAAGCATGGTGATGAGCGGAAAACGCCCCCTCACCGTCAAACAGGCCGCGCAGATCAGCGTCCTTCTGGGCTTTTCCAAGGAGGACGCGGACCGATTCCTCGAATCGACGCTGCTCGCGTTGCCGGAAAATTCAAAAGCACTCAAGCATCTTCGAAAATCTCGGCGCAATTCTCCTCGTGGCACACTCTTCGAGCCAATCTATAAAAATTATGAAATTGAGCGTTTTAAAGCGTTGAGCCAGTGGTATCACGTGGCGATCCTGGATCTTACGACTACCCACGACTTCAAAGAAGACTCTCATTGGATCGCTCGCAGACTCGGCATCAGCCCGATCGAGGCCACGGACGCAGTTTCAAGACTTTTGACTTTGGGTCTTCTTTTGCGAATCAAGGGCAAGCTCGTCAAATCTACTCATCGAATCTACTTCCCTACTCAGCGCTCAGAGCCCGCGATCCGAAGTTTTCATCAGCAAATGATCGGAAAAGCCATGGATCAACTCGAGCTCGTGGATGACGCTTCATTTGAGGCGCGCCAAATTTCAGCCATGACTATGGCCATCCCAAAAAGCGCATGGCCAGAGGCCAAAGCTCGAATTCAAAAGTTTCAGCAAGAACTCGCGACCTTTCTAGGTCAAGGCGATTGCGACGAAATATATCAGATGAATATACAAATGTTTCCGTTAACTCAAAAGGTTGAAAATTAGCACACTCAATCCTCGAAGGAGAAGAATATGAAATCGAACTCGAAGTGGAAAAATTGGATGATAGTAGCCGCAACTTTAGTCGCTATACAGCACAACGCGATTGCTCGCCAAGAAGGTGGCGGATCGACTGGCGTGGGAGGCGGAGGAGACGCCTCTGAGCGTCGAGTAGATGAAATTCGCGCCGATATCATGAAATGGATCGGAGAAGGAGGAGCCCGGGGCCTTTCGCTACCTCCTGAGATCAAGTACGAAACCTATCTTTTTGAAATGGAAAAAGTACTTGCTCCACATGCCGTTATCGTAAGCTTTGTGTCCACAGCCCAAGAGTCCAGGACGCGCAATCCAGAATTACAAGTCATTGTGAACGGCCAACCGAAAACATGTCGGGGATTTCAATCCAAAAAAGATCGCTCGCTTCACGTCCTTTGCAATATCGAGCGATTTGCAGGCACTTCGGAAGCCGAGCAATACCGACTGATTCATCACGAATATGCTGGGCTTGCGGGATTAGAGCGAAACATCGGGGCGTCGTCGGACTATGTGATTTCTAATCAGCTCACGGATTATCTCGTACCCGAGACAGTGCTGAGACTCTCCGTAAACAAAAGAGAAATGCCCCAGCCCAAGCAGAGAGTAAAACAAAGCTTTACGTTGAACTATCCTCAATTTGAAGGTCGCATGTATTTGGCACGTCTGCGCTCTCTCGAAGACTCCGACTCCGAGCAATGCGTTGCTCAGCAAGTTCAGGAACGAGCCGAACGAGTCTGCGCGGCAAACGGATACGAAGGTCTTGAAAATTACAACCTCACGGAAACCGATACCTCGAACCTGAATATCGTTACGACCTACGATTCAGAAAAACATCGCTATTACACGGGTTCACTCTACAAATATACCGAGATGCCATTCAGGTTTCGTGACTGTACCTCTGCCGGAAAGTTCGTAGGCAACCTCATTGAAACGATATTTTTAGTTAAGACATTCCAAGCGCTCGGAGGCGGACCTAACAATCAGACTTTTTCCCAGGTGACTTGCTACAAGTATGTCTTGCAATAACTCTTCTATTTGAGGGTCACTCTATTTTAACTTGGCATCTAGATTTTTAATGATGCATGGGCTGATTGCTTTTGACGTGTAGATCGCTTTAGATTGTCGCACGAACTCCGCGGGATCGGGTCCGATATCCGAAATATTTCTCCCGACTTGCCAAATCTCGGGCGCATCAAAATATTTTGGAAAGCTCGGATTTTCAACTTCGGCGCGTGCGAAGGCTCTTTGAATGACGTCCGTATCAGTTACGCCCTCGCTCGTCAAAGCGTGAAAGGATTCTCGGGTCATAAGGAGCTGCTCATCAGGCTTTCCAGGAACCGTTCGGTTGCCTCTGTAGAACGTTTTCGTAGTATAGCCAGATGAGATGGCAGAAGCAGTCTCAGTGTTCATCTCGTTAAATGGATGAACAGATACGATGAAGAGTTTGATGTCGGCTGCGGTCAAACCGGTAGTGAGATTGGAGCCCACATTAGCTAATTCCGTAAGCATCTGCTTTGTCAGAGCACGGGCCTCGGGGTCTGAGGGATTACTTAGCTTTCCAGCGACCTTTGCAGCGCTCAGGGTTTGCTTTGTGGAGTCACTCAAATAATCCGAAAACCTCTCAAAATCCCGTGATGTCGGGTAATCGTAGCGAGCCACCTGAATCGATTTGCCTGAGTGATCTGGATCGGCGATGGTTTGAAATTCAGGAGTGATAAATGGATTTTTTCTTAAGGCTTGGGCCTGCTGATCGCTCACTTGAAAGTATTTCTTTCCTTGCCAGATGATGTCGCCGTCGGAGCTTGCGGGACCATCGCGAAAATCAGACGAGACGCTTCCTGTCAGCGCTCGATGAACCTGGATAGAATCTGGTTGAGTGAAGTTCGAACGTATCATTTGAACGGCTGCTTTCCAGCGTTCGGAGTAAGACGTCGATCCGGGTGTATCGTAGATCTTATCAATGGGCTTTCCTTGAGCGATCGCCATGAGAAAGTCGTCCATATCAAGATAAGCCAAATTATCATTGATGGTGATTGAATAAGGAAGAGTCGGAGCCCGTCCTGATGTCACAAACACAGACGATGGGTCGACTGGAGGAAAAGTCGAAACGGGTTGGTCTACGCCTGAAATCCATGAAGAATAGGGAATTTTAAGTTTTCGACTCGCAAGCATATTTGAGTCGATGATGGCTCCGGTTCGAACCCATTCGGATTTGTTTGGCTGAGGAAATGGTCCAGAGGAAGAGGGCGGAGTTCCCGAAGGTGGAGATACTGGATGGAGT
>CAZCBS010000161.1:0-7242 GCA_964496965.1 uncultured Bacteriovoracaceae bacterium
GAGGGCCACCCTGGGCCAGATTTCAGCTGATATGCGGGAAGTCTTTGGGCTCTATCGCGAGTATGCAGGTTTCTAAGTAATTTCAGTGAGTTAAGTCTGCGGCTGGACTTGTTGACAGTTTTAGTATGTTTATGTAAAAAGCTCCCTCGATCAAAGGAGTTTTTTCATGAAGTCCGCCAACAGAATCCTCAGCTTGCTTCGCCTCTCGTCTATTGTAGTTCCTCTTTTGATGACCTCGGGCTGTGTGTTCGACGATATGAAAGAAGACACGCATGACGTCAAGAACACTGCGGCGGATTTGAAAAAGACGACCGATGGAATCGCAGTCGTCAGCAAGAATTTAGACAAAGTTACCGCTGACATGCACAAGGATTTGTCTGATCTCAAGGCTGAAACTTCCGAACAGCTGAAGAACACCCGGACAGGCATTTTGAATACCTACGCGGATCTGCGCCAAAAAGAGGCCGTCGATATGCGCAATCAAATGCTTGAGACTTTAGAACGGACGCCTTCTTTAGAGTCCAAGGCCGTGACCGCCGGCAAGTACTGCATGGCTTTTGAGTTTCAACTTTGGAAGAGCAATTTGAATGATTCTCCCGAATACCGCGAGCAGCTTTTTCGTGATGGAATGGAGGAGTTCTTTCTGGATTTGGCGAGATTCCTGCCCGATCCAAGCGAAGCGCTCGATCCCACGTCGTCGAAGCCTCGGAGTCAAAATTTTATGGCGATCGCGAGCACCATTGATGGCGTCAATCCCAACGCGCAGATTTTGGCGCGCCAAAGAAACGAGCCCGAGGTTTCCATCTTATCCCTGATTCACGACGGTTTGAAAAAGGCGCAACAGGTGGAATCGGGCGAGATCAGCCATGCGGAGCTCAAACCGTTTGAACAGCAAGTCTTGATCTATCAAAGACAGGCGATCGCCTTGCTTCAAGCCCGCGTGAACTTTCTTCCTGTGATGCTGCTTTCGCGAATTTCCGATATCCAGTCGAGAGCTCTGCCTATTCAAGCTTGGATGGCCTATTATGGGTCGACCGCGAAGTTCGAAAACATCGAGGCGATTACGCAAGGTCTTGAGTTCATCTCAAGCGCCAACGAGGAGATCCGCTTCCTGAAGAGCGTGGGAGTGGAGGTACAAATGAACTCGACGATCAGGTCTTTGTACAAAAACATGACGCTTCCTGAGCCTGGAAAAAGCGAGCGCAGCATGCGCATTTCAAGCGATAAGCGGGGCGTGCGTACCGCGGTCGAGGCTGCTTTGGTAAAAGAGATCAATCAGTTCAAGGCTTATACTAGCGGCACTTAAATCGTATTTCGAACAGAGAAGAGCTCTTGCCAATAGTGGTCTTCGTTAAAGTCGAAAACATTGCTGGGAATCGTGTAAGGATTCATCACGCTATTGGGTACGCCGGTATTGGTCAGCGTGCTGACATGTGCGCGATCCAAAACACAGTGACCCAGCTCGTGAAGCAGAAGTGACTTGCGGGCGCCTTCGTTGGCTTGATCCCAATAACTTTGATCGATCACGATCGTAGGGGTTTTGTTTCCGCCCATTTCGCAATATCCGCGTTCCAACGGATTGGTCATGGGGCCGAATTTGATGATGAGGTCCGTGATTTCGACAGGAGCGCCGTATTGGACGCTCTTTTGCTGAAATTCGCTCACATATGAAGTGAAGGTTCCCAGGTCGACGATTGATTCGTGGACCGAGCTGGACTCATCGCCTTGGGGGCCGCAGGCCAGGGCGAGAGGCATGAAAAGGAAAGGCAAGATTTGGGTCGAGATCGAGAGGCGCATGACATACTCCGCAAACGTTCTGCAAATGCGCGATTCCTATTTATGATCATAGCGAAAGCTAGGGGTCAGGTGGAGCCGAGAATGATGATATAAGTATCTGATATTAAAAGAGTGTTAATCGTGCATTTGCTATTAAACTAATTCTATTTAATAGAAGAGCACCCAAAAGCAGGCCATGGCGATTGCAGTCGGAGCCAGGGCATAAATCAGAAGGCGTCCGGGCTCTATGCCAGTGGTCCCGAAGCTTTTTTGAAGAATGGAGTAGCCAGCCGGATTGGGGGCGTTGGCGATGACCGTTAGTCCACCGCCGGCAACGGCTCCAGCCATCAGAGCGTATCGTGTTTCAGGCGTTAATCCCCCGACTCGGGAGCCCAGGTAGGTTAACGCCGCGTTGTCAGTGATCGCGGTCAATGCGGTCGTGCCCAGAAAGAGCCAAGTTTTGTCCAATGCACGAATCAGAGGGGCAAGCCACCAGGATTGCAGATTTCCCAAGACCACAAGTCCACCGAGGAAGGCTGCGACCAACAAGCTTTCGCGCAGCCTGAGCGTTTCGTGAAAACGCCGTGTCATATTAAACACCGCTAAGAAAAGCAAAAACACCCCGAAAAAGAAGACCGGATGATGATGGTTCCAAACAATTCCAGCGAGTACGAGTAGGTGTATGACGGTGATCCATCTAGGGATCTTCTCGTCGGCTTCTTCGGTCTGGGTGAGCGAGACAGGAAGCAGGGCCCTGAGCTCTGGCATGAGCGCGAGTGTCGCGATCAAGGCGTTGAGAAAGACCGCGATCGTGGCTTTCCATCCAAAGAGCCCGAACATTTCCCGAAATCCCCATCCCCATTGATCGGCGACCATCAGAACGGGAGGGGCGGCATACGGAGTCAGGACTCCGCCGATGGAAACGTTGACGAAGAGAGTCGCAAGCGTCAGATATTTAAAGTGCTGGCTGACCTGGCGTTCAAAGAAACGATCACGGAGAATCCAGGCGATGATGGTCATTGCCGCGGGCTCAGTGATCAAGCTTCCGAGGAGCGGACCCATGGCCAGCGCTGTAAAGTAAATCGCGGCTTCGGACGGAATCGGGAGGATGCCTCGGAGAGACAATCCGTTCGCAACGACTTCGATGCCCCGTGAGGCAAAGCGATGAATCGGAACGGTTGCCGCGCATACCATGATCACGAAGACGAAAATCGGCTCGGAAAAGTCCAATCCGTTGGAATAAAGAACCGCCGAGTCGCGACCGTTGACGATTCCCATCGACAGAAACAAAATCGCTCCCCAAAAAGGGAACACGGCTTCGACTTCGCCAAAAAATTGACAGACCTCATAGCGGATCGAGCCTTCAGGAAAGCGATTTGCGTAAGCATGAATGCGATGGGCAACAAAAGTGTGCGCTATTGCCAGAGCAAAAAGGAAGGTCGCGATCCATGAAATCAGGTCCGGTCCAAGCATTTCCTAAAAGAATATGGCAGAACATAGGCCGCTTGTAAGAAAAAGTTTTTCTCAGGGCGAGGTCATCACTTAAACTTGTCTAGCGGACCGGAGTCTCCCGGGCCTAAACTGAACTTGCATAAAATCACATGAAAAACTCCAATCGCCTTCATTACTCGGTCTGTTTTCTCGCCACACTTCCTTTATTGATGACCGCAGCGCATTTCGCGTATGCGTTCTCGTCAAATAAGCCCAAGGCACCCAATGCTGTCGCTCAAGGGCTGTCTCGCGATCCTGCGCCGCACACTGAGCAATGGCTTTCGACGCTGAACCGCGAAGGCACGATGGGAATCGATTCGGAGTCCGAAGAAAGGCAAGCCTGGCTTCGCAAGCGCGCTCGCGAGTTTTCCGACTATATCCGCAAGCCTGCTAGCCACCGAGCCGAAATCGACGGGGCTAAATGCGACGCGAACGATCCCTTTTGTTTTTGGATGAGAGATTCGGAAACCGCGTAGCAAATCACGGGCAAACGGGGACGCAAAGGGGCAAATCGCGGAGGGCGAGGCAATTTAGCGGTAACGACAAAATGGTTAGCCGCGGCGGATCTTGAAAAGCTTAAGTCTTTGACGGAGCGTCAGCTTGGAGCCGCGATCCGACGCCTCAAGAACTTCGATCGCTTGGAGAAACTTTCCGATCTTTTATTGGAAAAGAAGAGCTGCGAGCAGGCTTCTTTGTCGTTTTTAGTCGCGACCAAAGCCGAAGAATATTTTCCTGAAGAAAAATATCGCGAGAAAGCAACGAAGCTCTACGAGATCGCAGCTCAATGCGGCGAGACTGAAGTCAAGTTCCGCGCGGAGTATCGCTATAGCTTGCTTCAGATCTGGGCCGGACATTGTGACACAGCGATGCCTCACTTGAACTCGCTCTCTCAGTCCGGAAGCGGTCACGAGTTTCGGCCGCGCGCGCTGTTCTGGACCGTGAATTGCGGAATGGAATCGGGCACCTCCGAAGGAAAAGCATTGGCTGAGAAAGCGAAGGAGGCTCTGTTCGCGAACTATCCTTTCAGCCTTCATAGCTTGCTTCTTCAGCGGGATCAGCCGGAACGCGTGAAGTCTTTTTTAGCGGTTCCGGATACGGTCGCGCGCTTCCGATCTCAGGACAAGTCTGAGCTCAACGCTCCCGTGCTTGCGGCAGAGGCCTTGATCGGCATTGGCGAGATCGGTTGGGCCAAAAAGGTTCTTGCATCGATCAATCTTCAGGCGGATGCGGCCGAACCTGAGTTCCAGGTGTATCTCGCTTGGCTGTATAGCAAAGTAGGCGATCCAATCAGCAAGTTTCGCACCTTGACGGTTGCATTTCGCGATCATCCATCGACGATCTCGCGAGTTTCCCTCGGACTTTATTATCCGAAAAACAGCGAGGTGAGTTTGGATGTGATTCGTGCCGCAGGCGTCAACGAGCTTGTTGTGATGTCTCTGATTCGACAAGAAAGCGCATTCAACGAAAAGGCAAGAAGCCCCGCTGGAGCACTGGGCTTGATGCAAGTGATGCCGCACACGGCTCGTCTGGTCGAGCGAACGCGTCATCGACCCACCCTTTACGATCCAAACAAAAACGTGCTGATCGGATCAAAGTATTGTTCAACGCGCTGGATGAGTTATGACGGTGACGCCGAGCTTGCGTTGGCTGCGTATAACGCTGGACCCGAGCGGGTCGAGCAATGGGTGAGGCGTTATAACGTTACCCGTCGCACTTTGTTTCTGGACCTGATTCCTTTCCGCGAGACTCGCGACTATGTGGCGTCGATCGCGCGAAATTATTTCTGGTACTCGGTACTTTACGGAATCCAAAACGCGCCGTCGAGTGCCGCGGAGAATACAGAGCTGAAGACTTTTGAGCTGAGTCACGGGATCATGAACGTTTTCAAGACTTTCGGCACATGATTCGCACAAGACGCGGGCGTCATGAAAAATGGCGCCGCGTCGATTGCCAATGACTTCTGGCGGATGAGCAAGCAGTTTTCTCGCCTTGCTCGTCGCGTACGGAAAAGCTCGAATCCGGAAGATCTTCACGATCTCAGGGTACTGACTCGTCGGTTCAGGGCGGTGATTTGGCTCTCTCGGCATTCGAGGGGCGGGCCGAGGCTGGGGCGTTTAAAGAAGATGCTTCGTGACTTGGGGAAAGCCTTGGGCGAGCGAAGAGCGCTCGATGTCATGGCAAAAGATGCTGTCCGATACGGCCTGAGAAGACGAGACTTAGATCATAAATTAAAGTTAGATATGAAAAAGGCTCGCGGCAAAATCATGACGGCGCTTTCAAAACGTCGGCTCTGCGAGCTCGAAAGACTTTTGAGTCACGCTCGGGATCGCCTTCGAGATCGACAAGCCGAGGATTTTTCGCTCGCGGTCTCCGAGCTGATCGCAAAGTCCGTGGAGCTTCAAGCACTTCGTCCTAAACAGGCAAAGGAATGGCATCTTCTCAGGATCGAGGTGAAGAAGATTCGGTATGCTTCGGAGCTACTCAAGGTAAAAACATCTGAGCTCAAGCGGGTTCAAGATCTTCTTGGGCGAGGGCATGATCTTGACGTTCTGATGACCCGATTCGGAGCAAAAAGGAAAATCGGGTCGGATATAAAGAAGCTTTGGATTCGGGCAAAGCAAGCAGCGCCAAGCGCCCTCAGGGGGTCTGAAAAAAGGCTTCTTGCCTGTCGAGGGACTTCACCTAAAATAAAAGGATGAAAGCTAAGTCAGATGTTCTGCCCAAGAGCGCCTATCTCTTTTCCTGGAAGTCTGTGTGGCTTGGTCTATTCGCTTTGATCGCCTGCCTTTATGCGCCGAGCTTAAGTGTGCCGTTTCACTTCGATGATGAGCACACGATTCGCATGAACGAATCGGTGCATCATCTCTCCGAGGTCCCCAAACTTTGGACTGATCTGACGACTTCTTCGTATTTACCGGATAATCGAAATTATCGACCGCTGAAGAACACGATCGATACTCTCTGCTGGACGATTGGCAATGGCGCGACTTGGCCTTTTCATATTTGGAAAATCTTCATGCATTCGGTCGTATGCCTTTGTCTTTTTCTGATCTGGAGAAAGCTTTGGAGAGAGCCCGGATGGTACCCTTTGAATGACGCTTCTCCCTCGTTTTTGAAGGGTGAGCGAATTGCGCTGGTGCTCGCCGTGGTTTTTGCCGTGCATCCTGTGATGAGCGAGATTGTCACCTATATCTCGGCAAGCTCGTCGCTCCAGTGCGCGATGTTCTATCTTTTGGCTTATGTGAGCTACTTGGAATGGAGATCGAATCGGAAAGGCATGCTTCTGGCCTGTTCCATCGCGGCTTACGCGGCGTCATGCATGTCGAAGGAAGAGGGGATTACTTTTCCCGCCATCGTTGTACTGACGGAGCTTTTTCTCTCAGACGGAAGCTGGATGCGTCGAGCGAAGGAAGCGGTCAAAGTCAGTTGGCCGTTCTGGATTTCGTTTACCGTCCTGATCGCGTTCATGGTTCATATGGTTTCCGCGTCGAACGCAAGATCGCGCGGTAACGTGCCTCCGATCGAGTATTTGATGACGCAATGGCGGGCATGGCTTTGGTACATGCGCCTCTGGTTCTGGCCATGGGATCTCAATGCTGACAATGTCGAGTTTGGATTCTCGAAGACGTTTTTAGATCCGCGAGTGATTCAGGCCTTCATTGGTAATGCGATGCTGATCGCCGTGGCGTTTTTCTATCGCAAGAAGTTTCCAGCGCTCCTCTTTGGTCTTCTTTGGTTTTATATCACCATCTCTCCGGCTTCGAGTGTTCTGCCTTTGGCTGAGCCTGTGAACGAGCGACGGATGTATCTTTCGTATATCGGTTTTTCGGGAGGCGTTTTCGTCGTTTTGGCTTGGCTCCTTTACTCTGCGCTTTCTCCCATGCCTTGGCCGACGCAATCGGTTGCCCTCCCCTCGTCGCCGGTATCAGGCCCCAGGGCGGGAACGTTGCACCGGAGCGGGGGTTGCCACAGCTC
>CAZCBS010000161.1:7252-9452 GCA_964496965.1 uncultured Bacteriovoracaceae bacterium
GGCAATGGGTGTCGTTCCTCTCGTTTGTGGTGCTAGGCGCCATGGCGGGGACGGTGAACCGGATCGGTGTTTGGCAAACCTCCGAGAGCCTATGGGCCGATACGGTCGCGAAAAATCCAAGCTCGGGCCGTGCGCAAAATAATCTCGCTTTGATCTATATGGCGCGCTCGGAGTTTGGAAAGGCAGTCGAGCATCTGGATCTTTGCGAGCGAGATTGGCCTGGTTACGTGTATTGCCCGCTTAACAAAGGGATCATTGGCTTGGCGACAAAAAATGCCGAACTTGCCGAAAAGAACCTGATGCGAGCGATGGCGTTGGACCCCGAGAGCCCATGGCTTAATTTTCATCTCGGCAGGTTCTTTCACGAGATCAAGAAAGATCCGGAGCGAGCGATTTTCTATTTTTCGAAAGCGGACTCTCTGACGGGGAATCGATATTTGGAAGCCAAAGAGGGAATCGCGCAAATTCATCTCGAAAAGGGCGAGAAAGAGAAGGCTCGCTCTTTGGCTTCGGAGGTTCTTTCGCTTCAGCCGAATCGACCTTCCGCGCGCGACCTCTTCAATCAGGCCTCGCGGTGATCAACTTTGCCGTTTGAGAGCGGACGCGATTTGCTGGGCCTGCTGATAATGAATGCCTTGATGAGTTCCGAGAAGCCAGTACCACTGCTTGGCGGTCATTTTGCCGAACCAGGGATGCTTGAGCTTGAGCTGGGATTCGAAGTTCATATTCGGTTGTGACAGCTTTTCATCCAGGCGGCTCATCAGTCCGGGGGCCCGCTCGGTGAACTGAGCCAGGTAGTCTTGGCCTTTCTGAGCAGGTTTGACTTTGGCTGTGTCGACCTTTTGATTGGGAACAGTGCCCGAGCTCAACGCAAGAATCGTCGCTTCAACTCCGGTGGAAACCATCATGAGATGCTCGAGCACGCCGTTCATGGACCAGTATCGTGATGAGTCTTCAAGGCCGCGTATTGGATCGACCAGGACTTTCTCGCTTCTCTGCTCATCCGAAAGGCTCGCCGCATATTCAATAATTTTCTTCGTCAGCTTTTCGTAGGTTTCTCTGCTCTTTTTAGGCGGAGTTCGTTTCGATACGAATGGACCCAGCCAAATTTTTAGGAAAACAAGCTGAGCGAGAGGAAGGCCTGCACCTGGGGGTTGTAGCTTTGGATCAGACGTCATAATACGCTCGTAGTATGAAAACAGAGACAAGTCAAAGTACGGGGCCCAGTCAGCTGCTCAATCCTTATCTTGATCTTTTTAATTCAGTGCGAGAGCAGTCTTTGGAATTGCAGCTTTCCATTCGAAAAAAGCTGATCTGGGCTTACTCATGGGCGATCCCGAATGATGAGGCTGTTTTCGCGTTGCGTGAGCTTTCTCCATTGATCGAGGTGGGGGCCGGAACTGGGTATTGGGCATGGCTCTTGCGACAAGCCGGTGCGGATGTGATTGCGGTTGATAAAAACCCGCAAGCGCCGCCTCATTGGACCTCGATAGTGGATGGAGACTCGAGTCGTTCAAGGGAGTATCCTAATCGAACTCTTTTTCTCTGCTGGCCGTCCTATCAAGATCCGATGGCCTTTGATGCGCTACGGTCTTACGCAGGCTCTCACGTGGCTTATGTAGGTGAGATGCGAGGGCGTACGGCCGATGAGGACTTTCATCGCTATCTGACTGAGGCATTTATGCTCGAGCGAGAAATCGAAATACCGGTCTGGCCGGGATACCGCGACTGCTTGTATGTTTTTCGAAGGAAATCTTAAGCTAGGGATGCATCTGAGCGCGAAGGAGTGATAAATTATAAATATGTATCTCCCGCCGCGCCCCATGATGGAAATTCCTGAGCTAAAATCCGCTCGTCTTCGTTTTAGGTCGCACCGCAAAGAAGATTTCGAGAATTGCGCCGCCCTTTGGTCCGATCCCAGAGTGACCCGGTTCATCGGAGGCCAGCAGTTTACGGCTCAACAGACTTGGGCGCGACTTCTCAATTACACAGGCCATTGGGCTCATCTGGGATTTGGTTATTGGCTCGTCGAAGAGCTGGCGACGGGCAAGTTCGTTGGCGAAGTAGGATTTGCTGATTATCGTCGCGTGATCGATCCGCCGATTGTTGGAACGCCTGAATCAGGCTGGGTCATTTCTCCGGACTTTCAGGGCAAAGGCTACGCAACCGAGGCGCTGCAAACGATTCTAGAGTGGGGGGA
>CAZCBS010000162.1:0-9440 GCA_964496965.1 uncultured Bacteriovoracaceae bacterium
TTTTAGGGGTCGCCGCGGTTGCGTTCACTGTTCCGATCTCCTCGTGTATCGTGCTGTCCGCCCACCAAACTCGGTGGGTCCGAAGAGCGGTTCGCAGTCTGCTGTTGGCTGCGACCGATCGAGCCAACACGGCCCCCTTCGACCTTATCGCCACTCACTTCAAACTGCTCAGGATGATAATCCATCACGGCCTGCAGATAAATCTGCTTGCGGTAACGGCGCTCCAGCTGATCCATCGTCTCGCGCTCGTCGATCGCGAGCATATCGATCACGTCCGAATGCGCTTGGACCAGGATTTTTCCGACGTCTTTTTCGATGCCTTCGCGTTCGATTTCGCGAAGCGCCTCGTAAGCCACCGTTTGCTTGCTCTTAATGAAACCCTTGCCTTCGCAGTGCGAGCAGGATTCGCAAATTGCGCGAACCATCGTATCGTGCGTACGCTTACGGTTCATCTCAACGAGGCCAAGCTCAGAGATCTTCAAGATCGAAGGACGAGCACGGTCTTTCTTGAGAGCTTCTTCAAGCGCGCGATAAACCCGCTGCTTGTTCTCTTCCTTCTCCATGTCGATCAAGTCGAGAATGATAATGCCGCCGCAGTTACGCAGACGCAGCTGATAGGCAATCTCTTGAACCGCTTCAAGATTGGTCTTGAGAATCGTGTCTTCAAGGTTCTTCTTACCGACATATCGACCGGTATTGACGTCGATCGCCACGAGCGCTTCGGCCTGGTCGATGACGATATAACCACCGGACTTGAGCCAAACCTTGCGCTCAAGGGCGCGAGAGAGCTCCGTTGAGATTCCGTAAGCATCAAAGATCGGAATATCGCCGTGATAAAGCTCAACCTTCTGCTTCAAGGCCGGCATGAAGTGGGAAACGAACTTCTGGATCTCGTTATAGTGATATCGCGAGTCGACAATGATTTTGTCGATATCCTCGGTGACCCAGTCGCGGATCGCACGAAGGACCGAGTTGAGATCTTCGTAAACGAGAGCCGGCGCCGTCACAGATGCGGCTTTCTCGCGAATCTCGTTCCAAAGACGGCTCAGATAATCGATATCTTGCTTAATACGCTTTTCGCTCTGACCTTTTCCGCTCGCCGTGCGAACGATAAAGCCTAAATTGCGTGGACGGTAGCGCTCGACGCACTCGCGAAGCTTTCTTCTCTCGTCATCGCGCTCGATACGGCGGGAAACTCCGACATGATCGATCGTCGGCATGCAGACCAAGTGACGGCCTGGCAAGCTGATATGACAGGTCAGGCGCGCGCCCTTCGTCGCGATCGGGTCTTTCGCGACCTGAACGATGACTTCTTGGCCTTCTTTCAACAAATCTTGAATATTGACTTGGGTGCGAACCGGACGCGCAGCTTGCTTTGGCTTGATTCTGCGATCCCGCGAGCGTTGCTCGCGAAACTCTGGACGGCTTGCGCCGGATTGGCCCGCGCCGCGATTGGAACGAGCGTCGCCACGCTCTTGCGAAGCTTCGGGACGGTTCGTATCTTCCGCGCCTTCCATGACGGCGCCTTCTACGGGTTGCTCTCCCAAAGCGGAGCGATCCGATTGCATGACATCTTGATCGGAAACTTGATTATCGTAGCTTTCGGTCAGCTCTTCGCCTTCGCCGGAAGCCGTGGATTGTTCGCGGCCCTCTCCGCCTTCACGGCTTTCGCGATCGCGTCTACGGAAGCGTCCTCCGCGGCGACCCCGACGATGACGTCTACGGCCACCTTCGGAAGCTCCCTCGCCAGCTCCCTCACCAGCGCCTTCGCCGCCACTGGATGCTTCTTGCTTTGGAGGAGCGATCGTTCCTTCTGGCTGTTCTGAGTTTCCGCCTTCGTCGCCATCACCGCCAGGTCCCATTCCAACTGGACCGTGATCGTCGTCGTCCTCATCTTCTTCTTCTTCGAAATCTTCTTCGTCTAGATCGTCTTCTTCTTCAAACTCTACTTCCAGATCAGTTCCGTGACCTGCGCTCAGATCCGCGCCCGTGACGTCCGCGGTTCCCGAATCAAAGCCTTGTTCAGCAAGAGGCGCGGCCGAAGCAACGGACTCACCCGCTCCTTTGACAGAAGCAGCAGCCCCTTCAACCGACGAGGCAGTAGAAGCTTTTGCCGTTTGGGCTAATGCTTCTGCACCATTTTCAGCAACAGCTTCCGTTGCTTCTTCAGAAGCTGCGGAAACTTCTGCCGCGCCGCCTTCTTCTTCTTCCCAGATTTCCGAATGAACGTAGACATCATCCACGTAGAGGAACGCTGCTTTCTCCAGGCCGATATCGACGAAAGCGGCCTGCATTCCAGGAAGCACTCGGGTCACGCGGCCTTTGTAGATATTGCCGACGATTCCCTTGCCCGAAGCTCGCTCGATCAAAAGCTCCTGGATCTCGCCGTTTTCCATCATCGCGATTCGCGTTTCAGGTAACGACGCATTAATAATCAGTTCTGTAGACATTGATTTTCTCTCTCCCTGGGCTCCTTTCGAGCCCCTCGGCAACGCAGCTGCGTTACCAGGTTAGGGAAACCAGCGGTGCCCAGACCAGGACAGGTGTCCTGTTTCGGGCCTCACGGCCGGCTAGCGAGAACGAAGAAGTAGAAGCATGAACTGAGATGGGCGGCGCCAGGGTAAGGCCCTGCCCGAGTGACACCCTACCGTCGGACTTTTGTCCGGACCAGGTATCCCCAAAAATCTCTTGATCGCGATTCGATCTGCCAGAAAGCCACTGATATAGGCCCAGCCCCACGCCGGCAACAGCGCCTGCTGAGGCGCCGTAGACCATATTCATGAGGTGTGTGCCTGGCTGATCGTAGAAAGGCAACGTTGAAGCTCCTAAAACTGTTCCCACCGCCGTACTGATGCCGATGGTTTCCAAAAATGTTTTCCCCGAACTAGCGCGCGCCATGCGCGGCGCCGAAAGCGAGACCAGAAGTATTATTAAAAAGCTGATCTTTAAGAAGCTTGTCTTCAAACTTGCCAACCTGGGCAGCCCTGAGGGGGATGAGCGGGTGCAACTCGTGTTGAAGAACTTTCTGGCGTTCACGTTCGCTTTCTATCTCTTTATAAGAAATACAGAATCCGACTTGACACTTCAAGTAGAAAGTAGGACTTCGAGAGCCTCAACAACTATGGGAATAGAGCTAAAAACCGAAATCCTTTCACTAATCAACCAGCTGGCAACCAAAGCCCCCTTTAATCCAGCTCAAGCCGCTCGGAACTTAAATTCTAAGCCCGATTTTTCCCAGATCGCCCGCTTGATCGATCATACGTTGTTAAAACCTGAAACAACTCGCGGTGATATCCAAAGAATTTGCAAAGAAGCGATCGAAAATCGATTCGCAACGGTCTGCGTCAACTCGGCACATATTGCCGAGGCAGCCGCGCTTCTTCAAGGAAGCTCGACTCTTCCGATTTCCGTGATCGGATTTCCGCTCGGAGCTTGCACCACTTCGACCAAAGTTTTTGAAACTCGCGAGGCCATTCGCTTAGGCGCACGCGAAATCGACATGGTCATTCCGGTCGGCGCCTTAAAAGAAGAAAACTACGCCTACGTGCTCAACGACATCTACGAAGTCGTCCAAGCCGCGCGCCCCTACCCTGTCAAAGTGATTCTTGAAACTTCCCTTCTTGATACTCGTCAAAAAGTGGCAGCTTGCGTGCTGGCTAAAGAAGCCGGCGCGGCTTTTGTAAAGACATCGACCGGATTTGGCGGCGGTGGCGCGACTGTTGAAGACATCGCCTTGATGCGCGCAGTGGTCGGCCCTATCCTGGGAGTCAAAGCCTCAGGCGGAGTCCGGACTCGCGAAGACGCCGAAAAAATGATTGCTGCAGGCGCGAATCGAATTGGGACATCCTCTGGACCCGCTATCGTTTCGACAGGCAAAACCCCATCCCTAATCAATAACGGATATTGAAATTTTATGGCAACACAATCCAATACCCCCTTTGATCGCGTCATTTTAATCGTCCTAGATGGCGTTGGCGCCGGCGAGCTTCCGGACGCAAAATCCTACGGCGACACAGGGTCGAACACCCTTGGAAACTTAGCGCGTGTTTTTCGCAAGAAAACCGGACGCTCTCTTCAATTGCCGAACCTGGCCTCGTGGGGAATCGGAAACATCACCGAGATGGAAGGCGTCACGCCCTCGGCATCCGGAAAAGGCGAAGGAGCCTTCGGTCGCGCCGTTGAGCGCTCGCGCGGAAAGGATACGACCTCAGGCCATTGGGAAATGGCTGGCTTAGTCGTCAACACGGCGTTTGCGACTTTTCCGAACGGATTTTCGCAAGAGATCATCGATCGCTGGTGCCGCGAGAACGGCCTTCCGGGCGTCCTCGGCAACAAAGCCGCAAGCGGAACAGAAATCATCGAAGAGCTGGGCGAAGAGCATATGCGCACCGGCAAGCCGATTCTCTACACCAGCGCCGACAGCGTCTGGCAAGTCGCCGCTCACGAAGAATCCTTTGGCCTGGATCGCCTTCTCAAAATCTGCAAATCAGCCCGCGAAATCTGCGATGAGCTCAAGATCAGTCGCGTGATCGCAAGACCATTCATCGGCGACAAATCGAAAGGTGTTCCGTTTAAACGCACTTATAATCGAAAAGACTACGCGCAGCTTCCGCCATCTGCGACATTTCTCGATCAACTCAGGCATGCCGGAGTCGATACGCTTGGGATCGGAAAAATCTCAAACATCTACGCGGGCCAAGGCATCTCTGAAAACATCGACACCCAAGGCAATACCGATGGAATCCGAGTTTTGCTGGAGCAGCTTGAGCAACGCAAGAAAGGCCTGATTTTCTGTAATTTAATCGACTTTGATATGCTCTACGGGCATCGCCGGGATGTCGAAGGTTTTGCCATAGCGCTTGAAGAATTCGATCGTGCCGTACCTGAGTTGAAGAAACGCCTCACGCCTCGCGATCTCGTTCTGATTTCGGCCGACCACGGAAACGATCCGACTTTCCCTGGAACCGATCACACGCGCGAGTACATTCCAATCCTAGCTTACTCCCCTGCGCAGAAGTCAGCAGGCCCGGTCGACCTTGGAGTTCGCGGATCCTTCGCCGATATCGGCGCCACGACCGTTCATGCGCTTTTAGGCTCGGCTCCGACAGGAACTTCGGGACTTGCGGGAACTTCCTTTTTGCGTGAGCTCGGCTTAGCAAACGCGTAAAGAATTTTAGGCGTCATCCATGAGTATTTCACAAAACCCAGCCATCACAATTGCGAAAAAGCGCGACGGAAAAGAGCTTTCTGACCGTGAGATCCGTGAATTTATCGCCGGCATCACGTCGGGAGAAATTCCTGACTATCAAGCCACCGCATTTTTGATGGCGGTCTTTTTCCGCGGCATGTCCTTTGATGAAACGGTCTCGTTGACCCGCTCAATGCTCGAAAGCGGGTTCCGATACGATCTTTCCAAGATCGAGGGCACCAAAGTCGACAAGCACTCCACCGGCGGCGTCGGCGATAAAGTCTCGCTAATCTTGGCTCCGCTTGCGGCAGCTTGCGGGCTCAAAGTCCCCATGATGGCAGGCCGAGGACTCGGCCATAGCGGTGGGACTCTCGATAAGCTCGAATCGATTTCGGGATTTAACGTTCGTCCTCCGCGCGAAGTTTTTGAACAGCTGGTGAACAAGCCAGGATGCGCCATCATCGGCCAGAGCGAGCAAATCGCACCCGCCGATAAGAAGCTTTATTCGCTCCGGGACGTCACCGGAACGGTCGAATGCATTCCGCTGATTGTCGCATCGATTCTCTCAAAAAAACTCGCGGAAGGCACCGATGTGCTGGTCATGGATGTTAAGGTCGGAAACGGCGCATTTATGAAGAATCGCGAGCAAGCCAGAAAGCTCGCGCGCACGCTCATTCAAGTCGCTCGCAAAATGGACCTTCCCTGCCGCGCTCTTCTCACCGATATGAGCCAGCCCCTTGGCTATGCGGCGGGCAACGCTCTCGAAGTCAAAGAGTGCATCGAGATCCTTCGAAATGAAAAAAGCGAGGAAGGCCCTTCGGCCGATCTCAAAGAACTGACCATTCAACTCTGCGCTCATATGCTCGATGCGGGAAATGCCGTAAAAAGCATGAACGAAGGACGCAAGCTCGCACACGCGCGTCTTGCCGACGGAAGCGCTTGGAAGATTTTCCAAGAAATGGTTCGTGGCCAAGGCGGCTCCGTCGATCAAATCGGATCCCCTAAAAAACTGCCTCAAGCTCCCTACACGACGACTTGGACCACGAAAAAGCGCGGTTATCTCAACTGGATGGATACGCAAGCTTTGGGCTGGATTTTGGTCGATATGGGAGGCGGACGCAGAAAAGCCTCGGACTCGATCGATCCAGGCGTGGGCTTAGTTTTCCACAAAAAACTCGGCGCCAAAGTCCAATCAGGCGATGTTTTAGTGACTGTTCACTATTCAAATCCTGAATCGCTTCAATCACTTGAAGAGCGCTTCCATCAAGCCATCGAAATCGGCAGCACTCGCAAGACCGTGCCGAAATTGATAGTCGATCAGCTGAGCTGATCAGCTCGCTTGACACACACGCTTCCATTCGAGAAATCCTGTGATATAGAGAACTTCTATGTCCGAATCGACAATCTATCAAAAAATCCGCGAAGCAGTTGAAGCCATCCAGAGTCGCACCACCATTCGCCCCGAAATCGGAATCATTCTAGGTTCGGGACTCGGTTCGGTTGCAGAATCACTCACAGAAAGCACCACCATCTCTTATACAGAGATCCCTCATTTCCATGGCACTTCCGTTGAAGGCCACGCCGGCAAGATGATCCTGGGCAAGTTTCAGGGCATTCCGACCGTTTTCCTTCAAGGGCGCTTTCATCGCTATGA
Organism: uncultured Bacteriovoracaceae bacterium; assembly: GCA_964496965.1. Lineage (GTDB taxonomy): Bacteria > Bdellovibrionota > UBA1018 > UBA1018 > UBA1018 > CAZCBS01. The sequence goes on from CAZCBS010000162.1 coordinate 6,843, forward strand.
AGGCTATTCGATGACCGATGTCGTTTTCCCAACTCGCACGATTTGCGGGCTCGGAATCCACACCGTCGTCCTCACAAACGCCGCCGGCGGAGTGAACACCCGCTTTCGCCCGGGCGATTTGATGCTGATTGAAGATCACTTGAACCTCATGGGAGACAACCCTCTCATGGGCCCTAATCTCGCTCAGCTCGGCCCACGCTTTCCGGATCTTTCCGAAGCCTACAGCCGCGTCTGTCTCGAAGCATTCAAGCAGACCGCAAAAGAGCTCTCGATCGAAGTTCATCAGGGCGTTTACGGCGGACTTCTCGGCCCGACTTACGAAACTCCTGCGGAAATCCGCATGCTCAGAACCTTGGGCGCGGACGCAGTGGGAATGTCCACCGTCCCTGAAAGCATCGCAGCCAATCATCTGGGAGTACGCGTCGCTGGCGTGAGCTGTGTCACCAATTTAGGCTCAGGCCTTTCGCCTCAGAAGCTCACCCACCAGGAAGTCATCGACAACTCCCGCGCAAGCGCGGCCAAGCTCAAGCGCTTGCTTGAAGCCACTGTGCCGAAGCTTGTCGTTTCCCGGAGAGCTCAATGAAGAAACGGGGCCAAGCCGCTCCAGAGCTTTTAAAAGTTCGGGAGCAATCGGACGACGTGCGCGAGCTCGTAAAAGCCGCGCTCGATGCTCGCAAGCGCTCGTACAGCCCCTACAGCGGTCACAAAGTCGGCGCAGCCATTCGCCTCAAGAGCGGCGAGATTTTTTCTGGCTGCAATGTTGAAAATTCATCTTATGGCGGCACCGTCTGCGCCGAACGTACCGCCATCTTCAAAGCCGTCAGCGAAACCGGGAAAATCAAAATCACCGAAGTCGCCGTCGTCACTGACTCCTCCGATCCCTGGCCGCCCTGCGGATTCTGCCGCCAAGTAATCGCCGAGTTCGCAAGCCCAGAGATTCCATTGTACGCCGCAAACCTTCGCGGCGATCTTCGCGTCTCGCGCTTTGGGGATATTTTTCCGAATGCGTTTACGCCGGATTTTTTAAATAAATAGTAGATCAAATCGAAACAAGCGCAGCGTGCTCATATAGTCGCAACGCTCGGAGCTGTGGGGAGTGAGCAATCAGTTTCCGCGCCGGCTCACACAATCTGTCGAAATGCGCGACGGACATCCATCTTCATAATAACGATCATTCAGCCGCATCCTGCTCATTGATACGCAAGATCCTGAGGTCTGGAATGACTTGATCTCTAGTGAATGATGAGCGCCCAAACGGACGAGATTATTGTGCCGGCGGAGTCTTTATTGCGATCCTGGAATATCTTTCAATCTCCCGGGAGTCCGCGTAATCAGAAACGACTGCGAACACTTTATCGATTTCTGTAAGGGCATCTCGATACTTGTGGTCTTTAAAAAGCTCTAAGGCCTTATCATGTTGGTTCTTTACGAATGCCTGTTGCTCCTGGTCCAGATGATCGAAATCTCGTTTGCCGAGAAAATGAGGAGCGCTCAAATAGGCGGCTATTGCAATGGCGCCAAGACTTAGACCGACGGTCCACTTCTTCCTTTGTTCCATATTCTCATTTTTTCCTCGAAAAACCTCGGCTGTAAAGAAAACCAAATGTTCTGTGATTTTGGGCAAATCAAAAAAATGATAACCTGATGGACGTGCTCATATTGATAATGAGAATCAACCTGTTGACCGAGGGTTTTCGAGCACTGATGAACAAAACCCTATCTTATTCGGCCAACTTGCACGAAACCGTCGTAATATCTTTAAAGGTGTGAGTGTAGATCTTTAACTCGACGCCAGTCTTGCCGTCGCCCGAAACAGCCGACTCATACGTCTCTCCGCCGGAGACAACTCGCAGGCTGATGTAAATTTTGCCCGTCTCAAAATCGTGCACGATCGCGTAGGAGCCGTCCTTTGATGAATATGGAACGGTTACGCCGCTAAAGAAAGGTGTGCCCGTAGACTTGATGATAATCGACTCATATTCGGCGTTTTGATCGTAATGCCTTTTTTTACAATTGTAGGTCACATCATCCACGTCCGCGAATGCGGTCGAGGTTATTAGTAGCAATCCGATGATAAAGCTTTTCTTTTTCATAGTGGCCTCCTTCATTACCTATATAACTCAGACAAATGTGACATTGTTTGACGCAAAGCCTGCTGCATGGTGTTCACACATCCTGCTTCACTCATTTCGCTCCACGAAACTTCGTTACCCACTTGAATCGTGATGTTCTGATTGTGGACAGCTCCTGCTTCTTCAACAAAAGCGCCACTTGCATCCAAGGTCATTTCGAACATCTCCTCTGAGTAGCCACTCACACCGGAGATTAATTGAATGTCGCCTAGTCCGATGTTAGTCACTGATTCACCCAGATCGCAGGCTTTCATTGCCGGAAACTTTCCGTTACCAATCGACGAATTATTCATATTAGTCATAGCCAAGTGGCAGTATAAACTTGTCCGTTGATCCAGCTCGGACTCTGAGAGATCAGATGCGTAGTAGGAGATACCACCTGAGCTGGGAAACCATTGTCCACGGTGATCGCTTATACTTTTGAAGCTGATTCCAATCGGAACCGATTTCACACGACCGGCAAGCC
>CAZCBS010000163.1:0-8686 GCA_964496965.1 uncultured Bacteriovoracaceae bacterium
CTCCACAATAATATTTCAAGTTAGATAATAGAACGAAAGGTCATCACAGAGTCTATTACCGATACTAAATTTCATCCCGTCAAAAGTCTCGATCGCAGATTGGGGACCGACGCCCGCCTCCGAACGATATCCGAGCACGCGCTTCCCCTGGACGAGTCCATCGCCATATTGTCCGCGGACAGTGTCCCGAAGAACATCTTCTGGCGACAGCGAGTTGATCGCCTTGACGACTTTGTACTTCTCGTCGCGAACATCCTCGGGACTGAACGAATTAGGAGGCTCCATCGCAATCATCGATAAAAGCTGAAAGAGGTGATTGGGAACCATATCTCGAAGAGCGCCCGAGCTTTCATAATAGGCCCCTCGCCCTTCTACTCCAAGAGTCTCTGCGACCGTGATTTGAACCGAATCGATATAGCTTCGATTCCAGATCGGCTCGAAAATCCCGTTCGAGAATCGAAAGACCATGATGTTCTGTACGGTTTCTTTGCCCAGATAATGATCGATTCGATAAATCTGCGATTCGCTCAAAACGCTTGTAATCGTGTGATTGAGTTTTTCTGCCGACTCAAGATCATGTCCGAAAGGCTTTTCGATCACGACTCGCCGAAACCCCTCGCCTTCCTTTTCTTTGACCAGGCCGCAGCGCCCGAGCTGCTCAACGATCGGCGCGAAAAGCGAAGGTGGCGTTGCTAGATAGAAGACTCCGTTTCCGCCCGTCTTATGAGTGCGACTGAGCTCATCATAAAGACCTTTCAGTCCTTCATAGGACTTCTCATCCTGACCCGCGCCGGGATGATAGTAAAGCTTCTTGAGCAAGCGGTCCCAGGCTTCTCGATTGAGTTTTTCCGATCCAAGAAAGCCTTGAACGCGATCGTTCAAACGGCTTCGAAAGGCTTCGTGAGTCAAGGGCTCGCGCGACATTCCGATCACGGCAAAAGACTCGGACAAAAGCCCGTCTCGCTCTAAATGATAGAGCGCGGGAACCAGCTTTCGTTGCGTCAGATCGCCCGAAGCGCCGAAAATCACCATCACGCAAGGCGGCGCTGCCTTGGGACTCATGAAGCTTTCCTTTCCAAGTGCCCGCCAAACTGTTTTCTCATCGCGGAGAGCATTTTTTCAGCGAAAGTGTGCTCCTTTCGCGAGCGAAACCGCGTAAAGAGCGAAGCCGCCAAAACGTCGGCTGGGACGGCTTCCTCGATCGCGGCCTCGATGGTCCAGCGGCCCTCTCCGGAGTCTTCAACATACCCTGTGTAAGATTCGAGCTTCGGGTCCTCCCGGAGCGAGATCGCGATCAAATCCAGCAGCCAAGACGAGACAACGCTTCCTTGGCGCCAGACTTCCGCGATAGCTCCGAGATTCAAATCAAAGCGATGCTCCTCGGAAAGCGCCATGGAATCGGCGTTTTTCATGATATCAAAGCCCTCGGCAAAAGCTTGCATCATTCCGTACTCGATTCCGTTATGGATCATCTTGACGAAATGCCCGGAACCTACGTTTCCGCAATGGAGATAACCCATGGCTTTATCCTCGGTCGGCGGAGGCGCAAGCGTTTTGAAAACAGGTTCCAAGTAAGAGAATGCGCGTTTGGATCCTCCGATCATCAGACAATACCCTCGCTCGATTCCCCAGACTCCGCCGCTGGTGCCAACATCGACGTATTCGATCCATTTTTCGCGAGCTAGGCGCGCTCTTCTGACATCGTCCTTAAAATGCGAATTTCCGCCATCGATCAAAATATCCGCGGCCTGAAGCCTGGGCAAAAGCTCGCGGACCAATCTCTCCGTCACATCCCCGGCGGGAAGCATCATCCAAACCGCCCTAGGATTGCCTTTTTCATCATTTCTATTCTTACCAGGGATCTGCGCGATCAGCTCATCCAGGCTTTTTGACCCGACGGCGCCTTCGCTCACCAACGCCTGCACATGGGACTCATCGCGATCATAAACCACGCAACGATGGCCTCCGTGCAGAAGCCTTCGGACCATGTTACCTCCCATTTTTCCCAATCCGATCATCCCGATATTCATGCGGTTCCCCCGACTTTTCGATCGCGGTTCATTTTGAACTCACGATTGAGCCCCTCCGTGTTGACTTGATTGTTCAGGGGCGCCACTCCATGAAGAGCGTGACGAATCACGGATTGCAGCGCTCGAAGCCCTTGAACGCGCTCCCGACCCAGATCGATGTGAAACACCCTTCGCCCCCGATCGACCAAGACTTTGACGTCACCCAATGCTTGAGCCTGAACCACCGTTTCAAAGCCATATTTTTTGCCAGGAATCGAAAGTTTCGCTTGGCTTTCATCTGTTAGGATCAGAAAGATTCCTTGATTGGGTCCGCCTTTAAACGCTTGACCGGTCGAATGAAGATAGCGCGGGCCAAACTGAAGACTCGAAGCGACTCGCATATGGTTTCGCACAAGGATTCGCGCCGCTTCCAAGGCTTCCAAGTTCTCGTCGTTCATCGGCAAATACGCCAAGATCGCGAAAAAATCCCCTTCCCTGAGACTCTCGAAAAGAGAATGCAACTGATTCTGAATCGAGCTTTGCCTTTCGGGCGAAAGATCCGAGACATTTTCATCCCGCGGAAGCTCGCCGGTCTTTTCAAATTTGGCCATCAACGCCCGCGTCTCGACTTTTGCAGCCTCGACATCGGGCTGATCGAATGGATTTTCGTCGAGCACTTCGCCGATCACCGCGGTTGCCATTTCCCAGCGAAAAAACTCCTGGCCGATATTGGCAAGCTCCCGAATCGAAACTCGGAAAACGGGCTGCCCCGATTCCTGAAGCCGAATCAGCCGCTCTTCGGTGTGTCGATCCCAGCTTTTATCCACGGAGCTTTCGTCCTTCAAATAAACGAAGACTCGGTCAGGCCCATAGGCCTCGACCGCCGCGAGCGGCTCTTGAGTGATCGGAACGATTCCAACTCCGTGCTTGCCAGTCGATTCTGCCAAAAGCTGCTCAAGCCAAAGCTCGAGCGCGCAAAGCTCCGGAGGCGCGACAAAAGTGACTTTATTTCGTCCGTGTTTAGCGAGAACACCAAGAGCGATTCCCAAGTGAACACCGGGGTTCTCTTTCGGAGGGACGTATTGCGAACACGAGTTCTCCATTAAAGCCGCTCGCTCCAGCAATTTTCGAACGTCGAGCCCAGAGAGCGCCGCTGGCACAATTCCAAAAACCGAGAGCGCCGAATAACGGCCTCCGATATCAGGCTCACCGTGAAAGATTTTTCTGAACCCTTGTTCCTCCGCGTGCTTTTCAAGAGAAGAGCCAGGATCCGTAATCGCGATGAAACGGTTTCCGGCGTCTTCACCGACGAGATCCTGGATTCTCGACCGGAAATATTCGTAAAGAATATTCGGCTCCAGCGTGCTCCCTGATTTGCTCGAAACGATCACGAGCGTTTTCGACAAATCCAAAGACGACTCCACCGCATTGATCTCGTCTGGGTGAGTGCTGTCCAAGACCACCAGCTCGGGCCAGCCTTGTGATTTCGGATACGTCACCGAGAAGAGCAAAGGAGCGAGGCTTGAGCCCCCCATTCCCAAGAGAAGGACGTGACGATACTCTTCGGTTCTCATCTTTTGCGAAAACTCGGTGATCTCGTCGCATTTCTCGAGAGTCTTTTCGATCACATGAAGCCAACCTAACCATTTGGACTCGTCACGCGAAGTCCAGATCGAGGCGTCGTGTTCCCAAAGTCTTCGGACTTTTCCGTCGTCCGCCCAGTCCTTTAAATGTTCGTCCACAATCGGATTCATCTCGGCTGGAAGCTCGTAAGCGAATGAATTCATCTTCGATCCGAGCAAGTTTCTTCGCTTTTTCTCTAAAGTGCCGAGAAGCTTGTCAAAAGGATCGGAAAAAAGCTCAATGGCTTGCTCAGTCAGCATTTCAGTGTGCTCATGAAGGGAGATCTTGCGCTCTTCCAGTAATTTCAGATATTCACGAGCCTGCTCGACATTTTCAGTGAGCGTCGTACGCACGGCACCATGATCTTTGAACGCCGCGAAAGTCGCCGGAGGCAATGTCGTGACCGTCTCGGCCCCGATGAGCTCGTCAATATAAAGCGTATCGCGATACTTCGGATTTTTCACGCCGGTGCTTGCCCAAAGAAGCCGTTGCGGTCTTGCGCCCCGGGCCGCAAGCCGATGCCAACGATCGCTGCTATAGAGTTTCAAATACCGTTGGTAAGCGAGTTTCGCGTTGGCGATGGCGATTTTGCCTTTGAGCATCCTCAAAATCTTTTGCTCGTCTTCAGAGGCCACCGTCCGCAGCTGATCCTCGATTAAAGTATCGGCAAGAGTATCAATTCGGCTCACGAAAAAACTGGCCACGCTCGCTATTCGGGAAAGATCGCGACTCTTTTCTCGATAGACCTCCAGTCCCGACAGATAGGCATCCGCGACCTGCTCATATCTTTCTTGGGCAAAGAGAAGCGTGATATTGATGTTGATGCCTTCAGCTACCAGATCTCGAATTGCGGGCACGCATTCTTCCGTAGCAGGCACTTTGATCATCACGTTTTGGCGATTGACCGCATACCAAAGTTTTCGCGCTTCCAAGATCGTCGCTTCCCGATCACGCGCTACATAAGGCGAGACTTCCAAGGAGACGTAGCCATCGATTCCATTGGTTCGATCATAGACAGGTCGAAACAAGTCCGCCGCATCTTGAATGTCTTGAATCGCCAGAGCCTCATAAAGCTCTTTGATGTCCCAGTCGCGCTGAACGAGAAGAGAGTGCGCCTGCGCATCATACTCGGCGCTTCCTCCGATGGCTTTTTCGAAAATGGCCGGATTAGAGGTCATTCCACGTAGACCGTCATCGTCGATCAATCGCTTCAGCTCACCGTTTTTAATGAGGCTGCGCCGAAGCGAATCGAGCCAAACCGATTGACCTGCGTTTGCAAGAAGCTTGATTGGATTTTCAGGTGAATGAGACACTAGGACGCCCTCCGTGAATATTTGGATTCAAGCTCGCGGATTTTTCGAACTCGTCTGGCGTGCCTTGCTCGCCGATCGAACCGCGCTTCCAAGAAACTTTTACAAAGATCATGAGCAAGCTCAGGACCGATGACGCGCGCGCCTAGAACTAGAATGTTCATCTCGTCATGCTCCACGCCTTGATGCGCCGAATAAGTGTCATGACAAAGGCCAGCGCGAATACCCGGAATTTTATTGGCCGCAATGGATGCGCCCACCCCGCTGCCGCAAATCAAAATGCCTTTCGTTTCCAAAAAACCTTTGCTGATCTCCTCGATCAGATTCAAGGCAACGGCTTCGGCAAAATCCGGATAATCGACAGGCCGCGTATTCGAAGTTCCAACATCCAGCGTTCGATAGCCTTCTGCGCGAAGGGATTGAATGAGCTCTTTCTTGAGCTGATAGCCTGCATGGTCTGATCCCATCACGACGGGAAAAGGTTTCATCTCAAGTCCCCTAACGCGGAGCAATGACATCAATCCGCTAAGAGTTTCGCAGCAAAAAGCTCGCCTTGACCCTTCGGGCTACTCAAGATACGTTTCGCCAAATGAACTCACCAGCCTCAAGCACTCAGGAAATCCAAGCCTCCACTCATCAGAAAACTGATTCGAAGAATTGGATTTTAAACTCCACCGTTTGGATCGCTGCATTAGGCTACTTCGTTGATATGTACGATCTGTCGCTTTTTGGAATCGTGCGAATGCCATCGCTAAAAGCAATCGGCATCACCGATCCTTCGCAGCTATTGATTCAGGGCGCTTTTCTAGCCAACTGGCAAATGATCGGAATGATGGTCGGTGGCGTTCTTTGGGGAATTCTAGGAGATCGTCGCGGACGTCTCTCCGTGCTCTTCGGCTCGATTCTCCTTTACTCACTCGCTAATTTAGCGAATGCGTTCGTCGGCGATCTGACGACTTATGCGGTTTTGCGATTTTTAGCGGGCTTAGGCCTTGCGGGAGAGCTCGGAGCCGCCATCACTTTGGTGTCTGAAGTCATGCCGAAAGAAGTTCGCGGTTACGGTACCACGATCGTGGCGACCCTGGGTCTTTGCGGATCGGCAGCGGCTGGCTTGGTAGGCGACTTTTTCCAATGGCAGACGGCTTATATCGTCGGCGGCGTCATGGGGCTTGGTCTTTTGGTCACCCGTTTTAAGATCATTGAGTCGGGAATGTTCGAGAAGATGCATTCCGCGGGCATTCGAAAAGGCGATATCCTCATGCTCTTCAGCAAAGAGCGTTTCGGTCGCTATTTGAGCTGTATTTTGATTGGCGTGCCGATCTATTTTGTCACCGGAGTCTTGATCTCCTACTCTCCTGAGTTCGCAAAATCGATGGGAGTCACCGAGCCCGTTACCGTTGCGAAAGCTGTTCTTGCGGTCGCGATCGGACTTGCTTTGGGAGATCTAGCAAGCGGCCTACTTAGCCAATATTTAAAGAGCCGAAAAAAGGCAGTCGGTATTTTCCTGACGGGAGCGTTCGCTTTTGTCTGCGCTTACCTTTTAATTCCTGGGCTCAGCCTCACGGCATTCTACGGACTCTGCTTCGCGATGGGCCTATGCGCTGGATATTGGGCAGTGCTCGTCACCGTCGCATCTGAACAGTTTGGAACCAATCTTCGCTCGACCGTCACCACGACCGTGCCGAACTTTGTTCGAGGATCGCTCGTCTTAGGAAATCTTTCCTTTACCGCGCTTCTTGCTCGTCACCTTCCGGTCATTCAATGCGCGATGATCGTCGGAAGCGTTTGTTTCGCCCTTGCCTTCAGTGCGCTGTGGCGAATGCAAGAGACCTACGGCAAAGACCTCAATTTCATCGAGTAGTGTATTATTTCGGGCTTCTGAGAATGATGATTTCCACGCGGCGATTTTTTCCACGACTGTAATCATCTTTCCTCTGCGTTATGGGATGAAAATGAGAAAGTCCCGCGGCGCTCAAGCGCGAGGGATCAAGCCCCCAGCGTTTCACCCAGTATTTAACGACCCACGCTGCGCGCTCGGCAGAAAGCTCCCAGCCCTGCGGCTGACTGGGGTTTTCTTCTTCGATGTCGGTATGACCTTCGACACGAACCGGGTTCGGAATTCCGGCTAGAACTTTCGCGATTCGATCCAGAAGCGGGCGCAGCTCAACTCGAGCCTCAACCACTCCGTCATCGAAAAAATCGCGAGCGGCCAGTTTCACGACCAGTCCTCGATCGTCTTCACTGAACTCGACCTTATCGTTTAAATCGCCGACACCGCCTTCATGCTTCAGACTTTCTTGAATCGCGTCGCGAGTTTGTGACAAAGTCGGACCCGTTTCGGGGCCAGGTCCAGGGCCAGCACCAGCTCCTGCCGCAGGTCCCGCGGTCTGGCTTGCGCTCGGCACAGGCGCCGGTGCATTTTTGGAAGTCGCAGAAACCTCCCCGTCAAAAGCCTCCGTCATGCTTTGCTGAACTTTTTTCAGCTTATCGACATCGGCTTTGGATTCAGCGTAAAGAACCACAAAGAGCGCCAACAAAAGCGTCACGAGATCGGCGTAAGAAACCAGCCAACGCTCATGATTTCCGTGCCCGGCGTGCTTTTTTCGTCTCACGATGACCTTTTCCGAATGCTTTGATGCGCGAAAACTTCGAGCTTTTCCTGCAGAAAATTCGGATTCAAGCCCTCTTGAATTCCGATCACGCCCATCTTAACGACCTCGCGCGCGACCAACCGCTCCGCGGCCTTACGTTTAAGCTTCATTGACCAAGGGAGCAAAATCAGATTCGCGAGACCTACGCCGTAAATTGTCGCGACGAACGCGACCGCGATTCCTTCGCCGATCTTCGAAGGCTCATTGCGCATCGTCATCACTTGAATCAACCCCAACACGGCGCCAAGAATCCCGATCGTCGGCGCAAATCCCCCTGCTCCTTCGAAAACTTTCGCGGCGTTCTCGTCTTCCTCAAGTCCTCGCTCGATTTCCGTCTCGATGATCTCGCGTACGGTATTCGGCTCAAATCCGTCAATCACGTATTTGATGCTTTTTTTAAACAACGGATCGGTAAATGTCAGACGAACCGGCTCAACCGCCAAAAGACCTTCCTTACGCACGATCGTCGCCGCCTTAACGATTTCCTCGATGACCGGCCCCACCTCCGCCTGCGCGTCCAGATAGATACTCGGAATCATCGAAAAGGCCCGGCGGATATCGCTCATCGGATAAGCCAGGAGCATCGCCCCGAAAGTCCCGCCAAAAACGATCACCGCCGCCGTGAACTGCAAAATCTGCGAAAGGTGGCCACCTTCGAGAATCTGGCCCCCCACCACTCCCAAGATGCCAAACAGAGTTCCAAACACGGAAGCAAGGTCAAGATTCATAGGGCAGCTCTCTTCTGAATAGACAAGTGAACAGTGGGATCATTATCATAAGTGTAATGTCTTCACGGATCACTTCGCAACCCATGCCTCATGTCCGCGGCGCTGGTGTTTACAACGTTCCTGCGTCCGCGCCTTATCGCTCCCTTGCCATCCTTCTAGATCTTGGCGTTGGAGCCTGCGTTTTCTTCGGAATTTTCGCCGCTTTTCGATCGATCCCAATACCCGGGGCAACGCTGATCGCGCTTCTCGCGCTGTTTTCAGTCCTCCTTTGGGGCATTCAAAAATTTATTTTCGGAATCACCGTCGGGGAAAGAGCGTGGGGTTTGAGAAGTCTTGGCAAGCTTTCGCTGAACCCCCCGCTGGTT
>CAZCBS010000163.1:8696-9400 GCA_964496965.1 uncultured Bacteriovoracaceae bacterium
AATCGCAGCCCGTGAGCTCACTCACTCAAAGTAGCGGCATTTTCTTGACGATCTCGTCTTTCTTCGCGGCGCTTGCCGTTGCTTATGCGGCCATCGCTCTTCATCCCGTCGGAATGCGGGCTAAAGCCGCTGAATGGGATGCGTTCTTTCCGGGCTTTGACCAAGCGCAGCCCGGCGCGGACAAAGATCGTTGGGCGGTCATGCCATTTTTCTATTCGCTAGGCGCCTGGCCGCAGTCTTTTCGTGGAAAGGCCGTATTTTTAAATCTTCCCTATGAAAAAGGACCGCCCGAGCGGTTCGCAGGCGAAATCACGGCGCGCTGGGACAGCTCGGTTCGCGTGACGTTTGAAGGCCCGAAAAGCCCTCTTTCCGCGCAAAAAGAGCTTTACGATCGCACCGAGATCGAGCATTGCGTTCTTCATCTTTGGGACTCGCTCGGAGCGCTCCCGCATTGTCTGGCAGTCAGATCCGACGTCTTAGGCCGCCATATCGACGCTCTTCGCCGCATTCGGCCCTCCCGCCTCAGCCTCAACTGGGTCAAAGTCAGCAACCGAGCCATTTCGCCCGAGCAAGAGCTTCAGGGGCTTTATATCAGCGCGCAAAACGATCGCCGCGGCCAGGATCGCTTTGTGATGATTACGGCGCGCGGAACACACCAAACTTTCATTTTAGATTATCCCTCCAACGAAATCGGAGCCGCCGCT
>CAZCBS010000164.1:0-9386 GCA_964496965.1 uncultured Bacteriovoracaceae bacterium
TTTGAGAAAAACTGAACGAAGTCGTGATGGATATTGTCGGCCTCATCGAGCAGGATCACTCCTCCGCCTGGATGTTCCTGGACGAATTTTGATAGAATTGATCTCTGTTCTTCAGCACCAGAGTGTCCCACTGGGGAACCAATGAGTTTATTGATCTCGGTTCCTCCGTTTTTGTACTCCGCCCCTGGCAGGACGAGTGTCGCCCCATTGAAGAAATGTTTACCAACTGCCTCTGCAAGGTACGTCTTCCCGGCGCCGGGAGGACCGAAAAGAATACCGGCGGACATCTTGTTTTTATGTGGCGAGTTTGCGTGATCTTTGATCATTTGTTCAAATCCGACCATCGCTCCATCATTACCGCCGTACTCCCCACGGAACTCCGTCCACTTTTTATCGAAGTTCTCGTTAAACTTTGGATCGCCGGGAATCAAAGGCGTCTTGAGCTTCTGTCCTATATAGTCGCGCACATCGTCGGCGGTGAGCGTGAAGGGACCTTTGACGCCCTTCTCTGCAAGGTTATTCATCTTGCGAGTAATCGCGGATTCCAGGAGTTCCTTCGTGCCCGTTGGATTGCCGGCATGCTGTTGTTCGGTAGTTCCGAAACGATAAGCATAGTCGAACGCATCATCATCGATTCCCTTGAACTCCACTCCCGCTTTTTTTTGCTCATCCATCCACGCCTTGACTTTGCTTTGTTTGATGAGCTTGATCGTATCTTCGCGGTTGAACTCGCTGACATGGATCTGTGTAAAACGACGACTAAATGCACTGTCTTTAAAAAAATCGCGCGACTCAGCCGAAGTCGTCGAAAACACCAGGTTGACCATTGGCTTGTCGCCAATGCCTCGCACCAAATCAGTAAGAAATCCTTTCAGCGCGTTTCGAGTCATTGGAGTCGAAATATGCGCCTCGTCCACATAGAGAATCACCCGACGCCCCAATGCATTCGAAAGAGCCTTAGCAGCATTGACCGCGTTCTTTGGCAATGTGGGATCCGTAGGATTCGTGACGGTTTGGATGGGAAGCTCAAGAATGATCGGAGATTTTTCATCGTGGATCGACTGCTTCCCTCGAACGAAAGCATCCGCGAGAATTTGGAGAATCGTCGTTTTTCCGGTTCCTGCCTTACCTGTCAGTAGGACATGGCCTTTCTCGATCTTGCTCAGCGAATCGATCATTTCGCGAGTCTCGACATCCCGGCCGAAGTAATTAATTGCGCCCTTTGCCGGATCATTAAAATGTTCAACGGCATCATCGTAAAGATTTTTTTCGGTGGAATGAACAAACTTCATCAATTCGCCGACATCGCCATTGTTGATTTTCCCAGCTTTGACCTGCTCCTCTAAAAGCTCCTGAACCGTCTTCGCCTTACTGTCCGCAGCAACGACTTTTCCTTCAGCACCCAAAACACCGGGTCTCGCGGAATACGCAGGTCCAGTCGGAGCACGCATCGTATCGGTCGCGACGCTATTTTGAATGCCATAATCGATCAGATTGAAACCCGCAGGAAATCCAACACCAATTTTTGTCTTTGGATCGTTGAAATCATACTCTTGAACGAACTTCGTGAACATCTGCTTGCCGTGATCGTCCAAAAGTCCACGACCGAGAATGTCGCGGATCTCATCCATACCTGTGGTACCGCTACGATTAGCGAGATACCAACCCGTCCCATCTCCTTTCTGATTCGTAACACCACGTCCTTTGTAGAGAATCTCTAACGCCGTTAGCACAGTCGTTCTGACTTCCTCCGGCCGATTGAAAACTTGACCCTTCGCGGACTTCAAAATTCTCTCAAGCCGATCGATCGCGTCTATCACCTGATAGGGATGTTCCATTCGCGGAATCGCAACGCCAAAAGTATTGGTATGAGTCGCTCTTAACTCGTCCGTGATTTTTTTAATCGCGTCCACGAGCTTTTGATTCTCTTGGTCTTCGATAGGACTGACTGGATTCGTAGCCCAAACTGGAGCGATCCAAAGTGAGCTCGGGCCTAAACTTAAGGTACCGAGTGCAATACTATGAATAACCCCCTGCTTTACCCGCTTCCAGACACGTATGCTCATAATCTTCCTATCGGAATCTCTCGTCAAAAACTTAACAATTTAATTTGCTCAAGAATTTCAACTCAAGGCTCGATAAGAGCTCCAAAAATGAATTTCTCGCTGACTAAACTTTAACCACTCGAGAACCATTTCTTGGAGTGTCACTGAAGACACATCTCCAAAAACACTGAGTTTTTACGCCTTTTTTGCGTGGCACACCGACTGCACTCCTCTCATGAGAAGTTAAATCAAGAGGAGTAAACTCATGAAAAAGAAAATCGTTTTTGCCGCGGTTCTTACCGTCACACTGGTCGCGCAGCCTGGCTCAGCGGCGGAAAAACGGGACTTCCTGAAAGACATGACTTCTCTTCGCGATCGAGCTCTCGATCACTTCGACCCAGCTCAATGCAAAGAGCGCTTGGAGTCGCTCAATCAAGAATTCGGGAAAATCAGCTTTCAAAACTACGATCGAAAGTCCTTGGTTGAACATACTCCCGAGGTCATTAACATTCTCTGGAGCCTTCAAGTCTCGTTGCATAACCCACTGGAGCGCTATCCTTCCGCTTGCATTCCGATTCTTCGCGACAGTTTTTACGCGATCCGCTCGATGATCGACTACGTCGGCACGCTCGGATACGTGACCGCAGTCGGTGGCCATCATCTGAGAGGAGAAGACATCGATTGGCAAAAGCGCCCCGTCCCACTGCTGAACGAAGAGTTTTACCACGGCTACCTGAAGGGACCTGCCGCGACTTCTAACTTGAAGTTTCAGCCTGGCGATATTTTCATGACTCGAGGATTCACGAGCGCACCGAGCGCTTTGATTACCCAAACTGTTGAGCACCGAACTCACTACAGCCATGTCGTCTTCGTTCATGTCACCCCGAACGGGCAAGAGATGACCCTCGAGTCCTACGCAGGCACTGGATTACAAAAATACGACATGGATTACGCTCTGAAAAACGAAAATCCCCGCATCATGCTGATGCGCCCAAAAGATGCCGAACTCGGCCGCGCTGCGGGAGAGTTCATGTACGGCGTCGTCAATCAAAGCGTGAAAGACGGCAAAAAGGTGCAGTTCGACTACTATACCGATACGCTTCACCACGACCATGTTTGGTGCGGCGAAGTCGCGTACTGGGCCTATGACGAAGCCTCGAACCATAAAGTTCTCCTGCCCCAATACAAGAACGCCATTCACTGGAACAATCTCGGTTTCTTGAAAGCGTTCCGAATCAAAAACGGCGAAGCTTATCAAGCGAGCGATATCGAAGTCGACCCACGATTTGACATCGTCTTGGAGCATCGCGATTGGGAACTCATTCAAGACAATCGGTATAAAGATGCCATTCTTCGTGAAATCTTGCGCTGGCAGGACGAGTACGGCTACACCTTTCATGGAAAACTGCGAACCGCGCTCATCGACACGATTTACGAGCTCAGAAAGACCCCCCTCTGGCCAACGCTTAAAAAAGCCGGGCTTCCTGACATTCCGAGCGATGCAAGCAAGGATATCGTGCTCACTTTCGATCGCTTGAAACGCCTGACGCCACCGATCTATGAAATGCTCGCTCAAGCCGACAAAGAGCACCAAGCCGCAACAGGCTGGCCGATGACCAATAGTGAATTGACCGAGGCAGTCCAAAAAATCCGTGAAAAAGATCTCGCGACCGCGTTACTCAACGGGCCGAAGAAATCTAAATTTCACGGGCTCTATCGTCCGAACTTGAAATAATCAGACGGTCAGTACGATCTTCCCGACGGACTGACCGCTTTCAATGAGTCGATGCGCCTCGGCGACCTTCTCAAACGGGATTTTCGTAACCGGAATCGGGCGGATTTTGCCTTCTTCGATTTTTTTCTGCGTGCCTTCGATGCAGCCTAAAATCCGCTCTTTTTCTTCGAAAAGAAAGCTGACGTTAAAGCCGACCACGCCTCGATTGGTGCTGATCATTTCAAGAGGGCTAAATCTTGGCGTCTTCAACAAACCCAGACCTGCCTTGAGATAATTGAGATGACCACCCTTTTGGGAAAGAAGATCGTGCGATCCGTAGACCACCAGTTTTCCAGTGGGGCGCACATGTCGGTACGAGTCCTTCAGCGTCGAATACCCGTTCGCATCAAAAACCGCGTCATATCCTTCAGGAACAGCTTTCTTTGCTTCAGCCCAAAGATCTTGCTTGGACTTATCGATAATCACGTCCGGACCGAACTTCTCGAGATACGAACGCTTATGGCTCGATCCGATCACTCCGACCGTGTGGAATCCCTCGGACTTGCAAAGCTGAACGAGAGCAGTTCCAACCCCGCCTGCCGCCGAATGAATCAGAACCTTCGCGTTGCGAGGTAAAACGATATGCTGATAAATCGCGTGATAGGCCGTGAAAAACACCGCTGGAAATCCAGCCCCTTCCGTCAAGGTGAATGACTTGGGAAGCGGCAAAACCTGAACCTCAGGAACACGAACCTGAGTCGCGTATCCGTCAAACCGAGTAAAGGCGATCACCTCTTGGCCCACTTTGTATTTTTTAACGGCAGGCCCCACCGACTTGACCGTCCCGGAAACTTCAAATCCCGGCGTGATCGGCCAGCCGACGTATTCTTTCGCAGACTCATAGACTCCGAGGCGTACGCAAACATCGGCAAAGTTCACGCCGATGGCATGCACGTCAATCACGACTTGATCACCTTCCGGAGTCAGGTCCGGTGCTTCGACAAATTCCAATTTTTCATAGGACCCAGCAGAACGAATCGTAACTTTTTTCAAAATTTTTCCTCGAAAGAACTATTTGACTAGCTTTTTCGACTCGCACTGCAGAATTCCCATGACGTTACATTCGCAACTTCCACAGCCCGTCGAAGCCATGGTTTTGGTTTGAATATCTGAAAGAGTCGAAGCCCCATTGCTGATGGCGTCTCGGATAGTACCAGCAGATACGGAATGACAAAAGCAAACAGTCTGATTATCCGCCAATGGGTCTTCCTGAGCTACTTTTCTTTCGGTATTGGTAGCGGCCGCATTCTTCTGCGCTGCATTATTATATCCTGAGAAGGCTTCGACTGAAACCTTGTCCTTCGAGATGCCCAGATTCACGAGCGCCTTCTTCGTATCGTTCACCATTTCAGGCTGACCCACGATGTAGTAGTTCGCGTTCTCAGGCAGGCTCGAAATCGTCTTTTTCAAAAACTCTTCGTCGATCCGGCCCCGCTCGCCTTGCCAATTCGAATCGGGCTTGCTCAAGACATTCGTGACTTTCAGCCCGGAGTTCTGCGCAGCGGCTTCGCTCAACTCGTTTCCGAAAGCGACTTCCGCGCGGTTCCCGTAAAGGAGAGTCATCGGAGTCTTCAGGTTCTGATCTTTGACATACTGAATGAAGCTTCTAAACGGAGTGATCCCGATTCCCGCGGCGATCATCACGGCAGGCTCCTCCGGCTTGAAGTTCAGACTTCCCTTGGTCAACTCAAGGCCAACGTTCTGTCCTGGCTTCAAAGATTTAAACGCCTTTTTGAATTCAGAATCTGAGTCCCTGACCGCGAACTCAAAATAGTCTCGGCTTGGAGAGCTCGCCAAAGACAAAGTTCTGAATTCCATGCCATTCGGCGTGTTCAACGTGACTCGGATCGCTTCACCTGGCTTCAGCTCAAGACCTTCAGGTTTTGCGACCCTGACCATCAAACTGGAATCGTTCACCTTCTCCGCTTTAAGGACGCTCGTACGAACAAGCCGTGGCTCGTCTTCCAATAATGCCACTTTCGCAGGAGCGGCAGTCGGAGGATGATCGACAACGATAGGATCCACCTTTTTCGCACGCTCGTAAGCCCTGTCACGAACGACATCAAAGCCCGTGTGCGAATCAACGAAGCGGACGCTCAACCCCTGGTCACGAACAAGCGTGTTGTTCATGATCTGGTAGTCTCGAATCGTGTCGGAGATGGATTTTTTCAGCAACCCGACTTCTTTCGAAGTCAGATTGGCGCCGTATTCTTTCTGCAACAGCTCCGGCGTGAGCTTTCCGATATCGGCGAGAAGCTCCTCATGCTTCGGATTTTTATAGTACTCCGCGCCTTTGAAGGTCGCGTAGCGCTCCTTGATGATCTTATCCAAAAGCTCCTTGTGATTGATCTCGAAGTACTCGAGTGCTTCCGCGGCCTCGCGCTGCGCCTTTGGCCAGCGGGCTAACGCCTTTCTTCTGGACGTCTCTTGCTCGGTTGCACGCGCGATTTTCTCCGCCTTCTGAGCGTCCATCGCAACCGCGTTCAAAGGCGGAAGCTTCACATCGGTCTCGTAAATCTTTCTCAACGACTTCAGAGGAAGCGACTTGAAGAACTCGCGGATCTTCTTTTCATAAATCACGTGAGTATAGAGAATCTCCAAAACCGAGAGCGGCTCCGTATTGAAAACATCGCCGAATTCGCTTTTGGTCCCTTTTTCACCCGTTTCATGCAGCGCTTTTTGCAACATTCCCGACAATCGGGCCTGATAAGTATCGCCGAAGATATATTTATACAATCCGCCGAAAAGGCTCATATGCTTGATTTCGTCTTCGCGGATATTTTGCATGAACGTGCCCAACGCTTTGTCCGAGTGGCCGCCGAGATAGAAATAAGCGCTTCCGGCATGCCACTCCGTATCGTTTCTGGCAACCAAGTGGAAGAACGCATCCTTTGGCTTGAGGGGATCAAGCCCCTCGTACGCATCGAACGGCGCCGAGCTTTTCAACTTATACCCCACGAGCCCTGTCGCGCCGTTTTGAAGAACGTTGGCGTGACGATTTTCTTCCGTACACCAGGAGTTCGTGCAATACACGCGATTCCCCTGATGGGCGATTGCTTCTTCCGTGGTTTTACCCATGAAACGGCTCGCTTGAGGGCTGACCACGCGTAGGGTCTCACCCGAATTGTCCGAGTAAGGATTGATCGGGATTTCGATCTCATGCGCGATCATGGACACCTTGGAAAAAGTCGTCGGATCAAGGTCTCTCACGTCATTGAGGCTAATGGCTTTGTAGCCGCCATCCACGGTTTTCCATGCGCGAACGCGTGAAGCGTCGAGCTCAAGATTGAGGTAACCATAGAAATCGAAGACGCGGGAATCCAAGATCTTCGGATCCATCTCATTGTTCACCAACGTCTTGATTCGATCCAAAGTGCCTGGAAGCCCTTTCAATTGATCGACGAATTTTTGAGTGGAGAACGCAAGACCGGCTTTTCGGCCATCAAACGGCGCCTCAGCGGATTTCATGATATCGAGAACTTCGGGAGACATCGCCTCCGTCAATCTCAACTCATCGCTGTTCGAAGCTTTTTTCCAAATATGGTAAAGAGTCGGGCGAAGCTCTTTCAAGGATTTGCCTTGAGCGACTCCCTTCGTATATTCCACAAAATCCTTGTCCGAAAGATACTCCGCCAAGCGGGGATTCT
Source organism: uncultured Bacteriovoracaceae bacterium (assembly GCA_964496965.1). Lineage (GTDB taxonomy): Bacteria > Bdellovibrionota > UBA1018 > UBA1018 > UBA1018 > CAZCBS01. Next base: position 7,467 of record CAZCBS010000164.1, read on the forward strand.
CTTTCACCAGCGCCGCAAGCTGGGCCTCGGTGCCCTTGGGCAGCTTCTGGTCGTCGACTAATTTCTTAAGCCAACTCAGCACTTCCTTGTCACAAACTTCGGCGGCAAGTTTTTGCTCGGCGCAATTCTTGAGAACTCCTGTGAGAGGAAGCGCCTCTTTTTCGAGGATTCCCAGCGATCTCAGTGCGCTCTTGATTCCGTCGACGCAGGACGCGGCCTCCGAGCGAGGCGAATACGTCAGAGCGGATAACGATACCAGTAATGCGACCCCAGAAGCACGACGCAAATATGCTAAATTGACCATGAATTCGTATCGTCAGAACTTAGGTGCAACTTTAGGCTACTTTTTTAATCCGGGATGAATGAGGCTTTCAAACTCTTAGAATTTAAACGTCTGGATTAGGCTTTGAGCGATGCACAAGCCCAGCGACATGGCGTCGGAAGTCTGCACAACCGAAGTCCGCACGGAGCTCCATTTCAAGGCTGATCGGAGTCTTTCGACAGTCGGCTCGGCGCCTCCGGATAAGCGACGAAGCTCAGAATGATTCTGCCAATGCGGTTGAGTCAGAACGTACTCCGCAATCGCTCTATCCGCGGTTCCCCTTTTCAAGAGCTCCTCGACCCACTCTGGATGTTGCTGCCAATGCGGTTGGGAAAAAACATATTCCGCCAACTCTCTGTCCGCCTTTCCCCTTTGCAAGATCGTCTCAACCCAGTCCGGCCGATTTTGCCAGTGAGATTGAGAAAGGATATACCTCGAGATCGATAGGTCATTCGTTTCTTTCTTTAATAACGATTCGATCCACTGCGGATCGCCTTGCCAATGCGGCTTGGAAAGAATGTCGCGCAAAATCACGCGTGTATTAAACCCTCCATTCATGACAGCCTGAAGCAATTCCGGATATCGATTCGAGACCGGCAGGGAAAACCACTCAGAAAGAAGAGGCGTCAGGTTGCCTGGAGCGCTCTTAATCTCTTTTTTTACGAGCCGAATGATTTCTTTTCGTTCCTTTTCGGTCAATGCTTGGATTTTCGATCCAATTCGTCGCTTCAATTTCTCAAAAATCCCGCGATCGCCGTTGCTCAACCCGATACTGCCTTGCGCGAGCAGTCGAAAGTACTCGACAGGTTCGATCTGAAGGCTTTCTGGAATCACTTTCAGAGCGGCCTTGTTCTTGACGACGACGATGAAGTCGTGGTCTGCTCGAATAAAATCGGTGTTCTCACGCGCATCAGGATTCAAATGGAATCGAATCGCAAGGCCAGTTCCCTTGGAGCCTTCACGACCATGCCTGACATAGAATCCGTCTCCGAAGGCCGCCAGCTCTCCGACGGTCTCGCTTCGCGAAATCAGGACATTGGGATCTCCGGTAGGCGCGCGAGTGATGCTCTCGTAGGCGAGAAAGTGATTCGTCTCATGCGCGACGATATCCAGACCCAGCTCTTTCGCGGTTTTTCCAGTCCCCCTCCCCACTGCATCCGTCCGCAGAGGCTCTTTGTTCATCCACCAAGCAAGGGTATCGACTTTACGGGCATCGTCGTTGATCGCTATGAGCTTCTTTCTCAGCCCAAGCTGCTCCAAGGTGTTCCAGGCGTATTCGATATTGACCGCGTTCTGAATGAGCTTCTTCCCGTTCTTTTCGATCCAATGCAAGACATAGGGATTACCCAAATCGCGCTTTACATCGAATTCATTGATCACTTTCGTGATTTGCGCGAGATCCTCGGGCCGTAGTGTGAGCTCATACTGAAAAGCTTTGGTGAGAAAACGGATCGCTGACAAGATGGGAGGGTTTCTGCCCTCTTTCGCGAACTTCGTCGTGTCATGAAGAGGAGAAAAATAATAGTGAAGCGCGCCATCGCGCACGTCTTTCAGGAAATGAGGCTCTCTTGCATTCCAATCGCGAGCATCCCTCACCA
>CAZCBS010000165.1:0-2241 GCA_964496965.1 uncultured Bacteriovoracaceae bacterium
CGCTCATGAAGCCGCATTGAAAAAGCTGCTGGCTCTTCCCGAAGGCCAAGGCCGTTTCGAAGCCTATAATCTAGGAAGCGAAAGCGGGTTTTCAGTCCGCCAGATGATCGATGCCTGTCGAGAAGTCACTGGCAAAGTCGTTCGACAAGTCGAGAATCCGCGTCGCCCTGGCGATCCTCCGATGCTCGTTGGCGATTCGACGCTTGCCAAAAAAGAATTGGGCTATCGTCCGACGAGAACATCTTTGAAAGACATCATCGGTTCCGCGTGGCAATGGGAGCAAAAGCTTGCTCAAGGTTTGCGTCCCGCCATTTTTTTGGACCGTGACGGAACGATCAATGAGGACCCCGGCTATTTGTCCGATCCATCGATGGTCAAGCTTTTGCCTGGAGTGGGTGAGGCATTGGCGCGGTTGAAGAATGCGGGCTTTCTTTTGATCGTAGTCAGCAATCAATCGGGCGTGGCGCGCGGGTTGATTCAGCTCGAGAAGCTTCCGCTCATTCACAAGCGAATGGACGAGTTGCTTGCGCCATTTGGAGTGAAAATCGATCACTACGAATTTTGCATCCATCATCCTGACGACGAGTGTGAGTGCCGGAAGCCGAAGCCGCGCTTGCTGATCGAAAGCGGCTCTCGTTTCTGCGTGGATCTTTCGCGCTCGTATATGGTGGGTGATCGAGACTCCGATGTCGGCGCGGGAAAAGCGGCGGGATGTAAGGGTGTGGTTTTCCTGAGAACCAATCTCGACGACAAAGCTTTCCATCTGCCGGAGGCGGATTTCTCCGCCAATACGCTGAGCGACGCGGCTGAGTGGATTCTTTCTAGTCGCTAAAAAACGCTTAATGCGCAAACGCAGTCGTTTGTGAAAGGCTGATGAAGCGAAGGCTTTTCAGAGGTTGATTCTCAAATCCTGGAAGGTGGAAAATCGCGAGCGCTTCGAGAAACTTGAAAAGCTCCTGATGATCTTTTCCCGAACCCTCGATCGCCAGCGGAACCTGGCGAATCGGAAGATGAAGTCCCATCTGAAAATCCCGAATCGCAGCGGGAGTCACGCGAAGCGAGGCATGCTGAAAGCTCAATCCTTGGCGATCCCGCACATGTTGCGTGTCCGAGCTTCTGCAGCTTGGACAAATCCATCCTGCGTCGCTGACCACGCAGGTGAGGCTTTGATGAGCTTGCATTTGAGAGATCGACAATTCGCAACCGAGGCATCGTTCGAGCTGCGGTTGGTTTCCGCTCCACTGCAAGAGCTTGGTGAGATAGCCATTCAAAAGCGCTAGGATTTCTCGATCGAGCGTTCCCGCGGGTAGAGCTTTTTGAGGCGGTTTTCCTTTGAGCGCGGTTTCCTCAAGGTACGCTAAGGCATTAGCGTGCAGGCGAAAAAGATCAGGACATGGCTCGTGCTTGGGCGCCACTTTGATCATCAGCTCGTTCATCACGCTTGCGACGGAGAGAAGCTCAAAGTCAGCGCGAATTCCGTCATAGGCGCGACGAATGACGGCTTCTTCCAGGCGCAAAAGCTCCGTGCCTGGTTTTTCGACGAAGGTCCATTCGCTGGCGACAAAGGCATCAAGCGTCCCGCCAAAGCGACGGGATTGAATTGCATTGCGAGCAAGCGCCGAAACCACGCCATGGCTTTCAGTCAGAGCGGTGACGATTCGATTTCGCTCCTCATAGGGAATCGATTTCAGGATGATGGCCAGGTCGCGCTTCGATTGCATGGATGGCTCGTGCCTGTCTTTCCTACCACAATCAGAAATGCTTGAGGACTCTAAATGAGATAAGTCGCTCGCCATTACACGCTTCCACGCGAGTCCGCTTCGATCGCTGCATAGAAATTAGTGAATTTGAACGGCTCTGAACTCGGTCTGAGCGCCGGATTGACAGAAGAACGGCAAGACGAGCGAGTCAGGCGAATCGGACTCATGCGCAGGCGACATTTGGACGCAGCCTTCGGGAATGAGGAACGAGTAGCGAAGAGGCTTGGAAAACTCACCGGAGGATGGATCCAACGTAGCGATCGAGACTTGGTTGCCACGCACAAGCGTCGAGTCGATGTAGACGCCGGGTTTTGGTCGCTCAGTCGTTCCGACCACGATAGGACTGAACATGTCCTTGAATTCTTGGCCGGGGAAGCTTGAATCGTTTTCGATCGGCAAGATTTTTGGATCGGTTTCTTGACCTTCCGAGCGATTGACGTAGGCAAGAAGATCAAAGCGAGACTGAAAGAAGGCGAACTTT
>CAZCBS010000165.1:2251-9376 GCA_964496965.1 uncultured Bacteriovoracaceae bacterium
GCACCGGTCACCGATCCACCGGCCTGGCTCATATCCTTGGATCGGATTGTCGATGCTGTGAAAGGAAAATCCGGTTTCATCCGAGATGGATCCGTTCGGACTGCTCCACGCGAAGTTTCCTCGAGCTTCGTCATAGAAATTGAGAAACCCTGCGGAGGTAGGAAGAGCGCCTGTCGAAAGAACGGGCACGGGTTGGCTATTTGAGCTTAAAGAGTCCCAGCCGGTCGCTTCTGCGATAGAATAATCGGTAATGGAGCGCAAATCGATGATTGAAGTCGAGGCATCCAATGTATCGCCGTGACCCACTAAAATTCTAAAGTGCCCTTCGGCCTGTTCTTTGGCGCTTTGAGGAATCAGATTCAAGAGCTGAACACCGCCATTCTTGCTCCTGAAACTCATGCCGTCGAGAGCACGAAGCTCGAGCTCCACGGGGCCGTTCGAGCCCGGCTTGGGCAAGAGATAGTAAAAGTGAGTGTCCGATTTATAGTGAAGAGAGCTCAATGCGCGGTAATTGTCCGGATCAGGCAGCAAGCCAGAGTCCAGGAAGGCCGGCAGAAGCTTGTCTCCAGACCTCACCCAAGAGCCCGGAGCGGAATAGTTGCGAACGAGGATTTGCGCGAACTTCGCGTCGATCGGAAGCCTCCACGTCGATGCGCCCGCGCTTCCCCAAAGTGGCTGAAAATCGCCGTTCAAGAAATAGAACTGCAGATAAATTTGATTTGGATCCTGAGCAAGCCCCACGACGACCCAATCCATCTTTCCATCGCGGTTTACGTCGATTCGCAAGAGCTGTGGCGGCACCTTGTTCAGCTGCGCGATGCTTGGGACTGAAACGCTATGGATCGGAGTTGCGTCAGCAGGATCAAGGATTTGAAAAGTGGATCCCTGATTGCCAGAGCTGACGAGCTGATAATAAGCGGGAATTCCATTGATCACGGGATAAGTCGGAACTTGGCTAAACTTAGAGTAAAGATGGCCATAGGTCGACCCGATCCAATTATTTCCGGTGAGGGGGAGCTGTTTTTTTCCTGAAATCAGTTCTGCGGTGCGAGCAGCGGGTAGCTCGAAATCAAGTGCGCGATTTACGCCCGCGGCATTGGAAGCGCGAACTTGGATTCGAAGAAGGGACGAGTCGTCGAGCGAAGAGAAGCGATAGGTCCATGGGACGGCGATGCTTGCGCCGGATTTTAGGACATTCACATTTGCCGAGCCGGCTGTTTGGCCGTTCACTGAAATCTCGATACGGGTGAGCGCGGAGTCTTTCCAAAGATTCCGCACCGTGATCTGGCCTCGAGCTTGAAGGGTCGAGTCGTCTACCGCCACGGAATCGCTGCCTTTGAAGTCCGGAAGAAATACGGTTTGAGGCTCGGCCTCCAAGGCTCGCTTCAGATTGACGGAACCGTAGAGAGAGGATTTTTCTTTTGGTAGCTCTGCCGTCGACGCGAAAAGACGAGCCTTGAGCTCGTCGAGAGAGATATTCGGATAGATGCTGCGGAGATTGGCCGCGATCGCGGAGACAAGAGGCGCAGCCTGGCTGGTTCCGCTCAAGAGCTCATAGCCTTGAATGCGCAGAGTCCTCGATTCGACTGTTAATGGGTAAAGGCTCCAGATTCCATCGCCGGGCGCCAGAAGGTCGACGCTTCCGCCGGTGTTCGAGAAAATCGAGGTCGCGCCGGTATTGGTAATCGCGCCAACGCATAATACGCCAGGGTAATTGCAAGGATAGGTGGGCGCGTTCTTGCGATCATTTCCCGCGGCAGCGACAATCAGCACGCCTTTTTGCACGGCATTCTGCACAGCGATTCGAGCATTTTCCGTATCAACGATCTTTGGCCAGCCTAAGCTCATGTTGATGACGCTTGCGCCGTGAGCGACTGCGTAGTTGATTGCATCAGCCGCATAGTCGGAGATCAGCTTGCCGACAAAGCTGAAGTTTCTGAAGTTGGTGGAGAGGATGCGAAGAGGCAATACCTTGACCGTCGAAGCCGAAGCGCCAGCGATCCCGGCGTTATTGTCCGCGTTGGCGACGATGATTCCGCTGACGTGAGTGCCGTGTCCCATGTCATCAAAGACCGAAGGCATGTCCTTGGGATTATCTTTCAAGAAATTAAAGCCATCCGGGGCGATCTTTCCAGCGAGCTCAGGATGAGTCGAGTCGATGCCAGAATCGATGACGGCGACCGTGACAGGGGTCTTTGCGAGAGCCGCAACGGAGTCGCGCGCCTCTAGCCAACCGATATCGACGCCGGCCACGCCTTTTTGGTGAAGGGTGTGATAGCGATCCACATCGATCATCACTTCTTGCGATCCATCGTTATGGAGATACCACTGCTGCGAGAAATAGGGATCGTTGGGCGCGGAAGCGGGGCCAGAAGCCGCCAGTCCTGCGCTCCAAGCGACGAAAGTCGACGATAAAACGAGGAGATTCGCGTAATTCGTCCCACTTCTCATAAGTGATCCCTCAGCCATTGAGCTTCGAACTCGCCGTCGTCAATTCCCAGGATCTGCTGAGCGGAATCGAGCGGGCCGCCTGTCTGATCGGGATTGACATGTCCAAACGTGCTGGAAAGAATAGGCTGCGAGAGATTTTCAGATCCTTCTCTAAAGCCCGAAAGCATGGATTGGAGATAGATATTTTTTGGCTGCCCCGTTGAATCCACTCCTCCAGTCAGCGTGACGAGATCTTTGAAACTAGCGAAATGCTCAAGACCGGAAAAAATCTTCAAAACAGATGTCGCTTCATCCGAGGAATTCGCGATCCCCTTCTGATAGCGCGCGTAACCCGACTCGAAGCGAGTGATCGCTTCGCACTTGCTCATATCGGGCGGAGTCGTTACGGCCGCTCTGGGGGGCTTCGGGTAGCATTCGTGGATGATTTTGTATTTCTTCGCTAAGCTCTGCGCGTCGCTTGGTTTTAACGAAAGAATGTTTCTCAGCGCGCTTTCGTAGAAATAAATCGAGAGCGTGATCGAGTAGAGCTGCACGTTTCTCGTGTCGTGCAGAAACCCTTCGGGATAGAGAGTAAAGCCGTATTTCTGGCCCAATGAGCTCGCGAGCGCTTGTGCGTCTGGCGAGGAAATATCCCAGCCTTCCCAGCGGTATTGCACTTTTCCGAAAAGCTCGGAGGCTCGTTCTCCGGCTCGCGCCTGAAGCGAAGCGTCTCTCGTGCTGGAGTAGCCTTTGTAAGTTTGCCCTGGGTTTTGGGAGGCCTTGGTGTCGATATTGATATCGCGGCCGGGGCTGAGCTTCTGGATGAGGAAGTTCACGATCTGGGTGGCGAAAGACTGATAATTTCCGCCCTTTTGCTTTCCGTCCGATAAAGAAATAAACGAATCGCTCGCTCCGTTCGGCAAGGAGACAGTGACGAGGCCATTCGTTTTGAGCGAGCGATTGACGTAATAGAGAAATTGGATAGAGTCCGAAAAGTCTCGGAAGCGCGTGGAGATCAGCGTCGGTTTTTGGATTTCCCGAAGCGACTCGATCGATCCTCCTCGAAGCGCCACGGCGAGCGCGGCCGAATTCGCGAAAAGCTGCGGATTCTTCTGAGGGTCAGGCGTGACATTCAGGCGATAGTATTCCGTGTCCGCGGTTCCTGATACTCCTTTCGCGGTCAATTGAGCGACCGGAAAGGAGGCTTGCGCGCCGACGGACAGGTTCAAGGAAACTTGCACGCCCTTCAACGCTCCGTTGTCTTTATAGACGAAGAGCATATTTGGATTATTTTGAGGGCGGTAGACGCGAAGGCGCCAAAGCAGAACCTGGTTCGCGCTGGGTTGAACGCTGACGCTCGGGGAAGTGTTCGGCGAGGAGCTGGGAACTTGCGCTCCAAGCTGAAGATTTTCGTTCAAGCTCATGCTTTCCGTCAGAATGAGCGATTCGCCCACGCCGACGAATTTTTTGAGCGCCTCTAAATTCTCAGCGATCTTTGCTTTGAGCTCGTCCGGAGTTTGTGCCTTGCCGTCTTTTGAGTTGGAGGCATTTTCGAGAATGTTCGATGCGTTGTAGAAAATCCAGGGAACGAATTCGTTTTTCAGAGGCTCTTTGACGGCAGTCTTAAGATTGGTGACCGGCTTGAGATGCGTGACAGCGATCGAAGCGGAACCCATGACTTGGCCCTGGAGAAACAAGGGAATCGGATTCGTCGGCAGACCGTCGAAGCCGATGATCAAGCCTGCACTGACGTGAAATCCGAAATTGTCAGCCAGCTGCACGATGTTGGAAGAGCCGTTGTCTCCGGTCGTTCCCATGTAGCTTCCGATGACGATGTCGCGAGAGATATCCACGCCGCCGCTTGCGATTGGAGCGGTCCAAGATCCAAATCGGATGATCTGGTTGGAGTCGTCCTTGTAGAGGCTTTCGACGTGTTGGTTAAAAGCGTCGTTCACGCTGAGCTGGGGAAGCTTGTCGTTGAGCTTTTGAAGAAGATTTGCCGTCACATTGCTTTGGAGCTGTGAAGCAACGTACCACCAGATATCTTTCAATGGTGACTGAGGCTCGGTACCCGAAAAATTGCTTGCGTAGCCGAGCGCTTGCCAGTCATGCCCATCCTTTAAGACGAGTTTGCCGTTCACCAGCTCGGATCCGTAGGAGATATTTGGATCGAATGAAAGATTCGAAGCTTTCACGCGAATGTTATTCAGCAACGAGTTGCGGCGCGAGATGAGGTTTTCAACCACAAGCTTAGCGACAAAATCCGGATAGTGAGCTTTTTCGACGGCGTCCTCGAAGTCTTCTCGCGTTAGCTTTGCGATCCTTCGCGTTGCCCAGATCGCGTCGTCCAGGGTGCATGCAAAGTTGGCGCGATCAGCGACATCGATGACCAATGTGGCATCTTCGACTCGGCCGACGTACCAAGACGACTGCTGGATGTTTTCTGGGATATAAGCCAATCCGTAGATCGGCCCCAGGGCACGGATGATGCGCGGGCCCGCCGGGCGAATCTGATTGGTGCCCGCGATCTGTTCGATCGGAGGTCCGAGCGCGACGTTGTAGTAAAGAGGAGTCGCTTCCATCGCGACAACGTCTTGAAGAGAGAATGTGAGTGGGCTGGCGTTTAAAGGTGAAGGGATTTGCCAACGCTTCGCTGCGCCTAGAGCCGAGTTGCCAATGGCAGCTGGAAAGAGCTTATCGTGGGTTTCGGCATCAGGAAGCACGACGTTGATCGTGCTCAGATACTTCATTGGCGGAATTTTATACCCAAGCCTTCTGAGCAAGCCTTTGCGAAGCAGAGTCGTATGCAAATCTCTGCTCAACATCAGAGTGAGAGTGCGAGGCGGTCCGAATTGCGATCGCACCTGAACATTGAACTTAAAGCGTCCCGGGCTTGATCCGATGAATCCTAAAAAGGTGACCGTATCTCCGCTTTGGATCTGCAATGTATCGTCTAGAGCGTCGTCTTGTTGTGTGGATTCGTTTTTCCAAAGATCGTTCGTCGCATCGGGATCCAGCGTGGAGAGGTCAAGTTTGGACTTCTTTTTAAGGTTCCATGCTTCTTGTGGGTTGAGGATCAGAGCGCGCGAGGGAATTGGATAGACTAAGTCACTCGCCGGCAAACCATCGTTGCTCAGGGGAATCGTGACTTCATAATTTCCACTCGAAGAGTCGTCGGCGTGCGCGATTCCTGGTCCAAATAAGGTAGCCCAAAGTGCAAATGCGCAAACGATAGGTCGAGGCGGGCGAAGCCCGCTCCGCTTGTCAGGTAGAAAACGACGCTTCATCGGCGGCAGATGTGACATGCCGCAGTGAATTTGGCAAGGTTTTCGCTCGATGACCTTAACTTGTGGATATTATAGAATTAAAATACCTTAGCTGGCGTATGCGAAATCGCCACGTGCGACTGAAGGACGGCCAAAGTGACGTTCTTCTTCAGCTTGGCAGTCCACGCAAAGACGTGCTTCAGGTCGAATTTCGAGGCGTTTCGCGGGAATCGTGCAGTCGCACTCTTCACAGGTTCCGAAACTTCCTACGCGAATGCGATTGAGAGCGTCTTCGATTTGCAGCAGTTCGAGGCGCAAAGCTTCAGCCATCATTCGGGAAGCTTCGGCTGACTCGAGAGCGCTTGCCGCATCGGCTTCATCGGAGTGATTTTCTTCAACTTCTGCCGCGGCTTCGCGATTGGCTTGAGCCTTCATGACTTGAAGAACATCAAATCGATCTTTTAATTTGGACTCGATGCGAGAAATCAGTTCGCGCGAAATAGGTTCAAAGGAGAGGTTTCTAGTCGGTTTCATTTATGCTTCTCTTTTACTTCTGTGATGCGGCGAGGCGGGCATAGCCCGCTACGCTTCTAAAGTAGGTTGTGAACGGAGGACCGGTTGTATAGGAGAAATGCGAAATCGGCGCAAGACCTAATGCGAAGAAATATCTGAACCCGTCTTGACTGGCCTCCATGCCCTGCTATCAAGACAAAATGGGGGATTTCATGAGAAATAGAATTGTTATCGGTTGGGTGATTCTCGCGTTCTCGGTCTGCGCGCATGCAGCGGACATGACAGAGACGCAGGCGAAAATGCGATCCGCGATGATTGGCAATCTCGAGTTCATGCGCAACTCGTTCCACACGCAGTATGCTCCGGCTGAGTGGAAAAAGTCTTTCGCGCAATGGGATGTCGATACTCAAATCAATCAGGCTCAGGACGCGATCTCGAAGTCCACGGGACTGATGAGCACTCGCGAGTATCAGAAAATTCTGATGCATCTTTTTCTCTCGGCTCGCGACTATCACACAAGCATCAGTTTCTTTTCGACGGAGAGCGCTTCGCTTCCGTTTACCGTAAAGGGCGCCGACGGTCATTACTTCATCATGTACATTGATCGCGTCAAGCTTTCTCAAGAATCTTTTCCGTTCCAAGTCGGTGACGAATTGGTGAGCTTTGGAGATAAGACGGCGGACGAGGCTGTAAAAGAACTGTTGGCGAATACGATCATCAATTCGGCTCAAACGGATCAAGAGCGTGCCGTGCTCAATTTGACTAACCGTCAGGCATCTCGCGGAATGGTCGTGCCTCATGGCCCAATCACGATCGCCGTGAAGGCCAAGGGATCCGACAAGATTTCTACCCGTCAGCTCATTTGGGATTACCAGCCTGAAAAGATTTTCAGCTCATTGGAAGGCGCGCTCTCGAG
>CAZCBS010000166.1:0-9332 GCA_964496965.1 uncultured Bacteriovoracaceae bacterium
CCGGTGCCGATGATGATCGCGTCGAATCCTTGAGCCATCACGATTCTCCTTGCCTTGTGCAGTGTTCACCGCAGGACGAATAACAACTGTAGGAGAAATGGGCAGGTTCCGTGATGAAGGTGCTTTTCGTGCCGGTACTCGACACGGCCTGGAAGTTCATTCCGAAAATGCCCGGGGTACCCGAACGGACTGGTAGAGAAGCCTGTTCCCCCCCAAGGATTCGCCTACCACCGTTCCAGGACGCTCCACGCCCAGCCGGACACCCACCCGATTCAAAGCAAGGATTTCTGCTGGGCACGCGCCAGCGCGCTGGTGCGGTCCATGTACGTCTTGATGTGCGGCAGTTCCTTTTCGGCGGAGAAGTCGAGGCACTCAAAGCCCCACGCCGGCGCGCCTAAGGCGGTTTCAAAGGCGGTGATCTCCGGCGGCGGCTGCGGCGGGGTTTGCACGCGCCCGCTCAGCGCATCTGTGAGCGGACCGGCCGCGATGAAGCCCAATCCAGTGACGACGACGCGGCGGGCTGTGATGGCGATGGGCGGACCTCCCTTCCTTGAACGCTTTTAACGCCGGAGGGCGGACAGTGCAATTGCTGTGAAGCGCGTAAACAGAAATGCGCTTGCTGGAAGGGCTTAAGCCGCTAATGTTTGCAGCCGAGATAGAAGTTGCAATTCAGTATTTTTCCTCGAACCGCGCAATGGTATAGTGAAGGGGGGTGCCAATGCGTGCAATAGCGAAATTACAGAAGGGCAGGAGCGGTCAAAAAGTTGTGGCCCAGCGCCACGACCATTTAACCATTGCTACGCCGGGCGAGATCAACGCGGGGCCTGTTATTGAATGGCTCAGGGCCATGCGCGAACGGCAGGAACGGCGTTCCAGCATCGCGGAGTTGGTTGCCGTTATGTCCGATTTGACGGAAGCGGGGGGAAAATTCGGGAAAAGAAGGCTATCTAAAAAAACTCGCAAATGCGGCAGGATGCCAAAATTCCAATCTATCGGAAGTCGTAAAAGGGAAAGTTCACTTCACTCCTGAGCACGCGATGAGGCTCGCCCTGTTCTGGAATTATGATGAAAACGAGAGCGAATATTTTATCCAGCTCGTTCATTTAGGAAGAACCAGTTTTCAGCCTCTCAAAAATAAGATCCGCGCTCGTTTGAAAGAGCTCAAGGCAGCTCGTGAAAATCTTGCCAAAAGATTTCAGCAAAATTCAATTCAGGACAGCGAAGCGCAGGCTCTTTATTACTCGAGCTGGATTCCAAGCGCTTTGCACGTCATGGTCGATATCCAAAACTTAAGAACTCTCGAATCGATTTCGAAATATCTTGGGCTTCCGACAGACGTTGTGAAAAAGCAGCTCGAAGCTCTTGAGCGTTTAGGCTTGGTCAAGCGAGAGGATGGCCGCTGGCACCCTGGAGGCAAGAACATTCATCTCCCAAAGGCATCGCCATTTACAGCGATAAACCACAAAAACTGGAGAGATCGTGCTCACATCAATGCTCAGCGACCAGAGCAAGACGGCTTGCATTACACCGCAATTCAAACATTGCGACTGCAGGATTTCGAGCTCATCAAGGATTTGCTTCTCAAATTTATCGAACAGCAGCGAAAGATCGTAGGCCCTTCAGAAAGCGAAGAGCTTGCATGCTTCACGTGCGACTGGTTTCGCATTTGAAAGGGCATCAAACCGGCAGATTAAAAATGCCAAGGCCTAACCTGAATGCATTTCGAGTCGGGCCTTGGACTTGCCATAATTTTTTCTGTACCAGAATTTTCAAATCAACGAAGTGAACAGGTCGCTGTTCCATTTACCGCTACGGATTGCGTATCGCCATGCACCCAACGGTTTAATTGAATATGAAGATCGACATTCGTAGCACCTTTTAAAGGGCTGCATTTGCTCTCAATCTGTTCCAGTACTGCACCGCTGACTTCTCCTCTCAACGAAGTCTGAAGGTTGGTTACAAAAATATTGTCCTCAGCAATGTTAATGCTTACCACTTCTCCTTCCGTAGCGGCGTGTGCGATCGATGCGATTGCAATTCCAAAAAAAGCCATCATTTTCATAATTTTGTTAGTCATACAGTGTTCCTCTAATATTTTTTTAATATCTATTTAAATACCTTTTGCCTTATCCATAGTGTGCGGCAAATTAGTGGAAGAGCTGTTGACTGACAATATCGGTGTTATTAAAAAATAATCACGTTTGTACCTATTTTATGAACATTCGGAGTGTGCTGTGAATTTCTAAATTAGTGATGTGAGCCGTGAAATTCGTGGAACTGCTCAGGCATCGTCTTTAGTGCAAATTTTCTTTCGAATTCAAATCGCCCGCATTTACCAGTGTGACCCGCCAACATTTGTGCTCTGAGCCCCCAGAGGTCAGCTGGGACGACATTCCAAATCGATCATTTGAGTAATAAAATTCGAACAATCAACGTTCAAAAGAACTCATATTCCAGCCCAAAACTAAGCGACACCGTGCATGCTCGCAGAAGCCTTTCTCAAGCCGCGCTCTTAAACGGCTTAGGGAGTTTCTTGATCCGCTGAACAACATCGTAAAGATCCACCCTCACGCAAGGCTGGCCGTATCGGCGAATTGGGACAAATTTTGTCCCAATACTCGAAATCAGGACAAAAATGAGGCTGTAATGCATTATATGAGGGTATTGGGACAAGAAAGAAGAAACCTGACATGAACCTTACATCGGCAGGCTTCGTTTATTGCTGAAAATATGTCTCGAACTCGTCGCGCGACGAGTTGATCATTGAGCCGGAAAAATCCGGCTCAACCCATCAACGAAAACCAAAAGCCTACAGATCTTTCCCGGCAGGAAGAACGAGATTGTACAGCTCGGGAATGTTGGATTCATGAATCGAAAAATTGAAATCAACGTGCATACCGCATTCGACGTCATCGCCGTACACGCGACAGTACTGATAAATTGTCGGATTTTTCATGCCCTCAAGCACCGCATTATCTAGCTTCGCCAGAAGCTCGTGAGGAACCTGAGGCAGTGAATAAAGAGCCGGTCTCCAACTTTCCACATAAAGCTGAAGCGCGGCCTGAGGTATCGATTGATAACGAGGATCAGCCTTTGCTTCCTCTTCGATACGAGCCTTGGCGCTCTCATCACTCTCGAAGAGGCGCTTCTTGCCCTTCACCGAATAAAGCCCAGCAGTATAAGACGCATTCTCAAGCTTCTTGCTCATTAGATCAGAGTGCACGTTTTGGACGAACCGATGGGCATAGTCGCCCCACATCGAACTTCCCGAAAAAGTCGCTTCCACGAGACTCTCGAGCTCCTTCAACGTGATTCCTTCCGTGACGAGAGCCCCTACCAAAGTCTGAGCGCTATCGGAACTGGTAGCTCTCGACGCGTATCGTGTCTGAGCGTAAATATATTCGTGCCAATAACTCAAAGCTTTGTCGCTGACGGGAAAGATCTCGGTTGGAAGCGCAAAGATTCGCGAGTCGTATGCGATGAAATTTCCCGACGGCTCGTAAAACTGTCCAATGATCGTCGCTCTGACGCAAGTCGCGGTATTGATGTTCTCGATCGATTTCACGTCATCGATCGCGCCCAATCCATGAGCATAGGGCTTGATCGATTTGAATTTCGACTGCCCTGCTTTAACAATCTGATTGATGATCGGAAAAATAACGGAGAATCGTTTCTTCAATCGCTCCGAATACTGCGCGGGCGTTTCTCCTGGACGAGCTTCGATCAACGTATGAACGACCGGCTCGCTCTCACCCATCGGAATGGTCGGCACTCTTGCTTTATGAACAACCAAAAGCTCAACCGAAGTAATATGCGAGATATCGGAGTCATCGATAAATCCGGAACCGGCGAGTCTCTCCTGCCTCAGGCGATTCGCGATCGCGGCACTGTCGAAACAGACCACGGCATTACCGCCCCCACTGCTGTCCACGCCTCTTTCGGCATGCGCGGCTTGGAAAACCAAGGCGAACCCAATAAATACTCCCAACCAACTGGAACTGACTTTCATAAAACCCTCGTCAATCGCATGGCATCCGTACGGATACCGGTTATTCACCGCCATTTGCGGCGAGTCAATCACTAACCGAGTGTATTGGTATGGAATAGATAAAATTAATTAACTTAGCCAGTATTTGCTAAGTTATACTTAGCAAATGAACGATCTCTTCGATTCACAGTCCTATAAAGACTATTTAAACGCGCGCCTGGACGATCCTTCCGCGGGAGGCGGTCGCGGCGCGCGGGCCCGACTCTCCCAAGCAATCAGTTGCCAAACCGCCTATACCGCACAAGTCCTTCGTGGGACCGCGCACTTCAGCTTGGAACAAGGCGAAGCCATCAACGAATACCTGGGCCATACCGACGAGCAGGGACGCTTCTTCCTGCTCCTGATCCAGCGCGAACGCGCCGGCACTCTCAAACTCAAACAACGCTTTGAAAGAGAGATCGCGGAGATTCGCTCCTCGCGCTTAGCGCTCAAGAACCGACTTGGAGTGAATCAATCTCTCTCGGAAAAAAATCAACTCCAATACTATAGCTCTTGGTACTACTCCGCCGTTCACGCTTTGACTTCGATTCCAGGCTTTCAGTCGTCCGAGAAAATCTCCAAGCGCCTCGGAATCGATTCCGTCAAAGCCTCGCAAGCGCTCGAGCTCTTATTGGAGTCGGGACTGCTCGTTCGAACGAAAACGCGAGAAGGCGAGCAATTAAAAGTCGGCGTCGCGCGCCTTCACCTGCCCCACGACTCTCCTCTGATTTCCAAGCATCACATCAACTGGCGCCTGCAAGCGATCCGCGCGCTTGAAAGACAAAGGCAGGAAAACTTGCATTACTCCTCAGTGATCTCGATTTCCGAGGAAGACGGAGCTCGCATCCGAGAAATCCTCGTAAAAACATTAGAGACCATCAAGCCCATTGTGCGAGACTCCAAAGAAGAAAAGCTGACTGCATTTTCGCTCGATTTATTTGAGGTGTAAGTCGAGCAATCTATCTACGGTTTAAAAGCGAAACCTAACACAAACCTGCTTAACCAAACTCTGACTTGTCATAAGCAAATATTTTTCATATGAGTCTGCCATTAAAATAAAAGGTGGAAATCATGAAAACACTATTTGTATTTACATTGTTTACTATTGCACTTTTTACCAGCTTGAGCGCTAAAGCCGAGAACTCAGTTGCTGTGAAGGTTAATTGTGAAAAAATGTCTCTATCGAGCTTAATTGTTGATGGAGTAGAAATCTCTGATTACCCCCTCAATCACGATGGATTAGAGACCAAAATCAGTGGGGAAAATATTTACTTAAAGTCATTAGTAACTCACCAAAATATTTTAATTGGAAAAATTCATTTTGATAGACCTTGTGGAGTAAAGGATTCTATTCACCAATATTCAGTCTCTACTGCCGAATACTCTCAAATCAGCATAACTAGAACTCCAGCTGGAGATTGCCATCTTGAAATGACAGAAGAAGGCCCAATTCTTTTTCAATATCTCGATCAAATGGTTAAAGTGATATCGAAAGTAGACGGCAATTCTGAAATTGATTTCAGATATTTTATTACTCGCTCTTGTATGCATTAAATTTCCGTAGGAGCGAAACCTACCTAAGGCAACGCCGAGCGATCCGCCGAGTCTTCAAAAACCGAAACACGCTCGGACTCTTCCGCGCTCTGCGCGACCTGAGACTTCAGACCCGCATGCGCGACCAATCCTACCAGCGTTCCCCAAACGAGAACGGGATAAAGGCGGGCCACTGTCCATTTTGCGAATTCCACGAGGACTATCATCTCGGACAGAGTACGCTTTCTCGAATGAGCTGGGCGTGAATATCCTATGAATTTTTCTTCATCTCGACCCGAATGCAGGTTCCTTTAGAATCACGAGGCTCGAGACGAATTTCCGCGCCGTGAGCTCTGGTGATCTGACGTGCGATCGTCAAGCCGAGACCGAAACCGTGAGTACGCGTGTCGCCACGATAAAAGCGCTCGAAAACGCGCTCGCGAAGCTCCTCGGGAATCCCCTTGCCTTCGTCGCAAACCAAGACCACCACCCGATCCGCACCGAACTCAAGCGTCACCTCGACCACGCCGCCTTCGGGCGAATACTTGATCGCGTTTTCAAGCAGTGTCTCAAAGAGACTACGCAGAAGATCTTCGTCGCCCGCGACTTCGTAATCGCCTTCGTCGCTGGCTTGAAAACGGCACTTCACTTCTCGCCGCTTGAACGCGCTTTGATAACGCTCCAGAAGCCCCAGCAAAACTTCGTCGAGCCGGACTCGAGTTTTCACGAGCGACGCCTCGGGCATCGCCGATACTCGCGCCAAGATCAACAGACCTTGAACAAGCTTCGTGAGATGCTGCACTTCCTCGAGCGCGCTTCCCAGAAACTGCTTCACTTCTTCTGGCGAAGGCTGTCTTTGTTGAAGAAGCTCAATCTCTCCTTGCATCACCGCAAGCGGAGTCTTGAGCTGATGAGAAGCGTCCGCGATGAAACGTTCTTGCGACTCGAAAGCCAGCTGAAGGCGAGTCAAAAGTCCGTTCAACGTTCGCGAAAGCTCGGCGACTTCGTCTCCCGTATCAGCCACCGGAAGCCTGACCGCAAGATTCTCGGGAACGATTCCGTGCGTGCTTCCGATGAGCTCGCGCAAAGGCATCAGCGCGCGCCCGGAAACCCAGTAACTTCCAAACGCCAAGCCGCCGACCAGAATCGGAATCAAGAAAGCGAAAAGCCCGCTCAGCTGTTGGCGCTCTCTTTCGATGATTTCCATCGAAACCGCCATTTGAAAAATCCCGCGCAAAACCCGGCCGCTCATGATGGGAACTGAAATCAAGCGCATCTGCGGCGCTTTGGGGATTCCGAGCTCCGCGCCAGAAAGCGTGGAAAAAACGACTTCCTGCCCTAAGAGCGCATTCCAATCCGAGGCCTTCCAGGGCAAGCGATGCGACCCGAGCGGCGCGGAATGATAAAGCACTTGGCCGTTGGCATCGAGAATCTGAAAAAGCGCATGCGCCTCGGGAAAAGGCAGACTTTTCTTTCCAAACGTCAGCCCCCCGATCGGAGGCGCGGGATTACCGAAAAAATCGATTCCCATTTCGTCCGTGAGATCGAGCGCAAGATTATAGAGTTGGCTATCAAACTCGCGCCGGCGAAACTCCAAGACCTGACGCGAGATCAGAAAGCTCGACAGCACGAGCGCGCAAAAAGCGGTGACAAAGACAAAAACCGCGACACGAACGCGGATGCCTCTGGTCTTATTCCATCTTAAGGGCATATCCGACGCCCACCACCGTATGAATCAGCTTTTTGGGCGAGACCTCATCGAGTTTTTTCCGAAGTGTCTTGATGTAACCATCCACGATATTGCTGCCTGGATCGAAATGAATGTTCCAAACATGCTCGGTCAGCTCGGTTCGACTGATCGGTCGCTCCGGATTTCTCAAGAAATACTCCAGAAGACTGAACTCTTTCGGAGTCATCGTGATGGGCTGGCCATCGCGCTTCACTTCGCGCCTGAGAAGATCCATCCGGATCCCGCCAAACTCCAAGAGAGAGATCTGCGAAGAGCTCTTTCGGCGCAACAATGCGCGCACGTGAGCCAAGAGCTCGTCAAAGGCGAAAGGCTTGGTGAGATAAACATCTCCTCCCGAATCCAAGCCTTTGATTTTGTCGCGCGAGCTTCCCATCGCCGTCAAAAAAAGAATCGGATTCTCAAAACCGCTTTGGCGAATCTGTCGCGCGAGATCGAAACCGTTCGTATCCGGCAGCATAACGTCAAGGACTAGGAGATCATACGGATTTTCCGCGATCATCATTTCGGCGCCATTGCCCGTCCCCGCGCAATCGGCGGCATATCCGGCTTCGGTCAGCCCCCGCTTCAAGAAGTCCGACATTTTCTTTTCGTCTTCAATAACGAGAATTCTCATAAAACCTTACTGAATCCCATCCTCTTGAAACCCGAGAGTCAAAACTTTAGGCAGATCCGCGCGCTGAATCTGATACGCATTGAGCGATCCCGTAGGCATTCCGCAAGACATCGCATGCATCTTGCCATCATTTCCCTTACGCGAATTCAAGACCTTCACTCCATTGCGCTCAAGCTCATTCGCACCGTCCTCAAGCGTCTGGCCTTTGCTGACGCCGCAGCTCGTGGCTCCATCTTTGCGAGTCACCCAAACCAGCGAACCGTTCTCAGACGTCGACTGAGAAGCATTGGATGAATCGATTTTCCTGGAACTAAAAGCGTAGGCATCTGACGAGAACTGCGTCGCAACGAGACCTAAAATAAAAGAAGCAAAAGCCGCCATCCAATATTTGCTTGAAAGCAATCGTTCAGTCATCATGGTAGCGCCAGTTTAGAAGAAGGCCGGCGCAAAGAAAAGAGAACAAAAAGAACAAAAGAGAACAGACCAATGACCGACACAAATACTCAAAACAAGAGTCGAAACAGCTGGATCTGTGAAAGCGAACGAACCATCGTCGATTCCCCTGTCATGAGCATCGTGGAGCGTCATTGTCGCTCGAGCGAGGACGATCGTCGCCATCGATTTTATCTCTTTAGATCCCAAGACTGGTGCAACATCATTCCCGTGACCGAAGACGGAAAGATCGTCTTTGTTCGACAATTTCGCATTGGAATCAGCGCTCACACACTGGAAGTGCCGGGTGGCGTCATGGACCCGAGCGATCGAGATCCGCAAGCCGCGGCGATTCGAGAAATGACAGAGGAGACGGGTTATGAACCACTGGAAGGCTTTCGTTGCTTGAGCCTAGGTTGGACGTTTCCAAACCCTGCGATTCAAGACAATCGATGTCATTCGTTCATTGTCGGTCCGGTTCGAAGAACTCGCGAACAAAACCTCGACGCAGGCGAGATGATCGAGATCGTCGAGGTTCCGATCGACGAAATCCCCGAACGGATCGTCAAAGGCGAAATCACGCACGCTCTGATGCTGAACACATTCTTCTTTGCCGCGCTGAAAAGCCAAAAATCGGGCGAAACATTGGTCGAACAGCTTCAATCCTTCGCTCGGTTTGAAAGCTAAATTTACACGACGGGAGCGGCTGGAGCCGCGACCGGTGTTTCGTATTTCCCTACGAAGACCAGTTTAAATCGAACGTCATATCGGCCTTCAGCATACTGCTGACAGCATTTCGCGCAGGCCAGTGCCCGAGCGAGTCGACGGCGCGCCGGAAAATTTCCCAGACAATGCTCGCAACGATACAGCCATCTGTAGGGACGGGTTCGAGGGACTGAATTATAACGACTGACACCCATCTCGCGCATCTTAGCGTAGAACTCGTCGGTATGTCCGTAAGGGCGATGACGAATCCA
>CAZCBS010000167.1:0-3107 GCA_964496965.1 uncultured Bacteriovoracaceae bacterium
GGAAAAATGGCGAACACCGCGACAAGCGACGCGCAGCTTGAGAGCGGAAAAGTTCCCGACCTCGCGATCTTTGGGACCAAGGACAAGTTGGCCAACTCAGATCACCTCTTTGAGGACTTCGTCCAAATCACTCGGCAACAGTATCAAAATCCAAAAAGCAAACGCCTCTCGCATTCGGCGATCGTCATGTCGGACTTTGGGCATCTTGACCTGATGCTGGAAGAAACCGTCGAGGGATACCCAACCGGGCCTATGGTCGTTGAGTATCTCAAAAGCCCGCCCCGGTATCAGAGCAAATACGGAAGATTCCAAGTATTGGGCCCCAAACACAGCCGCGCCACGAAAATCGCGGAACGCTACGAGGAAGAAGTCAAACCCCTCGAAACGTCATTCAAAGAATGCGTCATCCGCGCCATTAAACCCCAATAAGCTCACGAAAACACTTCGTGACCCCCTCATCAATTTCATAAATTAAATTTAAGAAAATCCCTTGCCTTACACTGTTGCATTGCGTTAAGAGATGCGGCAAACGTCCGTCGGGAAACAAGGGGAAATCATGAAATCAGGAACTTCGAAAGTAGCTTTCTTTCTTCTGCCAGCGCTCCTGGCATTGTCGGCCAGCGCATTTGCCGAAAAACCCACCGCAAAGCAGTACTGGGCTCGAACCGAGATGAACTTCCAGTTCATGCAAAAGTACGTTCTCGACTGCTCTCAAGATCAAATGGTAGGCTGTGTCCAAGCTCTCAATGAGGGCGCAGCCGCGATGACCCCTCCCGGCATTTTCGCGACCCAAAAAGAAGTCGCCGCGAAAGTTCCGTACATCGGAAAACAACTCAAGAGCTTCGGTGAAATCGGACTCTATCTGCTGGTGATGGACACCTCGAACGATTCCTTGCGACAAAAAGTGCAGAAACAACAGGACGCCATCCAGCTCCAAGTCAAATCGATTCGTGAGCTCGTTCAGCGTGGAGTTTCGATCGACGTCAGCGCGATCCTTGCCGCGACGAAAGACGCAATGCTTGGCAAAGACCCGAGCAATGAGCCGTACATTGCAGGAATGATGACAAATGCTTACCTCAGAGCTGTTTACGATCCGCACACCCATGTGGATCCTAATCAAGAACTCAAGGACAGCATGGAACAGGCGGACGATAGCTTTACCGGAATCGGCGCCGTTCTGACGAGCTCCGGCGGAAAAATTCTTGTCGGTAGCCTCATCGAAGGTGGCCAAGCCCTGAGTTCCGGCATCAAGCCCAAAGATATCATCCTCAGCGTGAATGAAGAATCCGTCTCCGGCAAGGATGTGGATTACGTCGTAAGCAAAGTTCGCGGACCGGAAGGATCCACTCTATCGCTCAAGATCGAACGAGACGGACAACAGAAGACTTTCCGTCTCACTCGGACCAAAATCTCCACTCCTAACGTCAAAAGCAAAATCCTGACCGATATGGGCACGAAGATCGGTTACATCAGACTGCGTTCGTTTATGGATCAGAAAGGCTGCGAAAAAATCTTTTACGCGCTCGTCGATTTGCATAAGCAAGGAGCACAAGCTCTCATCGTGGATCTCCGTGGAAATGGCGGAGGACTTTTGGATCAAGCCGTTTGCATTGGATCCCTGTTCGTGGGTAAAAATGACATCGTCCTCGAAGGAACGATGGAGGGCGATCTGATCGACATCGGCACGGGAGAACTCGATGCGGTGACCAATCTTCCGATGGCGACTCTGATCGATAGCGGTTCGGCAAGCGCCTCGGAAATTCTTGCTGGCGCGCTTCAAGACTATCAACGCAGTCTGATCATCGGAGAACGCTCCTTCGGGAAGGCCACGGTACAAAAGCCTCAGCCCTGGAAAATTAGCAATGCGATGGTTCGAGAGATGAAAACTGAAACTCTCACCATCTCCAAAACAATCGCGCGCTTTTACCAACCTTCAGGCCGTACGAACCAAATTGTCGGCATCGTACCCGATCTTGAAGTCGATCCATTTCCTGGAGCCACCGCGGACGACAAGTTTGCTTTACGCGAAGCGGATCTCTTTACGAATGCAGTCTCTGCAGTGGGAAAACCATGGGTTCAGCCACGCCCCAAGCTGATGCAGGACATCTCGGGCTGCATGAAGCTCGGAGCCAACGCGACGAAGCTGTATAACAAGCGCCAAAACGACGCGCTTTCTCCGGATTACAGGCTACTAGCAGCGGAAGAGGCTCTGACCTGTGCCGCAGTTTCGAGCCAATACAGGTAATCAACGGCTGACCGCAAAGACTGAGCGTTGAGCTCTTCGACGCTCAGTCTTTCGGAATCACCAACGAAAAAATCGCGCCCTTACCCAAAGTCTTGTTTTGCGCGAAAATCTCGCCTCCATGGCTCCGCGCGATCCCTCTCACGATAAACAACCCTAAACCGGCTCCATCAGGATTTCCGGCTTTCATCGTCCAATACTGATCAAAAACAAAAGGAAGATCCGACTCCGCAATCCCGCGCCCCTCGTCTTCCACGACAAAGGTCATCGCAGTCGCACCGTCTTCGAGCGCGACTGCGACTTGTCCGCCTGAGTTGGAAAACTTGATCGCGTTTTGAAGCAAGTTCGAAAGAGATTGAATCAGTCGTGCTCGATCGCAATTGAGCGTGAGAGTATTGCTTGAGATCTTGGAATGAACCTGCACCCGCTTCGATTCGGCTAAAAAGCGAACCGAACCAATCGCATCATCCAAGATCGATTTCACGTTCTCCACTTGCTTTTCAATCGAAAAGTTTCCGGCTGCGATGCGATTGGCGTCCAAAAGATCGCCAATAATTCGCTGCATCCGCTCAACGCTTCGAAGAATTCCTTGTATCACTTCAGAAGGGTCCTTGGCTTTATCGCTCAAAAGTAAATGGGCATAAGTCTGAATTGCCGTAAGTGGATTGCGCAAGTCATGCGAAACGATTCCGATGACGCGATCTCTTGCGATGCTTTCGACTCGCTCAGTGACATAGTGCGCGCGAAGAATTCCGATAATCGCGCTGATCAGCACGACGATGACCAACGAAAACGCTAGATCCACATACGTACTTCCGGACTCAAACCCAACTCCTGGGCCCATGAAAAAATAATCCCACCCCAA
>CAZCBS010000167.1:3117-9295 GCA_964496965.1 uncultured Bacteriovoracaceae bacterium
GTCCGATGCCCCCTAATAACGCGCTCAAAATCGCGGCAGCGAAAATCATGACGCTCATGACCTCACGACTTTTTGCGTCGAACCAAAGCAAAACCCCCACTGCCAGGCATGAGATGAAAATGGAGGCCAAATAATTCGTCGCGGCACTGCGCTTTCCGTCTATAACGCATTTAACCAGCTGAGCTAAAATCGGCATCAGGATTCGCCGTTTCAGTTATCGTGCCTGACGGCAATCGAGTCAGCTGTCAAACTCTTAGACAGTCCTACTTCTGAAAAGCTCGCTTTTTCTTTGTTTATTCCACCGTTCCCTCATGGCACTGTTCCTGCTCTTGTCGCAATCCGATAGTGAGGCTTAAAATGTATTTCTTTCTCCAAATCGCTGCTGTGCTGATGCTGATCGCGAGTCCTTCGCACGCTGAAGGAATTGTGGAGTCGTTTTTCAAGTCCCTCACCTCCGGCGCCAATCCGACCTCGACATCACATCAGCCTACTGCGGACTCGGATGCTGTTTCATTACAAGCCGTTCCATCGCAATCCAGCGACCAATCTCCCGGCATACCGATCGATTCTCAAACCTCGGACAGCAGCTTTCTAGTCAATGAAACCGTGGATGGAACGAGTGTTTTGAGCCAAATCTCGATCACCCTTCGCGGCTCAGAAGAAAAGAACACGACAGTTTATGTTCCCGTCAACAGTGGGCAGATTTCTAAGCGAATTTACTTTCTCTATGGCCCAGGAATTTACTTTGTCAGCATCTATCATTCCAATAACCCGAGCCGTCAACAGTCCCCAGACCAGATTACGTATTTCAAAAGTCTTCGCATCCAAAACACGGATACCCGCGACCTGCGTTATTTATTACCTACTGGCGATGTTCAAAGCGATGCGCCTGAAGTGATATCGCTCGCTCGAAACATTACAGCAAACGCGCAAAACGACGCCGACAAAGCTCTCGCTATTCACGACTGGGTCGCGCGAAATATCAAGTACGACACGGAATCGTATTTCAACGATTCTTACAAAACTAAAGTTTATGATGCGTTGGGAGCTATTAAGGAAGGTATTTCCGTCTGCCAAGGCTATTCAAGCCTCTTTGCCGCACTTGCTCGGGCAGTAGGACTTCGCGCCAAGGTGATCCACGGGGCGATCGCAGATCCAAACCAAGGCCAAACTTGGGAAAAAGTGGGCACTTCTCAGCCTCATGCGTGGAACGAGGTTTTGGTGAACGACCGGTGGATCGTAGTCGATACAACCTGGGACAGTGGGAACGTCGATTTTCAAACTCATCAGTTTTCCCCGAACTTTAAGCATAATTACTACGATCCCACGCCCGAAAACTTTGCGCTCGATCATCGCAAACTTTCGGAAAGCTTGAACGATTAGTCCGTCTCCATCTACTTTCTGCGTCGCGCCATATCAATTCGGACTTCATCCAATCATCCGGCAATGATTCGGCAATGATCCGGATCGATATGAAATTTGACAATTTCCCGCTCCTGCGAGAGCAATATCCACTCGGTTGTTCGTGCCGAGGGCTGTCTTTTAGACGCTCCGCAAGATCATCCGCGTGGGGGGACATAAATGATTTTCATCAAACTGAAACAGCACGGGCTGTTGAGCGTTATCGTCACTTTCGCTTTACTTTGTTTTTCAATCGACAACACGCGAGCGGAAACAGAACCGCCTCGAGATTCTTCCTCATTCGAAATTCAACCTTATCTTTTTGCTCACGGCACGGGAAGATTAGCGATCAGTTGGCGCTATACGAACAACCGCTTGCCCAATGGCCCTCTTTTCGTCCAAACCTACAATGGCGATACTCGTGTTCCGGATGTGCAGGCGCAGCACGATGGAGTTTCCTGGTCCGCTGAGCTCCCTGTCGCCGAATGCGGTTTTGGCAATCAGGTCTCTTACTTCGTGCCAGGCATGTCCTATCGCGTGATGATCGCTCCAATTCCCTGCCCTCAGGAACATCAACCGGTCCGTTTCTCATTTATTGCAGACGCGCAAGAAGGACCTGAGTTTCTCGAAGATATCGCAAAAGAAATCGCCTCATATCCGGGAAGCGCGATTCTCAGCGGAGGCGACCTCGTTCAAGAGGGCGCCCGGATGCAGGACTGGTTCGACTATTTCCGGGCATTGCAAAACGTGGGCGGCTCTCGCGTCACCTATGCCGCGATCGGTAACCATGAGTATCGCTCCGACGCGAACACTAATTATTGGCAGAATTTCTTTCGACTCAATGCCCATGATGCGCACTATTCCGCTTATCTCGGAGGAGTGCACCTCATGGTTCTCAACTCGAATTTCGAGGACGATCAGACTTTAGTTTTTCCCCAGCTCAACTGGCTGATGAGCGAACTTTCAAAACCCGCGAAATGGAAAGTCATCATGTTCCACCATTCGCCTTACAGCTTGGGTTTCTTTGATGGTCCAGGCGCAATTCGCAAGGAACATATCGTTTTGCGCGAGTTTTTTGTCCCGCTCTTTGAGGCCTACGGCGTGGATTTGGTTCTCACCGGACACACTCATATTTTCGAGCGCTCGGTAAAAGACGGGATTCAGTACCTCGTGGCCGGCCCAGCGGGTGGAAAAATGGGCGTCTATGGCGCCCGCAATCCTTATTCCATTCACTCTTTCCGTGAACGAACCGTCTCTCACATCGAAGCCAATGATAATGCTTTAAATTCCTTACCACTTTCGATATACTCGTAAATTCTGGATGATTGCTTAATAAACCATTAAAAGTTTCCCAATTTTTTTAGCATCGGTCCTTGCTTTAATTTTCTGCGTCTCTGCTTTTGCGAGCTCGGATGACTCGCGAATTCGCGTTCGAATCGAAACTCCGATCGCGCGTGGCATTTTTCGTGCGGGAGTCGGCTCTCTCGTTAGCTTTGAGCTTCCTCGTCAAAACTTTTCCAGAAGCGGAATTTTTTTAGGCCGAGTCGTCAAGCCAGACGGAACGCTGGACTCGTATTTGCTCTTGGAGCCGAAAACGATGAACGTTCTTTACGTTCCCGCTGCTCTCGTTCAAATCACAGATCATGAGCTTGAAAACGTCCTCGACCCTTACCCTCAGCAAGGTGGCACCTGCACGGGTTACGCGATCGATCATTTCATGATTCAAACGGCGCTCGACGGCTTTCGAGGCAACGGCGCGCTCGTTCGATCCCTCTCAACCGAAGAAGGCCGCACCGGACTTCTTGCGGATTCAATCAACCAATACTATCTCGTCTTGCAGCATCGCTTTTCCATTCGCGGCATCTTGGACGGCTACGGAAAACGGTTCGATTTCAAATGCCAAAACAAGATCTTTTCATCAGCCGCGGAAGCGCGGGGCTTTCTTCTTCGTAAACTCTCACAAGGCCAGCCCGTTCTGATTTCATTTAACATCGGAACCCAAATGCGAACGTCGCCTTTTGACCTCATGATGATGCGGCCCGCAAGTTATAAGCCCTTGGATCGAAGACTATGGGTTCCGCGCAAAATCAGCGAGCGCAACGGCGGCGGTCACGCCATTGTCGCAGCGTCGGTCTTTCAACTCGGTGGCAGACCTGAAGTCATGGTCATCGACTCCGATTGGAGCGAGCCCCGCATCTGGGATCTGAACGATTATCTGGACGATCGCACCGCGATTCAAGAAGTCGAGTTCGTTACCTGTTCGTAGAAAAAACACGCTGAGCCTGCGAGAGCAGCTGATTTCCAAGCTCGTCAAAAAGCTCGGGCGTTCCTTCAATCAGGTAATCCACAGGTAAATCAAGTCCGCATGGCCTGAGCCCCATAAAGCTAGTGGGAGCTCTAAACCCATTGAACGACAATCCGTGCAGTAGCACGCCTTGCTCGATATGAACGCCTAAAGCTGCAAATTTGCCTCGCCGGGTCCAGACACCCATTTCCGCTCCCGAACGGATCTCTGCAGACGGATCGTAAGTTCGGCCAACCTCAAGCGCGATGCCAAGCAAGGCTTCAACAGCTTTTCTTACTCCCCTTCGATCTCCCGTCAAATGCTCTAAATGATCGACAGCGAATAGCACCCATTGACCAGGGCCATGCCAGGTCGCAAGCCCGCCTCGGTCTGTCGGCAAAATCTCGACCCCCTCACTCGCCAAGACCTCCTTCGGAAGCAAAAGATCTGTCGGAGCCGCTCGCCTTCCAACGGTGATCACAGGAGCGACTTCGGATAATAGAATCGCCCCTCGCCCTCCTGCCAAAACTCGTCGCGCAATCTCATGCTGACGAGCGTCGAGCATGGCATAAGTCCATGGCGATTCTTTTGAATGTCTTCGAATCTCAGTAGAGCTGAACGAGGTCATTCTCCTGGAAGTTCCCCCCGGTATGGATTTCGGTCACCGATCCATCGGGTCCCAGGAAATCAACGACTTCAAGCGTTCCTTTGAGTTGCCCCTTCGTGCGGCCAAGAAACGCTCCAGTTGCCGGATCATAGATATCATCTCCGGGCGCAAGCACACGAAGAATATCGCCGGTAATCAGGCCAGAAGCATGGCCTGCGTTCACGTAGATTTTGTTGCCGACGACTTTGGCGACCCGGCCTTCCCAGGCAAGCTTTTCAATGCCGCGAATGACATCGGGCACAAGCTTGGCGACCGCATCCCGTACCGCCATTTGCACCAGCTCAGCGCGATACTGAGGAGACTCCAGATTTTTTCCCTCGACTGCCACCAGCGAATTACTCGAAGCATCGCCCGAGCGAGAAACCGCTAAAAGCTCGCGTCCTCCGGAAACATCAAAGAGCTTGATCTCGACATCAACACCAGCCAGCGATTGCTTTTGCCTCAAAAGACCGATGTCGTCGCCCCGTTGGCGAAAAACGATTTTAGTCACGCGCCCGATCGCAAGGACCGAGACGCCCAGCTTTCTTCCTTCTCGGATGAGTTGCGCGACCTTGATTTGAGTGCCGCCATGGGCTGAATCCAGAAAATCCTCGGTCACATACTGGGTCTTGACCTCGGGAGACAGAATCAATCGCTGCGTGAGAAAGAGCCCGCGACGAAGCTCATCCGCGGCAAAGCCTCCGACATCGGATTTCACGGGAGTATCGTTCCAGAAATCAAATACCAAGATCCGCTTTTTAGGTTGCCCCATCGACTCCACCCGGCTGGTCGAGCTTTTGGCGCTTCGATCGTAGTAGCTCCCCGAGCCTTCAGGACGATAGTACTCTTGGTCTTTCTTGAAAGCCTGCGAGCGCTGACACGAGAAAAGCGCCGATGACATCAATAATGGTACTATAATAAATCGAGATCTCATGCCTCGGGGCCTCCTTTCGCGCCAGGGGTTTCTGGAGTGACCTCAAGATGAATCTCTTCGCCCTCGATGGTTGCCGTCCCAAGCTTCAGTCCTTCGGGCTTTGCTCCATTGATCGCTTCGAGAATCTTTTGAATCGAAGTACTCGAGAAAACGGCGAAAACCGCGTGTCCTCGACCCATTTTCTGCTCTTCAACGGTTCCCATCTTGAGCGCGCTTTGAAAGGCGTTTTTGATCGCCTGGTACTGAGAATAAGAGCGAATTCCCACGACGTCGATCACCGTCTCTTCGCGCTTGATTTCCGACTGGCTGACCTCCAGATCTTCGAGTTTCGCTCCAAGCTCCGTGAAAGCTTCGGCAAGAAGCTTTCCTTCGGAGCGCTCGAAGCTTCCGGTGTCCATGACTTCAAGCTGCTTTTCCTCTCTCGACATATCGCGAATCTCGAGCGCGGAATGAATCGTGTAGTGCCGCGTATCGGGATGCATGGCGTCCTCGTCGTTCAGCGAATTCTGCCAATAAACAACGAGAGCCCCGACGGCGTCTTTTTGCGCCGCGGACTTGCTTGCCGCGACCACAAGCTCGGAGCCTGCAAGGCTTGCTTCGCCTAACTCTTGAGCGGTCACCCAAACAATTCGAAATCCGCGCCGCTCGAGTCGAGTCGTTACCAGCGTTTTGACATCGGGCAAGCTGGAAACACATTTCGCGCAGCCAATCTGTGGCTTGAGCACGACAACGATCGAGGGCTTTTCGCGCTTCAGGGATTTTGGAGCATAGAAGCGAAGAAAATTATGAAGCGTCTCGAAATCGATATCCGCATTGACGGTCGAGCTCACGGCCCCCGTCGGGGTGGGAGCGGGATTTGAAAGGCGATAACCGCGCACGAATCTTTGATAATCAGGAATCGCCTCTTCGTTAA
>CAZCBS010000168.1:0-9295 GCA_964496965.1 uncultured Bacteriovoracaceae bacterium
AAACGTGAATACTTCGTCGCATTTTCTCGGATTTCTTTTTTTCCTGCCCGCCAATCACTCGTTCCGTGGTTCCGAGCGCGACTTCGACTTGTCGAATATTTGAAACCATGGAGATGAAATCGTCCGGCTCAAGTGAGTAATGATGATCCGGACCTTTCATCGAGCGATCGAGGGTCATGTGTTTTTCGATGATCCGAGCGCCAAGAGCGACGGCGGCAATCGCCGTTCCGATCTCGAGGCTGTGATCGGAAAAGCCAACCGGATAAGGAAAAACGCTTTGTAGCCCTTGAATATTTTTGAGGCGCAGGTTCTGTGGCTCCGCTGGATACTGGCTCACGCAATGCAGAAGCGCGAGCTGAGAGTTGCCACTCTCCGTGTATGCGCGCACTGCCTCATCAATTTCCTCGAGCGTCGCCATTCCCGTGGACATGATCACCATCTTTTTCAAAGCGGCGACCTGACGAATCAGAGGAAGATGAGTCAAATTCGGCGAAGCCACTTTGAAAAACTCCACACCGGCCTCATCGAGCCAACGCAGAGTGATCTCATTCGTCGCGGTTGAGAAAAAGTACATCCCGCGATCCGTCGCTTCTTTCTGGAGCCGAGGATACCATTCCTGCGGAAGCTCGAGCTTCTTATGCATCTCGTAAGCAGGGTCATGCCGAGGCAAGAGATGGTCGGCTAGAAAGCTTTGAAACTTAACCGCGTCGGCTCCGGCTTTTTGCGCGATGTCCATATGCCGAAGAGCCAGATCGAAATCGCCATTATGATTCGAACCGATCTCGCAAATCACGAAAACCCGATCCGTTCGAGAAATCTTTTCAAATACTGACATCCGATTTTCCTTCATGGCCGAACTCCCCTTGCGTTGATGCGCTGACCGTATGAAACCAACGAACCTGCTCAGCGCCCCATTTTTCTTTCGCTCGTTTCAGCAGAGCACCCGCATCAGATCTCCCGGGCTCATACATGAGCCCGAGCAATGTTCCACTATGCGTGTTGATGATTCCTAACGCTCCGGTTTCGCGCTGAAACTCCTGAACCTGCCCCAATTCGGATTTAGGATTGATCCTCTGCCAAAGGAGTGTGCTCTCGGTGGAAATCGCGCAGACCGTGGCGAGATCCCGCGCATTCAACGCATCTTCCATTCTCTTGAGCAGAGACTGGTAATGTTCCATCTCCTGATCGCTCCAAGTGAAGTGGAGGCGATTGAACTGAACGGTATCCACGACTCCGCCAAAGTCGATTCCTAGAATAGAAAGAGGCGGCACGTAATCGAATCGGCTAATCAACTTGCCCGTCGTATGATGGTAAGCCGCGGTTCCCGGCCAATGCAGGCCATCATTGGGCTCGATCTCGGTCAAAAGCCCGCCAATATAATCAGACTTCAGCGAGATCTTTAGCGCCTTCTTGAACGCCTTGATTGTGGCGATCATATCGGCAGTGCTCGAACTGAGACCTTTTCCAATCGGGATATTCGATTGCACATCCAAGAATGGATCATCGTGGCAACCGATATCGGTCAGCAGATTGCGCAGCACTTTGTACGATTTAGAAAAACGACGATAGGACTCGACAAAGCGCGACTCTTTATCCTCGAAATATTGACACGACGAAAGAGTCGCGTTGACCTGTGAGCAGTTCTTGATCTTGAGATTGACCAAAAATTTCTTGTTTCCTGGCAATACTCCCTGAAGAAGCTCTCCAAAGCTTCCGCTGCAAGTTCCTGTGCCGCTTCTGACGATTCCAGGTGAGGACATCATGTGACTCAGCGATGAATCTCCCGAACGAGTCGAAATGCTTCAGCCTTCTCAAGCCCCGCGGCCATGCCACGGTAACGCGACAGAGTCTCTAGACCCGTGTCGTTGCGTGGAAAAGGAAAGGGCCGGCTTTCCCCTTCATAAAAGTGCCAAGCCTGAAGCTTGCGCTCCCAGTACTTCGAGATATCGACAAACACATTCGGCTTGAAGTGACTTTCGAAAGTCCAATTGCTGCTGCAAATAATTTCAAATGTGTAGATCGCGTTGGGGCCCCAGCTCCGAGTCGGACGACAAGCGACCTCAACGGCTTCAAACGTCCGTCGATGATCCACGTTCACTTCAGAAGAAGTGTGCGTCAGAAGGATCGTCGGACGAAAAGCCTCGATCGTGCTTTCAATCTCTTTGACCATCGAAATCAGGGGAATCGTATCAAACTGACCGCAAAGACGCTTGCCGAAGGAGATATTGCTTTCTGGGATACCCATGAAAGCGAGAGCTTTGTGAGCGCCCTCCATTCGTGTCTTCGTCTGTTCGTGAAATTCAGGCGAATCGTATTGACCAAACGGAAACCGTGCCGAGACCCCTTCTCCCAGGAAAGAGACAAAAACCTGGGCTCCGGCGTCGATTGCCCGCATCAACGTCCCAGCAGCTCCGAGCACCTCATCGTCGGGGTGAGCCGCGACGACAAGAACACGAGAATTCGCATTCAGTTCCATGTGGAAGTTTTGTAATTTTTAGTCAAAAAAGTCAACATTCTAGAGCAAATCCGAGATCCATTGAGATTGAAGATCCCCGTCTTTTGCCGCTCCACTGACATTGAGCAAAACCTTTGCGCCTTTGCGGATTTGGCCGCTTTCCACTGCTTTAACGACGCCCGCGAGCGCCGTGGCGGGCTCGAGGCCGACCCATTTGCCGGTTTCCTTCGTAAACTTCCGAATCGACCGATCTTTGTAAAACAATCGGAGAGATTCGTAGATCTGTCGATCCGAGACATCCTCAAAGCCCCCACCAACCCGATCCACGATCTTTTTAAGAACAGGATAGCTCCCCACTGGCCGACGCGTCCTGAGAACGCGAACGAAATCCGATGGAACAACCGTCTGTGGAATATGTTTTTCCTGAAGAGTCGGGGACCCGTCCCGCCAAGCATGAACCATCGGCGCGCAGATTTCAGCCTGCACCCCGAGAAGCCGAGGGCATTCCTTCTCGATCCCGATATCTTTATGGGCTTTATAGAAGCTGTAGATTCCGATCCCGCCTGCAACCGGTTGGGCGTACCAATCCATCTTCGGCCCTTTGCTGGCCAAGTATTCCAATGCGAGGAGCTTCAAACCTTCCCGGCGCGCATAATTGGAAAATCCACCCTCGCCCGCCCAGCCATTTTGCTTGGCAAGCTTTGCGGCCTGGTCCGCGCACTCATCATTGCTTCCCTCGAAAAAATGAAGCTTTACATAATCGCTCTCAAAAAATTCGCGATAGGTCTTCACTCGGTGCTGCGACGCCTGCGGGACAACGAGATGAATTCTCGGGCCTCGCATCAAAGTCGCCGAACGCGCCAGTGAGGTTCCCGTATTACCCGAAGAAAACACGACTAAGTCTTTTACGCCACTCTTCCAGAGCCGGTAAAGCGAGACAAACCCTTCTCGATCCTTCCACGTCCCCGTCGGCATCGCCATTTCGTTCTTAAGATAGAGCTCGATACCGAGCTTGGCGGAAAGCTCTTCGGATAAGGTCTGCGGAGTATCCTCGATGTTTTCAAACTCCGTAATGGACTCAGTCGTTGGATCGTACGGCATTACCGGATGAAAGCGAAAAATCGACCGATAGCGATCATCGACAAAGTTTTGTGGCTTGCGATATTCGACATCGATGAATCCGCCGCATTTCGGGCAACCGATGTAATAAGCATCTTCCACTTGCCGATGTCCGCACTGCGCACAGACGAGATGATACTTCGGTTCCGTCATAAGATTTTCCCTTCTTGCCTAATGGAACGCAGGCTGGCCAGCCCCGCTCTGAGTGTCTTGTCAATATCGCCGAACGAGTGGGAGAAGGAAACCCAGATCTGCTCTCCCAATCGAATATGCCGTTGATAACATTCTTCTCGAAAACGCCGAGAAAGACTCTCGCTTTCGGCCGCTTGCGCATCTTGAAACACGAATCGGAAGCCAGGAGCAAAACCCTCGATCTTCAAAAGACCCTCGAGCCGCTCGTGTCGAATAAAGACTTCCATTCCGTCTTTGAATTTTTTTCCCTGGTCCCAAAGCTGGCCGATCACTTTTCCGGACCGAATTTCGAGAAGCAAAGCGTGAGCCGCAGCTACAGAGGCCAGTTCGCATTCTTCGCTCTTTTCGACCTGCCTCAAAAATTCGCTTCGTCCCGTCACCGCGCCTAAAGGCAAACCATTGGAAAGATTTTCCCCGAAAAACGCTAGATCCGCGTCGACCTTGAAGTACTCCTGCGCTCCCCCGAGCGCCAGGCGAAACCCTGAGAGCGTTTCATCCATGATTAACAGGGCTCCATGATGAGAGGCCCATTGGCGCGCACGCCGCAAAAAGCCTTCGTCATGACTCTCCATACTTATCGGCTCAACAACAAGAGCGGCGATCAAAGACGACGATTCGGCACTCACCGACTCCAGCTGCTCCCACGTATGGCAAACAGTCTCCGCACCTTCGCGACGATTCCAACGCCGGCAATCGATGATGCGATCACGTCCCGTCCCTTGCTTCGCAAGCTTCACCGCAAGCGCCGAGGCCTCGACACATTGACGAGTCAGTGCAACCGCCTCAGCTCCGGGAATCGATTCCGAGAGCAATTTCGTAACCTCTGAAATCAGTCGAGGCGGGCGAAGCTCGCTTGGCTTCTGTTGATGGCCGAGGATCTTTTTCCCTTCGCCCGAGTCCCAATCAATCCATTCGTTGCCGTGGCGATCCCAGATTCGACTTCCTTCCGCTCGCACAAAAACTGCCTGATCCAACGAATCTCCGCCGATCAGCTTTGAAAATTCCATCGGGGGATCGGTCAGAATAGATTTATAGGCGCCTTCATGTCGGACGAATCCTCGATTGATTTCCTCAAGACGAGGCTCGCGCTCGAGAAGATCCAGAACATCTTTCATGCGAAACTCATCCAAGCTTCGATCGGGAAAACGCTCGTGAAGTCTTGAATAAACCGCCCGAGCAAACTCCATGTCACGAGGCTCGTCCACGGTCCATCGCAAGTTGCGCGGCGAAAGATCCACGTCACCCTTGACGTTGAGGGTGCTAAATTTGCCAGACGAACGAATATAGCGAGTCAGATGCTCACGCTCGGAAGGCATTTTCGCTTCAGTCCAAGCTCGCTCGAGAGCCTGCATCGTAAAGACTTCCGCGTCCAATCCATGAGGATAGGTAAAAATCAGTGTATTGGTCGCATAATCACTTCCCGCCTCCGCACGCGCGTCGATGATTCGATCCAGCACATCGGAGTCCAAAAGCGGGCAATCTCCTGTGATCCTCACTAGAACTTGCCCATCCAAAATCCGAGAGGCCTGGTAGAACCGGTCGAGTACGTCGTTTTCGCTTCCGCGGTAGCAGAAAATTCCAAGTTCAGCACAAAGGTCGGAAATCGGGTCATCAGTCGCCTGAGTCGACGTCGCGACCGCAACCTGATCGATTCGACGTGAGCGCTGCGCCCGACGGATAATCAGCTTGAGCATAGGCTGGTCCTCGATTTTCATGAGGACCTTGCCCGGCAAACGTTGGGAGCCCATTCGGGCCTGAATGATTGCGACCGTTTTATCTAAGCCCATAGCGCTATTTGCCAATCGATGTACGCTACCCTACCTCGACTCAGATTGTCCATAGAATGACGCGCCGCAATTTATCGATTTATCTTGCCCCCTCCTCTTTGTTCAAAGTACTCGAAAAGATATGAGTCAATTCAAAACCGAGCAGGAAGAGTTCTGGGCAGGTCAATTTGGTGCCGATTATATTCATCGCAATAAAGGCCCGTATCCAGCCGGACATATCGTGCTTTTTTCGCGAATGCTCAAGACGGCCCAAAATATCCGCTCCGTGATCGAGTTTGGCTCGAATATCGGGCTCAATCTCAAAGCCTTGAATCAACTCTTGCCAGAAGCTGAGCTTTCGGCGATCGAGATCAATCCAGCGGCGGTCGAGCAACTCCGCGCTTGGGGCCAGCTAAAAAACATCTATCATCAGTCGATCCTCGAGTTCGAGCCGGACGCTCCTCGCGATCTTGTTTTGATCAAGAACGTCTTGATTCATATCAATCCGGACATGCTCCCGACCGTCTATGATCGACTCTATCGTTCGGCGAAAAAATACATCATCGTCGACGAGTACTTTAATCCGACACCCGTGGAAGTTCCTTACCGTGGCCATCGCAATCGCCTTTTCAAAAGAGACTTTGCGGGCGAAATGCTCGATAAATACCCTGACTTGCGACTGGTGGATTACGGATTCTCTTACAAAAGAGATTCCTTCACACGGCAAGACGATTCGACCTGGTTCTTACTCGAAAAAAAGCAAAGCTAGCGATCGAGACGGGAGCTCAGGGCACGAGTTCCCGACAAGGTCGGCAATCGTAGTTCTTCAAAACCGCTTCGAGCTTCCGCATCATTCCGCCTGCAAACCCGGAGTGGAGAACGTTGGCTAAGCCGCCGGTCGTAAGCTTGCCCGTAGTTTCGGGCCAAAGCTCCCAGGGGTGAAGATAAATCACTGGCGTCGTTTTACGTGACAGCCATTTTAGCAAGAGTTTGAAAACAAAAAGCGGAAGAAACCGGAGATAAATCCCTCCGCCAAAAGGTAAGCGCATTCCTGCGATCTCAGGCAGAGGAATCGGGATCTCCCAAAGCGTGGCCCCGGATCGCGACAGCATCTGCATCGCGAACGGAAGCATTGTCAGGCCGCTTTCGCCATAAAGCGGCGTCTTTCTCGGGTAAAGACTTGAGTCGTAAACATAGCCGCGCTCAACTAAGAGTTCGAAAAACTCGTGATCTTGTGAAGAGATCGAAAATGTCGGAGCCCGAAATCCTTGCGGGCGGATACCGACAGCCGCAAATACCTCTTCCAGCTGCTGAAGCTCCCAGCGCCGCTCGTCCTCATTCAAGGACGAGATTTTTCGATGAGTAAATCCATGAGAGGCCAGCTCGTGTCCGTCTTGGGCGATCTCGCGAATGAGCTCCGGCACTTCGCGAACTAATTTTCCGACGCAAAAAAACGTGGCTTTCACCGAATGCTTCCGCAAAAGCGGAAGAAGCTCATCCTTCAATTTACGCGGCAATTCCGCTCGAATGCGATCGAGCTCGGCTGCATCCATGCCATATTTCTGACCCAGCTCAGTCGTATCCGGCCACTCGAAGTCGAAGCTCAGCGCGACCTCAGGCCTTTTGCGCACGAGACACCTTCTCCAATACCAAACGCAGCTCCACCATCAGAATGGAAAGCAGCATTTTATAAAGATAGAACATCGGCTTGAAGATCCCCGAATGCATGGAGCGGCCCGTTTCGTTTTTTCTCATCACTGCCGCGGTCTCGCTGATCACAAACTTCTTTTTGGATAGAAACAAAAGAAGATCCGCATCCGGAAAATCGACCGGAAAATCATCTGTGGTCAGCAAAGGCAATAAACGCGCGCCAATGAGCTGCAATCCGCTCGTCGGGTCATCAATCGAAACTTTGCGGAACTTCAGTATTCCGCGAAAAAGGCCAATCCCCATTCGCCTTGCCAGTGGAACCCGATAACTCTCTTGATCACTGAAACGATTACCGATCACCAAATCGGCCCCTGCTGCCGCTTGTCGCGAGAGCATTCGATCCACATTCTCGATGGGATGCTGGCCGTCACCGTCCAGTTGCAAAACCGCTTTCATTCCCACGGCCAATGCAAAGCGATAGCCGGTCTGAAGTGCGCAGCCATAGCCAAGATTGCAAGGATGGCGCAATACAACCGCGCCCGCTCCCCGGGCCTTCACGGAGGTATCATCGACCGAACCATCATCCACCACTGCCACAGTCGAACGAGGATACTTAGCTCGTAACTCTCCAATGATCCGAGCGATGTTTCGTCCTTCGTTATAAGCCGGGATCAAAAACATCAGCTCACGGTCATCGCTCAATTGAGCCGACTCAAAACGAAGCCCGGTCTCAACGGCCAACGATTGAACAAGCTTTCGATGAGAGCGATGCAGCTGAGTGAGATGCGCGGCGTACTGAAGCGCTAAAAACAACAAGAGGGCCAAGCCGACAATCAGAAACGCTAGAGGCGTGTACTCCACACCCATGAGTTGAGCGAGTAACTGCTGGCTTTCCGTCAGATTCAACGAGGCAAAAAGAGCGAATACGCCCAAAACAATAAAGAAAAAGGCGAAATTCTCACTGAGCTTTCGCTTTAAGATACTGCTCCCGATGAATGCCAAAAAACAAAGACTGAGCGCAAGCGCCGTCAGCATTTGAATGGAGTTTGAAGACGAGGTCAGTTGCAATGAACTCATAAAGTGATTTTAAATATCGTACTATAGGCGCCCAAGGTCCACGTCGAAAGTCGGCTCTTGGCGTCGCACGAGCTTTCCTTTTTGGAAGTCGCCAAATCCCGGCGAATCATTTCGGCAACCGACGTTCGACTCGTTCCGAAAGCTTGGAGCAAAGTCTGAGCGTCCTCTTCACAAACGTTTCGCACCAGCTTCTGACTCGAAGTCACCACGAAAGGCACGAAAATCTCGGAGCTGATAATCGCTCCCGCAAAAACACATTGAAGCGCAAAACAAGCTAAAACAAGACGAGGTCTCAGCTCCCAAAGAAGCGGCACCGCAAGAGCTGCGAGAAAGAGAATCCCACAGGCTGGATGAATATAGGTAAAACCGTGAACCATGGATTCGCGTCGCATGAGAATCTGCCAGCTGAACGAACCCACAACCCATAAAACCAAAAAAAGACTGAGCCCAGGAACCGCTCCAGCACGTCTTCGAAGCGCTCCGATGCTCGAGGTCGCAAGCACGAGCGCGGGAAGCGTCGTAAACCACGGCACGCCGAACAAAAACTTGATCAGATGCTTTAATCCGGAGTATTGGCTCGCGCCCAAATCGGAAGCGGCGGCGGGAAGCTTGGCAATGAACAACAAATCCCGGACCATGTTCTGAAACCCGCCCAAAGCCCAAGAGTTATGCACCAGGCGCAAGAGAACCGCTCCCCCAGCCCCGACGCCATAGAGAA
Source organism: uncultured Bacteriovoracaceae bacterium (assembly GCA_964496965.1). Taxonomy (GTDB): domain Bacteria; phylum Bdellovibrionota; class UBA1018; order UBA1018; family UBA1018; genus CAZCBS01. The sequence continues at coordinate 8,978 of CAZCBS010000168.1, forward strand.
GAATCCATGGTTTGAGCCGATTGAGGCGAAATCCTTCTCGGCGGTATACACAGTAACTAAAAACTACGAAGAGCGGGACGATCCAATCGAAAGAAATCCAGACGTTCAGGAAATAAATCAAAACGCCCCAACCCAGTGAGGCGCCGAAAAACAGATACTCCACGCACCACGCAAGAGCGGCCCATTGAAGAGTGACGAGCATCGACTGCCCATAGAGCGTGTCCCCATAACAAAGGAAAACTGGGTTCAAGGCCAATACAAGCAAGATCATCGGCGTCAGGCGCGACTCCGCTTGATCCACCTTCAAAAGTTCAGAAA
>CAZCBS010000169.1:0-3025 GCA_964496965.1 uncultured Bacteriovoracaceae bacterium
AATACTCGGTCACGCGCTTTTCAAAGAAATTGGTGAGTGGCTGCACGTCTTGAAGCACCATGAATGGGAAGGGGTTCTTCGCCATGAAGCGCTTCGCGAATCCAAGCTGAGTCAAGCGTTGATCAGCCCAGTATTCGAGATATTGGCGCATCAGCGTTGGGGAAAGTCCCGTCACGCCTTGAGCCAGAGCGTCTTGGCAGAAGGTCATCTCGACGTCCAATGCTTCTTCGATCATGGCGACGACGCGAGTTTCCATCTCTTTGTCGAACATTTCTGGATATTCCTTACGGATGGCGGCGATCGCAGCCATCGCGCCTTCGATGTGCAAGCTTTCGTCGCGGAAAATCCAGTTCGTCGCAGTAGCCAAGCCTGGGAGCAGGCCTTTGTTGCGTAGGAAGTAGACATAAGCAAACGATCCGAAGAAGAAAAGGCCTTCCACGCAGCCAGCGAAGCAGATCAAGTTCTCAACGAACTGGCGGCGCTTCTCGTCAGTATCCAGCTTGTCGAGTTTTTCAATCGAGTCCATGTACTTGAAGCAGAAGTCGGCCTTCTTCTTCACGGATGGAATCGTCTGAAAAGCGGAGAATGCCTCGCGGCGTTCCTCGGCATTCGGGATGTAGTTGTCGACCAAGAGCAAGTAGGTTTCGACGTGAAGCATTTCGTCGAAGAGCTGCTTGCCCAAGAACATGCGAAACTCCGGAGAGTTGATGTGCTTGTAGAAGTTGAGAACCAAGTTATGCGCAACGATGTTGTCGGCGGTTGCGAAGAACGCGACCAAGCGACGAATCAAATGCGCTTCCTGCGGGCTGATTTTGTCCCGAAGATGCTCAAAGTCGACGGAGAAATCAATTTCTTCGGTCGTCCAGATGTTCTTCACTGAGTCTTTGTAGAGCTCGAAGAACTGCGGATACTTCATCGGTCTTAGTGTCAGATCTAGTTCGTGATTTAGGATCATAGTCGTGTCTTTCGGTGATGACTACTCAGTTATTGGCAAGCTTCGCAAGCTTCTGGATTTTCCAGCGAGCACGTCACTGCTTCCGTAGCGGTTACTTGAGGCTTAGTGATCGCTTCCGTATCAACAGTCGTCTTCTTGATGGAAGTGCGGGCGCGGGAGCGGAGATAGTAAGTCGTCTTCACTCCTTGCTTCCAGGCGTACATGTACATCGAGGAAAGCTTGCCGATGTTTGGATCTTCCATGAAAAGATTGAGCGACTGCGATTGGCAAATGAATGCCGAGCGCATGACAGCCATGTCGATCAGGTCTTTTTGGGAGATTTCCCAAGCGGTCTTATAAAGATCGCGCATTTCCGAAGGGATTTCTTCGATGTTTTGAATCGATCCGTCCGATGCGATGATCTTGGCGCGCATTTCTGGAGTCCAGAGGCCTGCACGCTTGAGGTCCGCGATCAAGTAGCGGTTAACTTGCAAGAACTCGCCGCTCAAGGTTTCGCGCTTAAACACGTTGGCGACCTGAGGCTCGATGCTCTCGTAGCTTCCCATGATCGATGCGATCGTCGCCGTCGGCGCGACTGCGATGAGCAAGCTGTTGCGAAGTCCGTTTTGGCGGACTTCTTGAGCAAGGCGATCCCAGTTCACAGTCGTTTCAGGCATCAGAGCTTGAAGCTTCTCTGCGAGTTGGACTTGGAGCTGGCCGTCAGCGTAGCGGGAATCCTTGAAAGCAGGGAAGGAGCCCTGCTTTTGCGCGATTTCCATGCTAGTGCGGATCGCCGTTTCATAGATGGTTTCAGAGATCTTCGCGGAGACCATCTTCGCTTTGTCGCTTGTGAAAGGCAGACGGAGCTTGAAGAGCGCGTCCTGAAGACCCATGACTCCAAGGCCGACTGGGCGCCACTTTTGATTCGAGGCGCGAGACTCTGGAGTTGGATAGAAGTTCAAATCGATCACGCGATCGAGGAACTTCACCGCGGTCTTGGTGACTGCGCGGAGGCGTTCGTAATCGAACTCGCGATTCGCGTTCACGAACGACGAGAGATTGACGCTTCCCAAGTTACAGACAGCGGTTTGGTCTGCCGAGGTCACTTCCAAGATCTCAGTGCAGAGATTGGAGCTGTGGATGACGTTTCCGCGTGCTGCTGTTTGCGCCGAGCGCAGATTCGCTTTGTCTTTGAAGCAGATCCAGCCGTTGCCGGTTTCAGCCAAGGTTTGCATCATTCGAGCATAGAGCTGGCGAGCGGAAACTTGCTTGAGAGCTTTGCCTTCGCGCTCATAGCGCTCGTAGTGACCTTCGAATTCTTCGCCGAAGCTGTTGAGAAGCTCTGGCACATCGCTAGGCGAGAAGAGCGACCATTGAGCGTCGCCTTCCACGCGCTTCATGAAAAGATCGGAGATCCAGAGAGCGAGATTCAAGTTATGGGTTCTGCGTTCGTCAGCACCCGTATTGTTTCTCAGCTCAAGGAAAGTCTCGATATCCGCGTGCCATGGCTCGAGATAAACCGCGGCGGCGCCTTTGCGCTTTCCGCCTTGATTGACCGCATGGACGGAAGAATCAAAAACTTTGAGGAATGGAATGATGCCGTTGCTGAGGCCGTTCGTTCCGCGGATCAAAGATCCCGAAGCGCGAACGGGCGTCCAGTCGATGCCGATGCCGCCGGAGAACTTCGAGAGCATGGCGCAATCGGCGAAGGATTTGTAGATTCCTTCGAGGCTGTCTTCGGCAACCGTCAAAAGATAGCAAGAGCTCATCTGAGGATGGCGCGTTCCAGAGTTAAAGAGTGTCGGCGTCGCCGGCGAGTAGTAGAACTGGCTCATGACCTCGTAGAACTCGATGGCTTCGGAAACGGTTTGCGAGAGACCGAGGGCCACGCGCATGAAGAGCCATTGAGGGCGCTCGATCAGCTTGCGGGTTTTTGGGTGACGAAGGAGATAGCGGTCTGCAACCGTCTTAAGGCCGAAGTATTCGAAAAGATCGTCGCGCTCGTGGCGGATCGCGTATTCGATCGAGTTGAGATCTTGTTCAGCAAGCTCAAGAACGGTGGAGGCAAGAAGGCCGTGTTCAGCAGCTGTG
>CAZCBS010000169.1:3035-4031 GCA_964496965.1 uncultured Bacteriovoracaceae bacterium
AAAGTTTGGGGGCGAGGAGTCCGGGTTCCGAGGCGGTGCGGATGTAATCGCGGAAAGCGACGTCACGACCGACTTCTTTGCGGATGCTTTCAGAAAGCATGCGAGCCGCGACTTTCGAATAGTTCGGCTCGTCCGCCATCAGCATGACGGCGTTTGAGATCGAAAGATTGTCGAGCTCTTGAGTGGTGCTTCCGTCGTGCAGGCCATTGATGGTCCGCTTAGCCACTTCGATGGCTTCGACGTTCTGTAGACCTCGGCAGGCTTCATTGACTGCGTGGAGAATCTTTTCGATTTTTACGATTTCTTTTGTGCCATCTCTTTTGACGACCTGCATTTAGCTTTCCTCCTTGAATCTCAACTCTTTCGGACTCATGACAAAATTTTGACTCACCACGATCAAACTACTCTTCTCACTGCGTTACTGCGGGGTACTACGGGGAACTGCTTGGGTACTGCGGGTACGACTGGAGTTTGGCAAAACCAGTGAAGCATCGCATTAAGTAGACCTCCTGGACTTCGTCCTTGACTCGTCAAAGAGGCAGAGGCAGTCTCGTCACTTCGCTTGATGGCTTCACTTGCCCTCACTCAGAACTCCGCTGAAAAGCCTCGATTTTCACCGAGTTTTGAACTTTCTCAGCAACGAATTCTTATAAATTAAATTTAGACGAGCGGCGGACGAACTGTCAATTAGTAGTGGTACAAAAGTTTCGACCCACAAAATGTTGAGTAGTTTTGCTGATTCAGATCGCAACGCATAGCGAGAAAATTTTCGAGATGCACTGAGCTAATGCGGGCGGCCATTGAGTTTTTAATGAGAATCCCGTTTTGGCCGAAAAGAGCAAAGATGAGGTCCGTATTTTTACTCTTCATTTGTTTCATCGGCCTTTCCGCGCATGCGGAAGTCGACGGCGTTTCTGTGTGGCAACCTGACGTCGTCGGAGTGCGCTATCTTTTGCCGAAACTGCGAAATGTCGCTCCCAGTGAGCTTGTTCGGCG
>CAZCBS010000169.1:4041-9136 GCA_964496965.1 uncultured Bacteriovoracaceae bacterium
AGTTACCTAAAGTTGTTCAGAACAGATTTTGGTTTTGAAGATATGGAAGGAACTCAGTCACTCTTGCTGCCCGCTTCTGCAAAAAATTTCTCGGAACTTCCGTCTTCGACTGCCGACCATCCCAATGTGGCAGTCGTTCTGAATCGGCCAGCACAAATGCGAGAGAACTCTTATTTGGCAAAGACAGTGAGAGTTTTTGAGAAAGAAGGCCCCAGGCTTTTTGCGATCCCGATTGGTTTAGAGACTGTTCTGACTTCTCAAGAGATGAAGCAGTTTCGAAAATTTCTGAACTCGATGGATGGCCAGCTCGGGATGGGCGGGGATGACGTTCACCCGGTTCTCTACGGGAATTCCAATCTCAAGCGCGTGCGTGGTGACATTCGGCTGAAGCGCGATCGTGAGATCATCGCTTACTTTCGCGAGTATCTTAAAAATGGAAAAGGCCGCGTCTTCTATATCTGTGGCGCGCTTCAGCGTGCCGCCGTGATGGATGGGCGCGCATTGCACGACGACATCGCCCATCTGACGAAAGCCCAGCATATGAGTTCGGACGAAACCTTTGCGACAGTCGAAGTGATCGCTGAAGAAGGAAGCGAGCTTGAAGCTGCCGCGGGCACTCGGCGGTTCATGACGACGAACTCGCATCACGCGGCGGTCGATCCTCACTCGGTCTATTCGAAGGAGCTCCAACCTGCTTTTCGAGTGAGCGCCTACAACATCGAGCCGGATGGAACTCGCGGCAAAATCGTCAAGGCTCTCGATTTCCCGGGTAACGCCGGTTTCGGAACTCAGTTTCATCCGGAGATGGGCTCTCATCCCGAAGAAAAGCGGATCATCCAATATGTGGCTACGGGATGGAAGCTGCGCGCGCGAGTCTCTCCAGCTGAAATTCTGAGGTGTTTGAATCGAGAGATTGATAGTCGGTTGTTAGGTCAACCCAAGTGAAAGTCCAGATTTCGATCAAGGCGTCTGATTTCCGCCCTTGATTCACGCTTAATCTCTCGGATTTCAGGCACTCATTGTGCTTGAAGTCGCCTCGGTTCGGTCGGACTGGCCGAAAAAGGAAAGCTGTTTAAGATTCCAGTTTGGAATCTTAAAAATACGGGAGAGAGAATGTACAGTGAATTGACAGTGAGAGAAATTGGCCAGCGAATCTACTTCGTGCGTGGGCATCGCGTGATGCTCGATAGCGATCTGGCGGAACTTTACCAAGTAGAGACCTTCAATATGACCACCAATTCAAGGCCGTGTTCGAGGCAATTCGTCAACTCATGGCGGTCGGGACGCCACTGACTCAGAAAAAAATCAAGGGTCTCAGCAGATAGCTTGGGACCGGTGTATTGTGCAGGTAAAGCACATAGATCTTTATGAGGAGCTTCTATGAAACCAAGAAAAGTAGCTGAAACATTCTTTCCCTGGGCGGATCCAAAACACATGCCTCTCGCGTACTGCGAGACCATTGGGCGTCCAACCGCCCGATTCATGCGTGGGCTCAATGAAGGACTCAGCGACATCGAGGCCGGCCGAGTCCATGAGCACGATGAAGTCATGGCTGAAATGAAAAAGCGATTTGGCGGCAAGACTAAGCGCAAATGAAGATTCGTTGGTCCTCGAGGGCCCGCCTCAATCTCATTGAAATTGGCGACTATATCACCCGAGACAATCTCTCTGCAGCATTCGATTCGAAATAGCTCAGGTCTTTGAAGGTCAACGTCTCCATCGAGTGATTCCTTCCGGCCTGGAGGCGATATTGGGCAGGACAAAGAGGAAGCCTCGCTTCTCCTCTAGAAATAAAAAGCGATTGAAGAAATAGGCACGGATCTAAGCAGATAGATTGAGACGGTCAGTATATACTAAATAAAGGCAGCCCGATCTGAGTGCATTTCAGACCGGGCTTTGTGTTTTTTTCTATTGATTTAGATTTACAGCGGCACCTGCACATAACGATTTCTTTTTCTTCACTGCGAGCAGTAAAGCTTCTTGATGATTCTTATTGCCATCAAGCCCCGCTCTTTGGCGATAATATTCTTTGGAATCGGCCAGACCATAGTGGGCATAGAAAGCAAATTCAGCCGCTTGCGGCAATGAAGTCGTATTTTTATCACTTTTACATGCGCTTAATGCCTTCTCAATGCTCTTTGGGTCAGAAACATAGAGGGCGGCCGCCTTGAGGCAATTATCACTTGCCGGCTCAATTCCTTTATATCCTTGGTACTGGGAGACAGCCTTACATCCGTAGTAATCTGGGTAGTCTGCCCAACGGGTGGAGATCTTCTCGCATCTTGTATTACCGGAATCCATGCACTTTTGTTCCGCGTCAACCTCGGCTTCTAAGCGCACCATGCCTTCGTACCCAATGCAAACATGCGTTCCACCGCTTGGATTCTTAAAAATTTTTACGCCATCGTAAATCTCGGTTTTCACTTCCGCCGAGGGATTGGCCGAAGCGGATGCCTCAAGTTTTGAAATTATTTCGTCGAAGTTCTGTTGGCCACAGGTACTTTGGTTAGATGGACCATCACCGCCCGCAGCTGGTTCGACAGCATGGGTAGTTGCTATACTTACAAATAAAATGGCTAAAGAACTTAGAAGATTCATGCATTTCATAAAAGACCTCACTTTTTCTTAATTACGTAAATCGTTCGACCTGCAGTGAGTCCCCTAGAATTCAACTTAAGATTCTTATGAAGACGTCCCATGACGACTGAGCCGACTAGGTCCTTAAAGAGAGCAATCGCAATGCCATTCGGAAAGCACGATTATCTGCGATATAGGCAAGATATGTGTAATAGCATGTCTACATCTTAGACAATGGATGGGTAATTTGACGAAACGGCGTTTTTAGGAAAGAATTTGCAGTAAAAGCATTCCTAAAAGGAGCGACCATGGATGTGTCGAAACAAGCTTCGGAAACTCAAATTCCGTTCATTTATGAGTATCGTGACCCCGTTGCGTACCTGAGCGACTATTTGTACTGGCACAAAAAACGGGACCCATCTTTCACGCTCAGGAAATGGGCTTATTCCATGGGAATAAACGATCCCGAAACATTAATTTCAATTTTGAGAAAAAAGAAAAAACTCCGCTCCAGGCATGTGGACTTCATTAGGAAGGGTGTTCGTCTGGACGATACGGAGATCTTCTACTTTCAGCTACTCATTCAACACGCAAACGCAGAAAACGAAGATGATCGAAAAATGTTCGAAACTTTGCTTCTCGAACATTCCCCTGGAAACGATACAAAAACGTTCCGAGTGGAGAACCCTGAAATATTCTCGAATTGGATAAATATGGCGATTTTATCCATGTGTCGAATCCAAACTCGAGAAATAAATCGCGAATCGATTGGCAAGCTTTTCATCAAAAACGTAAATTTAGAAGCTATCCACGCATCGATCGACTTGCTACTTCGATCTGGGCTTATCGTCGAGGACAAAAATGGTAGATTGGTTAGGACGAGTACGAGTGTATCCGGTTGGACCAATCAAGAAAACAAGGGAGCTAGAAATTACTACGAACAGGTTTCTGAACTTGCGAAGGAAGCTATTGACATGGAAATGCTGAGTCGCGAGTTTCAATGTTTTTCGTTGGCTCTGGATAAGGCAAAAATCCCGCAAGCGAAGGAACTTATTCGTAACTTCAGAAACACGCTTTCAGCCCTGAGTGACGAAAATGCAAATGAAGTCTATCAGGTAAATTTGCAGTGTTTCCCTCTCACCGATTCGACTCGAATGAAATAGAAAGGAATCTCAGCGGGTCACTGTAGATCTCATGATTGAGATCTCTCTAGATACATGAGAGAGTGCCGCATTATTTTTGTTCATCAAAAAAGGAGAAACCATGAAAAAATACGCAATCGTCGCTCTCGCATTCATCGCAAGCACCTCGTTCGCAGCAACCAAGACTTATCAAGTCACCGGTCCTGTGCTTGAAGTCTCGGACACGAAGCTTGTGATCCAAAAAGGATCCGAAAAGTGGGAAATCGCAAAAGACGCTTCGACCAAGGTGAAGGGCGATCTCAAGGTCGGCGCAAAGGCTACGGTGAAATACACGATGTCTGCCACGGACATCGACGTGAAAGCTAAGTAATTGGAGCCCCTGTGTCTATTGCGACACATTGCTGCAAAACGAGACAGTGGATATCCAATTTATGTTGAATATTTCCCGTCTTGCGCGCACACCCGAAAAGGGTGTTCAATGGTTCTTAGGAGGCTAGTATGAAGTCACAAATGAGAACCCAAGTCAGAATGGTCGCAATGGTGATGGGCTTAGCTTTAAGCCTGGTGTCGGTAGCTCCGGCTTTCGCTCAGGACGGCGTGATCAAGGCCGATCAGCAGCGGATTGATCAGGACAAGCAGGACCTCAAGCAAGCGAGAGAAAATACCAAGCTGGCACGCGAAAAAGTCGAGAAGGACAGAGCCGCTGGAGACAAAGACGATCTCAAGAAAGATCGCGAAGCTCTTAAGGAGGCACGTCGCAATCGCCGTGAGGCTCGTCATCGCTTGAATGAAGATCGTCGAAATAAAAAACACGACGTCCAAAATCCGTAATCGCGCCGAATCAGCGCCAAGACTGATGATTCAGTGAGGCGCGCGTTAAGAAGTCGAAAAGAACAGAATGCCGTCGCAATACTCGGCGGATTCTGTGCTTCTTCAAAGGATGAAAGAGGGCATCGATCTGCAGGCTTCGAAAGAAATTCTTTTTGAGCCAATTCCACGAGCCCATCTCAAGAGTGAGCGGAAGAAAAACAGAGTTGCTATCGGGGCGCTGGCTTTGATGGCGCTCATAGAGATAATCCCAGACATCTCCATGGGTGGTGTATTGCCGCGACTGAGGCTCGACCGCATAGACATGATTGGGAAGAGTGCGATAAAGCAGGCTTTTTAGCTGAAGCATCATCGGAGTATCCGGATAGGCTTCAGAGCGCGTCGCGTACGGATACCAAAGCCGGTCGATCGCGCCGAACATCGCCGCGTTCACCATGCCGATCGGAAATCGAAAAGGAAAGACTTCTCACTCAACAAGGTGGAGAATCCCACTTGTTTCCATACACATTGGGTGGCCTTCCTTGCCTCCGAAACTCGGGACACTGTTT
>CAZCBS010000170.1:0-9098 GCA_964496965.1 uncultured Bacteriovoracaceae bacterium
GAAAAATGATGACGTCTCTTAATGGTAAAAGCGGAACACGACTAGAAGCTCCAGAATCGCTCCCAGAACCCTTTGCGGTACCACTCGATGCTTTTTTCTCTTTGCTCATAAGAACCTCCCGTTCCCGTCCTTGGCCTGCCCCTAACTTCAGTGAGGAGACTTTCGAAGCGGGCCGAAGCCCGCCACGCTTTTCAATGAGAAGGCTGGTTGTCCGGCCCACGCCGCCGGTCTTATATATAACTACAACACACCCTCGAGAGGACTGCAAACTACGCGATGCAGACCGGTTCGTAATTCATGATGGGAATCCGTGAGTTAGTGCTCGTAAAAAATGTTTTTGATCTGGCAATTTCTGCAGCCCTTCGGCGACACGCGAAATGGACGCTCAGTCATGCGCTTCAAAAGCAAAACGGCCCTGGGTTTTCACCCAGAGCCGCTCGCTGTTTTTAATTGATCAACCGGCTATCGAATCAGGCGCTTTCAGCCTTCTCCGATGCTTGCGTCTTAGCGGTGACTTCGCTGCCGTCCGCCATGACCATGACCGGGCGCTCGCCCTTCAGAATCGTATTCTTGGTCACAATGCATTTCTTGACGTTTGATTTAGCAGGCAACTCGTACATGACTTCGAGCATGGCTTGCTCGAGAATCGCGCGAAGACCGCGAGCGCCGGTATTGCGCTTGATGGCTTCGCGAGCGACCGCTTCGAGAGCTTCTTGCTCGAACTCAAGAGCGACGTCATCATACTCGAACAATTTCGAGTACTGCTTGACGAGAGCGTTGCGAGGCTTGGTCAAAATCTCAACCAGCGCCTTTTCGTCCAGCTCTTCGAGAGTTGCGATCACCGGCAAGCGGCCGATGAACTCAGGAATGAGGCCGAAACGAATCAGGTCCTCTGGCTCGACCTGAGCCAAGAGCTTCGACATATTCTCTTCCGCTTTGGAAGTGATGTTCGCCGAAAGACCCAAGCTGCGCTTGCCTTTTCTCATGGCCACGATCTTGTCGAGACCGACGAAAGCGCCACCGCAGATAAAGAGGATGTTCGAGGTGTCGACCTGAACGAACTCTTGTTGCGGGTGCTTGCGTCCGCCCTTCGGAGGAACGTTCGCGATCGTTCCTTCAATGATCTTGAGAAGCGCTTGCTGAACGCCTTCGCCGCTCACATCGCGAGTGATGGATGGATTCTCGCTCTTGCGAGAGATTTTATCCACTTCGTCGATATAAACGATGCCCTTCTGGGCGCGCTCGACGTTGTTGTCGCAGTTTTGAAGAAGGTTCAAGATGATGTTCTCGACGTCCTCGCCGACGTAACCCGCTTCGGTCAAGGTCGTTGCGTCCGCCATGGCGAACGGAACGTTGAGCAAGCGAGCGAGCGTCTGAGCCAGCAACGTCTTGCCGGAACCCGTGGGTCCGATCAGCATGATATTGCTCTTGGTCAGCTCGATCGCTTCCTTGTCGCCTTTTCCTTTTTTCTCACCTTGGTGCTGAATGCGCTTGTAGTGGTTATAAACCGCGACAGAGAGCACGCGCTTGGCGCGATCCTGGCCGATCACGTATTGATCGAGGATCGTCTTGATCTCAGCAGGCTTTGGAATCGCTTGAGTGGAACGGGCAGGAGATTCTTTCTGTCCCTCCTCCGCAATGATGTCATTACAGAGCTCGATGCATTCGTCACAGATGTAGACTGTCGGCCCTGCAATCAGTTTCTTGACTTCCCGCTGGTTTTTTCCGCAGAAAGAGCAACACAGATTGCCGAAGCCGTCGCCGTATTTTCTTCCGTCCATAGGTTGTGTTTTTTCCCTTCAATTAAATATTTTTACTCGCCGACGTAGAACCCGGATTCAAGCCCGCACTTATGCAGTGGTGCGCTTATCCACGACTTTGTCGATCAATCCGTACTCGACCGCTTCCTTGGCCGAGAGGTAGTTGTCACGATCCGTATCTTTTTTCACCTGCTCGATATCCTTGCCCGAGTGATGCGCAAGGATTCCATTGAGGCGTTCCTTCAGATAAAGAATTTCACGAGCTTGAATCTCGATATCCGAAGCCTGGCCTTTGGCACCTCCCAAAGGCTGATGGATCATGATTCGGCTGTGTGGGAGACTGTAACGCTTCCCGTTTGCTCCAGCCGTCAGCAGGAGGGCTCCCATACTAGCAGCCATTCCGATACAATAAGTGCAAACGTCCGATTTAATAAATTGCATGACATCGTAAATCCCCAAGCCCGCATAAACGGATCCGCCTGGAGAATTGATGTACATATGGATGTCCTTATCGGGATCCGAAGATTCGAGGAAGAAGAGTTGCGCGACCAACAAATTGGCCACAACGTCATTCACCTCGGTTCCCAAAAACACGATGCGGTCCAAGAGCAAGCGAGAATAAATATCGTATTGTCTCTCGCCTCGAGCGGTTTGCTCAATCACGATCGGGTTAGGAATATAATTCGTCGCAGGCATGACTTGTCCGTTAAAACCGACCAGGTCGGGACGGATCAAATCGGCGGGTACTTGTTCCAATGGGCTCTTAGATGACCTGATCAGCATGAAGTTCTCCTTGGACTCCAGTATACATATCCATTAAAAATGTTGCTCCGGGCCATGAAAATATTTTTTGCAATTTGCGATGATCCGATTTCAAAATAGTCAGTCGTCGCCGAACTGCCAAATAATTGCCACTCGAGTCGAACATTGAGTCGAGGCGGGAGTTGCCCGCTACGCTTGTCATGTTTTCGACTCTATTGAATTCAAGAACTGGACTGGAGCCGAGAAAGAAGACGTTTATTCGGAGAAAGTGGGCTCAAGAGCTTCAAGATAAGCGATCAAAGCTGCCCGTAATTCGTCGAGAGTGATATCTGAACGCTTCTCTGGTTCATGACCGGAGAGCTCAAGAATCTGATCCATCTCAGCGTTAGCCATGCCCTCAGGCAGTCCGGTTAAGGTGACTAAAGTTTGGATCAGGTTTTCACCTTCCAGCTGTTCGCCCCTATTCTGAGCGTTCCTGTTCGGCATCTCATCGCACATTTTTAGGATCCGTGCTTCCCTTTTGGAGACGTCCATTTCCCCTCCGGTTAGTTGCATGTGTCGACTTCCATAAGCGGAGCGGGCCTTGCCCGCTTCGACAGACGTCCGACACATCCTGAGTATAGAAAGGTAATTTCCTGAACAGCAAGATGATTTTCAATTAACTGATACTGTTTTACGTCTGAGCCTGACTTCTGAAACGACCGACTACGCTTTGAGTCATAACTCCAGCAATAATCAAGACCGCTCCAACCACCTGAACACCTGACAAATTTTCACCGAGAAAAGCAAATCCCCACACAGAACCCAATACCGGTTGGATAAAGAGAGTCAAGGCGATGGTCGCCATAGAGGCTTCGCGTAAAACTGACATCCAGTAGAAATACGCAAAGGCAGTTCCAATAGGGCCGAGCCACAGCAGGCCTAACACACTCTTCCAACTGAGATGAGAAAGCTCATAAAACAGATGGGGCCCTTCGATGGCGTATGCGGAGAGCGTTAAAATTCCAACACCGCTGGTCAACGCAGTGCCGAACACTCCAAGAGGAGCAAATCGGTCAAGCAGCTTCAAACTGAAAACTGAATAACTTGCTTCTCCGATCAATGCGGTCAGCATCAAAAGATTTCCCGCAAAGTCGGATGAGCCCCCCGAAAAAACCACACCGCTTGAAACCCCGCTCAATAGCGCAAACCCAGAGAGCGCAAGGCAGAAGGCGAAATAATGCGCCTGAGTCAGCTTTTCACCGATGACAATTCTCGCAAGCGCAACGGTCATCAAAGGCTCCATCGCGATAATCAGAGCATTATCCGTCGCGCGCGAGGACTGAAGCCCCGTCATTTGCAGGAGTGGCGCGAGACAAAAAGCCATGAAACCGACCGTCGCAACCAAAATCCCATCGCGAAAAGCTTCAGGTCTAAAAAAAGCAGGCCCAAGTCCGCGCTTTTTCACAAAGGGAATCGCCAAAAGATAAGCAACCCACGCGCTCGAATACCGCAACCAAGCTGTCAGCGCTGGGGAGACGTCGGCAAGGACAAGCTTTGCCATCGCCGGATGAGCGGACCAAATCAAATTGCATAAGATCAGCCCAGCCAAGACGCGAAAAGGCATCTTCTTCATCGTTGTCGAAGAACATTGAGAAGAACCTGGGGAAGAACCTTGGGATTGCGATGAAGCAAGAGGTGCGGATGTTTCCATAATGATTTGCGTTTGTCGAGGCGGGCAGAGCCCGCTACGCGTAGAAAGTATCTTACTGAAGCCCGCTAGACGGAGTCCAGTGAAGACAGCTACACTGTAGCCATGAGCCCAAAAACATCAACTCCTCTAGCGTCCAAGTCTCCACAAGAATCTTCCGTCACGATGACCGAAATCGTTTTGCCGTCCGACACCAACGCGCTCGGTACGATTTTCGGGGGTAAGGTCATGAGCTGGATCGATATCGCCGCAGCCATGGCAGCAGGTCGACACGCCCGGCGCGTAGTGGTTACAGCGTCGATCGACGCGCTTCACTTTTTGGCGCCCATCAAGCTCGGTCACTACGTTCATATTCGTGCTTCGGTCAATTTCGCTTCGAGGACTTCGATGGAAGTTGGCGTTCGCGTGGATTCTGAGAATCCACTGACGGGCGAAATGACTCATACCTCGACGGCCTATACTACTTTCGTAGCATTGGATGACTTAGGACGTCCTACGCCGATTCCTCCGATTCAGTCCGAGACTCCTGACGAACTGCGCCGTTTTGAAGCCGCAAAGAAGCGCCGCGAAGCGCGCATGCGCTTGGCTGAAGAGCTGAAACACGAAGCCTAGTCGGCAAGCTCGCCGACTTCGGAGTCTTCCTCAGGGAGCCAATACTTCTGGTATTCTTCGATGAAAGCGGGCTTTGTCGTATCTTTGATCCGATCGATATAAAGCACTCCCGCAAGATGATCGAGCTCGTGCTGAAACACGGTTGCAAGAAAATCCTCTGCGACAATCTTTTGAGGCTTGCCTTCGCGATCGAGGTAATCGACTTGAATTTTGCGCGGACGATACACCAAGCCACGAAGCTCCGGCACTGAAAGACAGCCTTCCCAAAAGCCCTGCTCTTTCGAGTCCAATACCGTGATTTTCGGATTAAAGAGAACTTTCAGCGGCTGCTCTCCTTGTCCAGGATAGCGCTCATTCTCATCGTCAAACCCGATCAAGGCGAGCTGAATCGACTCATGAACTTGCGGTGCCGCAAGGCCGATTCCGCCATACTCTTCCATTGTCTCGATCATGTCATCGATCAACTTTTCGATCTCAGGAGAACGAATCTCTTTTACGGTCAACTCTCGAGCCTTTTGACGAAGAACAGGATGGCCCATTCGGGCGACTTTTAAAATCGACATCAGATTACTCCAGATGAGTGCGAACTTCCCAAAGCCGTGGGAAACATTTCTTAACGGTGGTTGAGCGAAGATAATCCACTCCGCTAGAGCCCCCCGTTCCGCGCTTGTGTCCGATCACGCGCTCCACGACGCGTACGTGGTGTTCGCGCCAAAGAGCAAGATATTCGTCGAACTCAACCAACGATTCGCTGAGGATATAGAGCTGCGAGTACCGGGTCGGATCCTGATAAATCGGCTTGATCGCGGCAATGACGGCATCCGCGAGCGCTTCGTCCCCGGAGAGCTCCATTTCAGAAGCTTTTTCTGGAACCTTGAACCCTTGATCTCGAAGAAGCTGATAAAAGGCCGAACGAAGATCCGGGCCATGCAGCCTTTTCTCAAGACGCGAAACATATCCGGGCCGATTTTTGAAATGCTGAAAATATCGCTCGTCTTTCAAGCCCGCAAGAAACTCGATTTCGCGAAACTGTGTGGACTGAAAGCCGCTAGCAGGATTGAGGTGTTCGCGAAACTGGAGAAACTCCGCGGGCGTCATTGTCTCCAGAATGTGGATCTGCTGAACCAGAAGCTTCATGATCTGATTGATTCGGTTCATGAAGTGATGCGCCCTGAGGATCTGTCCCGAGCGCATGTAGGAAATCGAGTTTTCCATCTCATGCAAGATCAGCTTGAACCAAAGCTCGTAGGCTTGATGGATCACGATGAAAAGCATCTCATCATGATGCGCTGGCGAGGATTGAGGGATTTGAAGCCCAAGCAGATCATCGACTTTCAGATAATCATTATAAGTCAAATCGCTTTGATCATAGACCGAAGGGCTCGCGTGAGAACCGTAGCCCATCGGACAGCCGCTTTTTTCTTTTGAGTCACTCATGCGCGCTTATTTCTTAATCGTCGAAAAGATTTCGTTCAGCTTGGCCGAAGACTGAGCCTCGATATCCTTGTGAAGCGAATTTCCATGCGAGTCGATGGTCACGACCGCAGAGAATCCTTCGACGCGAAGCTCCCAAATCGCCTCTGGGCTGCCGAATTGATCGTAGCCATGAACGTTTTGTACTTCTTTGATCGCCTCCGCGAGAACTTGCGCAGCGCCACCGATCGCATGGAGATAAACGCAACCAAACTTCTGGCAAGCCAGGCGGGTCTTCTCGCCCATTCCGCCTTTGCCGATGACGGCGCGAAGCCCGTGCTTTTCAATGATGCCTGCTTGATATGGCTCTTCACGAATCGAAGTCGTCGGGCCCGCAGCCGTCACGACCCACTTGCCCTTCTTCTTCATCACGACAGGTCCGCAATGGTAAATGATCCCGTCTTTGAAACTGACAGGCGGTTCGTTTCCTTCATGCAACCATTTATGAACGGCGTCGCGGCCAGTAAAAACCACGCCCGTGATCTCGACCATATCGCCGACTTTCAGTGCGCGAATCTTGTCTTCAGTGAACGGAGCTTCGAGTCGAATCATAAAATCCTCTTTAGTAGAACCACTTCTTGATTTCGCCCTTAGCGCTGACTTGCGCGCCCTGACGGCGGAATGCCCAGCACATGTACGAAACACTCACAAAGTACGAAGCCGGCAAACGATTGAGCACACCGACCTTGGTCCCCAGAAGCGTGGTCTTTCCGCCAAATCCCATCGGGCCGATTCCGAGCTTATTGGCCTCATCGGTGACTTCTTTCTCAAGCGTCGCAAGAACCGGATTCGTGCTCTTATCCGTCATCTTTCTCAAGAACTGCTCTTTGGAATAAGAGTAACCCGTCGCGCGATCTCCACCGATCGTCACGCCCAAAATTCCAGGGCCGCAGCCTTTGCCTTGCGCCTGTTGAACGGCGTCTAGAATACATTTCTTAACTCCAGCCAGGTCGCGTCCCGCTCCAATGCGAGTGTCGGGCAAGCTGTACTGCGCTCCGACGTTTTCGCATCCGCCGCCTTTGAGCATCAGGCGAATATCGAAGTGATCTTTCTTCCAAGGCTCGAGGTGCAAGCTTGGAGTACCAGGGCCCACGTTGGTGCCGTTGTTTTTTCCAGTGAGGCTATCGACGCTGTTCTGGCGGAGATACCCTTTCTTGGTCGCTTCCGAGACCGCTTTACGAATCACTTTCGTCAGCGCTTCGGCATCCGTCTTTTGCGGGTAATGAATGTAGAAAAGGATGCTTCCCGTGTCCTGGCAAAGCGGTTGGCTCTTGAGCTTCGCCAAATCGATGTTCTTTTGAATAATTCCCAGCGCGTAGTCTCCGCGCGACTCTGGCTGCTCTTGTTGCTTGCCTTGCTTGATCGACTCGATCACGTCTTTCGGGAGCTCGGTCGAGGTCTTGCGAATAATTTCCACAAAGGCTTCTAGAAACTTTTTTTGCTGCGTTGTATTCATATCCAGGACACCTTAACATCGAGTATGGCCGCAAAGTACTCAAAATTTGAGCAAGGCACGCCTCCTCCGGGTTACATCGATACGGAAATTATCCGATTGAGCAGAAACGGTGTATGGCTGGCTGGCACTCGAAGGCCCCAGGGAAACCAAAATAATCTGAGTGACCCGAACGATATGAGTGAGATCACTCACGAGCCGACTCGCCGTCTTTTTGCTCGAAGCCTGAGGCAAGACGAACAAGGCTACTTTCTTCACATTGGTCGCGAGATGAAGCGGATCGAGGTTGAGGATACGGCTTATTTTGTCGAACGCCTCGAAGGTTCGTCTTCCGCGGGTTACCTGATTTATTTGAATGACGGCACTAGCGAGAAACTCGACTCCGCGACTTTGCGATACCAACCCGGCCGCTTGACCTGTCAGGTGCACCAAGGCGAGGACGAAGCGAAGTTTCTTTCGGTGCCTTATATGGAGCTTTTAAAACAAGTGGAAGAGGACGAGAACGGGTTCTTTCTTTTGATCGAAGGAACGCGTGTTCGGCTGGGAGCTTGAGTTGGATTTTTGAGCAAAGTTGTTGAGATAAGTTTTTTGAGCGGAGCTCTTGAGTTAACATAGTACTTTGACATCCCCGGCGCCGGGGTGAGCTTGACTAGCTTGAGTGGGCGCCCAAATCAGGGGCGATATAAGTGATCAGTTTGCATGAAAAGATCCTATAAAATGGCTGAAAAAAAATTTCTCCTAAATTTTTTTTCTCTTGACCGAGTTGAAAATCAAAACCGCACTTTGAAAACAGATCTCTAAAACCCCCTCTAATCCCCTCGCAGACACGCCTATTTGGCCTTTTACAGGCACGTTCGATCGTGACCGATCGCGGCCGCAGACTTGCTTCATAAAATGCTCTGACAAGCCAGCGATCCCCCTGAAAATTGCCGAAAAAACCCGTGTTATATGTCTTTCTCGAAAGAGGTATTTATGAATTTTGAGTCACTTTCAAACGACAGGCTTCTCAGTGATCTGAAAAATAAAGTCGAAACCGAGCGCAAGCTTCTCATGGAAATTTTGTATGCGCTCCGAGAAGTCGAAGCGAGAAAGCTTCACTTAGAAATCGGCTATCCAGACCTCTATACTTTTGCAATAAAAGAACTTGGCTATAGCGCCGGATCAGCCCACAGGCGCATCAGCGCTATGCGCTTGTTGCAATCAGTGCCTGAGGTCGCGCCAAAACTGGAAAGCGGCGAACTTGGCCTTGAAAACGCAAGCCAAGCCCAAGTCTTCTTTCGCAAAGAAGATCAGCGCAGAAAAGAACAAGGCGAGCAAAAACTATCTCTCGAAGAAAAGCGCGAAGTCG
>CAZCBS010000171.1:0-9094 GCA_964496965.1 uncultured Bacteriovoracaceae bacterium
TCTTCGGCCTTGGGCGAAGAGCGTGACCCTCTTGAGGACGTTTATGAACCTTACCTTTTGCAGGAAGGGTTCCTTCAAAGGACGCCTCGCGGGAGAATGGCCACTCGGACTGCCTTTGAGCATCTTGGGCTGACATGGGAAGGGAAGTCCGTCGTTTTAGATTAAGCGACTCGTGAGTGTGTCTGATTTCCCACACTTGGCTATCAACTGAATGTGGTTAAAATCACACAGAACTCGCGATTTCCTTGAGTGTTTTGTTAAGACTTAATTCTTGACCAAATAAGTTCAACATGATAAAAATTCGCAAAAGCTAGTAAATTCAAGTGCTTAATAGCTCGCCTGAGAGGCTTGCTCGATAGGCGATTAGAATTTTCGAATCTTTACACATTGGGCATAAGCCTTGCTGTTATAGGCGTTTGATCAAGCAAGATGACGGTGAAGTAAGAGAAAGAGCGAGAGCTACTAACAGATGTCTACGAAGAATCATCCGATGAATCAACAGAAGAAGTACCAGCACACCTTGAACGCCGCGGTGACCTTGACCGGAATCGGTCTTCATTCCGGTAAGACCGCCGAGATCACTCTTCGTCCAGCACGCACCGGACACGGCATCGTCTTTGCCAGAACCGATCTTGAGGGAGCCCCCGAGATCCCAGCACTTTTTAAGAATGTCGTGAGCACGCAGCTTGCGACGACCTTGGGCCGAGGAAAGGTCACCATCAGCACGGTTGAGCATGTTCTTGCGGCACTTCAAGGGCTCGGAATCGATAATGCTTTGATCGAAGTCAACGGACCAGAAGTTCCGATTCTCGACGGAAGCTCCGCTCCGTTCTGCGAAGCGATTTCTGAAGTCGGCGTCGTGTCTCAAGCTCAGCTTCGTCCGGTTTTGGTTCTTCGCCGCAAAGTTGAAGTCAAAGTCGGCGAGAAATGGGCGGTTGCGGAACCTTCGGCTCGTTTGGAAGTTCACGGCTCCATCGAGTGGGATCATCCGATGATCGGCTTTCAAGAGTTTCACTACATCGACGGCAAGACCTCATTTGATGAGATCTCTTCAGCTCGCACGTTTTGCATGCTTCGCGATGTCGAAATGATGAAGAAAATGGGACTCGCTCTCGGTGGCTCATTGGATAACGCTGTTGTTCTTGATAGCGCTTCGGTTCTCAATCCAGGTGGCTTCCGATATGCGGACGAAATGGTTCGCCATAAAGTTCTCGATGCGCTGGGCGACTTCAAGCTCGCCGGAGTATCGATCCAGGCGTATGTCCGAATGCATCGCGCAGGACATGAGTTGCATAACCAGCTTGTGGCGGCGATTTTCGCAAACCCTGACAATTACGAAATCATTGACGGTTCTGAGCAGGAGCTCAGAATTCCTCAGGTCCACGCCCTGGCTCGCGGCTTAATCGCGGTTTCGTAAGTCATTCGTCTCGACCTCAGTCGTTAGTGGCAATACTGATTCAGCGTTTTCAAGAGAAGCTCAAGGTCGACCGGCTTTTTTAAAATCATTTGCGCGTCAATGGGCCGTGTCTTCTCGTTAAATGCGGTGACAACCACGACAGGGATGATCATGTAGACATGGTCCTGCCGAAGGTTCTCGATGAATTGCCAGCCGTTCATTTGAGGCATCATGAGATCCAATAAGATCGCGCAAGGCTTGGATATTGACTGCAAGAGTTCCAGCCCGGCTTTGCCGTTAGGTGCTGTGTGAACGGTATATCCTTCGAGCTCGAGGGCTAATCGAAGCATCTCACGGATGTCTTCCTCGTCTTCAACGATCAATACAGACTTATTCATCATCTCCGAATTACCGCCTGGCGACAAAATCAAATCAGCGTGCCAGACGAAAGGAGCAAAACGCACACCAGTTGTGTCAACTGAGCTGAAGCGAGGGCCCATTCATTGCAGGTTGCCGACCTTTGATTTGGGGCAAAGCGGACGATGAAGACAATCTCAAAAGCCGATAGCTTCTCGACATTGAGCGCAACGATTTGCTTTGTCCTGTTTTGCGCAGTCGAATTCGCGTCCGCAGATGACGCAGCCGTTCGCGAAGCCTCAGAGTACCAGTTAAAGGCGGCTTTTTTGCTTAATTTTGGAAAATTCACCGAATGGCCGTCAGGGACTTTAGAAGCTGCTCCCGCAATGCAGCTCTGTGTGCTGGGAAAAGATCCATTTGGAGGAGATCTCGACAAAATCGTCGAGAACCAATCCATTCACGGTAGGCCCATTCAAGTCGTGCGAATATCGGGCGCGCAAAAGCTTAAAGACTGTCGCATTCTCTACGTAAGCGCTCCGGAGGAACCGAAGTTCAGACAGCTTTTGCCATCCGCTCAGCGCACTAAGACTCTAACGGTGAGTGATTCTCCGCAGTTCATCGAAAACGGAGGCATGATCCAGCTTTTTGTTGAGCAGCAACATGTTGCCTTCAGCGTTAATCTTAAAATGGCGGAAGGCGCTGGGTTGAAAATCAGCTCAAAATTATTGCAAATCGCCAAATCCGTAAAGGCAGGAAGCTGATGCGTCTATTCAAAAGATTACAGCACGCGTTTCGGACCGCCAGCCTGAAAACGAAGCTCATTTTCATGATGACGTCCGTCACGCTGATCTCGCTGATTTTCTCGGGCGTTTTCATCTTGTCCTATGAAATCGCGCGAGCGAAGAAAGTCAGTGTCCAGGACATGCTGACGCTTTCTGAAATCACGGCTTCCACAAGTACGGCCGCGCTTGTGTTCTTGGACCGCAAATCCATCAATGAGTATCTGTCATCGCTGAGTCGGCGCTCAGATGTGATCGCTGCGTGCATTTATAGCGAGAACCAACAAATTTTCGGAAAATACACGCGAGATGGATCACGTTTGGATTGCCCTGCGCGTCCGGGGCGAGACGGTCATGCTTTTGAAAAAGGGCCTGTTCTTCAACTCTTTCAGCCAATCGAGTTTGAGCGCCGCCGAATTGGAACGATCTATATCGCTTCGGATCTAGGCTATCTTCGGCACGAATTGGTGTTCCAAGCGACTCTCGTTGGGTCCGCGTTGTTCGCGGCGGTTGCGCTCGCTTTGATTTTCTCGGGATGGATACAGCGCTATTTCGCGAGCCCCATTTTAAGTCTCGCTCAGACGGCGAGGATCATCTCCAAGAAGAAAGACTACTCGATCCGCGTTTCCACCGTTCGCCACGACGAAATCGGGTATCTCATCGAGGCATTTAACTCGATGCTTGCCCAGATCGAAAGGCAAAATACGGAACTTAGGAATTCCACGCAGATTCTCGAGTCGATTCTCAACAGCATGGGTGACGGCGTTGTCGTCGTGGATTCGGATGAGAACGTGCTTGTTTGGAACGCGGCCGCACAGGAAATCCTTGGCCCGGCCAAAATACCGGATCGCAAAAAATGGATCTGGTCCTATGATTTCTATCTTCCAGATATAAAAACACACTATCCTTCGAGTCGGCTTCCGCTCACTCGCGCGATGCACGGAGAGTTGGTTGACCAAGAAGAGCTTTATTTCAAGCGACCGGAGAAAGAAACTCGATGCATCAGCGTGACTGCGCGACCTCTGATCACCTCTGCCGAGCACATTCGAGGCGGTGTTTCTGTTTTTCGTGACGTCACGGAAAAGAAGCACCTCGAAGCCGAGCGCGAACGGCTTCTCCGTGAGGCGCAAGAAGCCATCCGATTGCGCGACGAATTCATGTCGATCGCATCGCATGAGCTCAAGACGCCGCTCACCCCGCTCCGTACACAGGTGCAAATGCTCCAACGGCTATCGAAAACCGGTGCGCTCCAACAGTATCCTCCTGAAAAGCTCCAAAAACTGATGAGCTTCACGGATCGGCAGGTGAAACGACTTGTGAGCCTCATTGAGGATTTGTTGGACGTCACCCGGATCACTTCCGGAAAACTGCATCTTCACCTCGAGGATATGGAGGTCGAGCCTATGATTCGCGAAGTGCTTGAGCAACATGAGCAAGACATTGAGCGATCCGGTTCCAAGATACTGACGGACTTAGATGGAGCCATCAATACTCACTGGGATCGCTTTCGAATCGAGCAGGTGATCGCCAATCTTCTCACCAATGCGTTGAAGTACGGACAAGGAAAAGAAATTACCATTACCGCGCGTCTTCAAAACGATATCGTCATTATCACCATGCGGGACCTAGGAATCGGAATCAGCGACGAAGCTCAGAAGAGAATCTTCGCTCGTTTTGAACGCGCTGTGCCTATGGCCCATTATGGGGGGCTTGGCTTAGGTCTTTATATTTCCAGACAAATCGTCTTAGCTCATGGCGGGTCGATTCGTGTTGAAAGCAAACTGGGTCAAGGATCCGTCTTTACCGTGGAGTTACCTCGAATCGTTCAAGCCGAGAGCGGTATGGCATCTTGATTTCGCTAAAGGAATTGACTCCAAATCTCATATAAATTAGGTTCAGCAAATACGTCCGTAGGTCGGGGCGTAGCGCAGCCTGGCTAGCGCACTTGCATGGGGTGCAAGGGGTCGCTGGTTCGAATCCAGTCGCCCCGACCATTTTTCGAATATCGTTTTTTGCAAAACCCAAAAAATCCCAATAACCCTAAACACTTGAAATCACACAAACTGCACTGGCAGTTCGCTCTTGAACTGATCGTGAAATGTCACGAAATGTAGTGAGTTTGCTTCTTTTTTGCTTCTCGCATGCTTCTTTTCTCTAAGAGCTATGAACTCTGTTCTCTAGGCTGAAAGCCTTGATATTCAAGGCCTTCACGCTTTTCTTTCTAAAATCCAAAAAATTAAATCTTACGAAATCAATTTTCAAACTGAATAATCCAAAGGAGGTCCAAATGGGACTCGATAAACTAATCGCTATAGGCGCAACAATGGCCGTACTCGCAGCTTCGACGGGACAACTGCCGCGTGCGATCCGCGCGGTTCAGATTGCTCAACTGAAGTTGATCAAAGATTCGCAGGCTTCGAAGTGGCCGAAGGCTTTGTTACTTCCTACAACAGGAAGCCAGCGGGTCAAAAAGTAGAGATGATTATGGACTGAATCGTTTCAAAAAACGAGACAACCAATCCTCATCCTGGCTAACTTTCGACTCGTCCGCCAGCTCGCGGCTTCCGTAATATTCATCTTTGCGATCTCGATCTAGGGATCTGCCGAAGTCTATGCGCTCCTCGGACCATTCGTGTGCCCATTTTACTTTTCCATTCCGGATCCAGTAGTGGGATTTACAAGCAAAGCTCCAGTTGCCAATTGATGGATTAAGCGAAACTGAAACACCATCAAAAGTCAGACTCCAATCTGTTGGACTGAGTGGAGTAACAACTTCATGACCACAACCACAGTAGCACTTATGTGATACCGTGGCGTAAGGAAGGGATATATAAAGTATCCCTTCCTCAAGCACGTCTGGTACAAATTCGACGAAACTGTGTCGAATAATTCGTTCACGCTTCATCAAGCTTGTCCTCGTTACAGAGGGCATTTCCATCAATGGTGTATGTAGAAAAATGTTCGTCTTCTAAATCCAAGTAGAATCCCATCATCTTTTTCCACTTGATCACTGCAAGCATTGCGTTGAGCCCATTGAGATCGCCGATTTGAATATTTTTATTGTACTCGTTGCCGTCTCCAGCATCTCCAAACGAAATCCGCTGTTTCTCATGAATATGTTTTCTCTTGCGTTCACTACTAGTCGTAACACGAATGACGCCACCCAATTTGTCGTCGACCAAGTAAACTCCAATTCCGACATCAACGAAGGGAATTTTCCATTCCTCAAGGCGTGCCACGATAACTCTTTTCGCGGGGCCATTGTCGATGCAAATGAAAACAAATGACATCTCCTTAAGAAGCTCAATATTAGACGCCCCAATCTCATGAGGATGAACGACGATTCCACTCCGCATTTTTGAATACAGAAGGCCAAAATACTCTGCCTTGTTGAGCTGTTTTGAAAGATCCTCGATCGAGGCGGCACCAGGACACCGAAATGCGTTGTGCTGAAGGAAAATATCACCGTCAAACAAATGAATCTCATCAACTGGAGTTTTTGCGACTTGATCTAGCACATACGAGCCAGTACCACCGAGGCCAATGATTCCAATTTTTCCTCCCCGAAGTTTTGCTGTTACGGCTCCAATCCCAGCACGGCTGGAGGCGGTATCGAGATACTTAAAAACAGATTCTTTCTCATCCGAAATTACAGCAAAAGTTTTTGCTGTCGCCGAAGAATCAATGGCTTGCGCAGGGCCTTCGAGGATAGCAACGTAAGTCGTCATCTTTTGATAGTAGTCCTCGTAGCGACCGCCGTTTTCCTTTGGTTTTGCTGAGAACGAATGATCAATTTCCACATCGGGGCCAAGGCTCCTTTTCGTCGATTGATTCAAAATTTTTGAATTTGGTGATCCATCTTCATTGCACGGGACCTCTCCCGAAAAATGTGTCTGGTGGTCATCTGGTGTCGTGGTCTTATCACCAGCCAAAGTCAGCGTCGAAACAAGGGTCCCACGCCTTACCTGTCTCTGAGAGTTCAGGTAAGGCACATTTTTTAGAAGAAGGTGATTCGAGCGGATCTCGATTTCGTAACCATCGTCCTGAAGTTTTTTTAGGTCCAGACTACGATTTATCAGTTGCTGTGACATTGAACACCATTCCTTTCTTGATTCTCACGCTGTGGCCGGCGACCAAAGTTCCTTCGGGATTCTTTGGAGGCCCATTACGATAGGTGATCGTGAACAAGGTGTTCGGACCATACGGCGGATTTTCAAATGCAAGCTTAACCAGCTCATCAAAAGAAAGGCTGGTCTCGACAGTCTCCTTCTTTTTCCCGTTTACGATGATTGTCAGTTCTTTTTGACTGTAGAAATGATCATCTTCTTTAAGCGTAATCTCGCTGTCATCGCGTGGGACCGCGACATCTTCATGATCGCCGCTGATTACCCGGAATAGTTCCCGATTACTGGGAATATCGGCAAGCTTATAGAGGGCTTTGCCTGTCGTCGGGTTCTGGGATTCGTATTCATTGCGGTCAATATGAACCCGAACTTTTCCGTGCTTTTCTTTATCTGCTTCAACCATTTAATACTCCTTCACCAAACGGTGTTAGTTAAAAAACGTAGTATATACATGCATTTAGCTTGCTTGCGGCAGCAGGGCGCGTTAGCTTGCAACCGTTTTGCTCACTTTAAGGAGAAGTTCGTCCCCCTCACTGGTATTTGTTGAGGCGGAGACAAATTTGCCATTAGAACGGCAAATTTTTTTTCGAGCTAACAGATATCTTCGTAAGTATAGGAAATTGAATGTGAATGGAGTGAATGACAGCCAATTAAAGAAGTTTCGGGAAGCAGACTGGGAAGTTCTTCAGCTTGAACTCGTGAAATATGCCGAACGAGAGGTGCGCCGAAAGAAGTGGCGTAGCGGATCTTTTTTGCCGAAGGGAAACGAGGTTCCTGATCTCGTGGCTATCAGTATTTCTAAGACGCTAAATGCCATCCTTGGTGAAGATGCGGAAAACGGTCTCGCCACCTGGAACGAAGAAGTGAATTCGACCATAGTCGAACACCTTAAAAACGCGATCGACACCGAGATGGGGAATTTGGTGCGTTCAGCAGAGCATCGAAACACAAATTACTCTTCTCTGGTCAGCAGTGATGAAGCACAGAAAATTTTTGAATCGTCCGTAGATTCTTCTCAAACACTGGATCCTCCATCTGAGCGATCAATTGAGCATGAAAAGTTCGAGGAATTCAAAGAGCGAGTTATGAACGAACTGGAGGGCGACGAGGATGCGCAACTTTTGTTGATGACTTACGAAGAACTTGCTGCGACCCAAGCCGTCGTAAAACCGAAGGACGCCGCAGAGAAGATGGGATTGACGGTTCAAGAAATCTATAATCTTGTAAAAAAGCTTCGTCGTGCTGCTGATCGCGTAAGTGAAAGTATGGAGGTAGAAAATGCCAAGTAAGAAAACAGATAGCTTCAAGCAGTTCGCAGATTTTCTATCTAGTGATGACGAAATCGCGTCTTCTTCTGAAAGTCTCAAGAGACTTAAAGATACTGTTTCTATACAGCTTGAGCGTGCGAACAAAGCTGGGAAAAAATCGTGGATATCCAGAGCTCCAGTTGAGCGAAAGCAGTTTGAGGCTAAGCTTGATGGCTTATTGGAGCAATTGACGAAAAAATTTGGCTCAAGAGAAGAGCTGCTATCCGCTATTCGAAATGGTGTTCTCGGCGGTGGTGCGCAGAGTAAGCTGCAGCTTCAATTTCGCAACAGAAGTGTCGATCAAATGTCTGACGCCGATTTAATGTCAATAGTTGGTGATCAGGAAATATTAGAGCTTCTTAAGCAGTTAGATCAAAAGAAGGATAAATGAGTACGGCAAGATTTCGAGCAAAGAAGCTGATCGATGACTACGGAATTGATGACAGCTCAATTTTGGTAGAACATTTGGAAGATCTTTGCTTCGAACTCGGAGCTACTATCCAGTATCAGAGGCTTGATGGATCTGAAGCTAGGATCGTTGCATCTAATGGGAAAGCAGTCATTACTATCAATTCAGATGAATTGATGATTGAGCGCCGACGTTTCTCCATAGGTCATGAACTTGGACATTTCATGTTGCATTGTGAAAATGCAACTGAATTTAATTGCAACCGTAGGGATATGAGTGACTGGTTTGCGAAGCAAAAAGCTAATAATCAGGAGGTTGAGGCAAATGAATTTTCCATTGAGCTTTTGATCCCTGAAACACTCGCAAAACCAACAGTAATGTCTGCAAAACCAAGTATCGAAATAATTGAAGGGTTGGCTGAGCAATTTAAAATGTCGCGCTCGGCTTCCGCTCTTAGATATGTTGAACTAAGTGAAGAGCCTGTTGCTGTCGTTTTTTTCTCGAAAGCAAAAGGCATTATCGGTGTGCCTAAGAAATCTAAATATTTTGAAGAACAAAAATATTGGTTTCATTCAGGACCACTAGACAAAGAATCGCTCGCATATGACGTGGTCAATGGGAAAAATGGAGTTCGAATGACCTCAGTTTCGGCTTCTGCTTGGATCGAGCTTCCTGAGTATCTTGATGAGGAGCTGATCATGGAGCAAACCCCAATTTATTCG
>CAZCBS010000172.1:0-8916 GCA_964496965.1 uncultured Bacteriovoracaceae bacterium
AAAACCAAAGGGTAGGATGGTAAGGGCATGGAATGCAACGAATGCCGGTTTGGCGAATCGGGTCGGCGATCGAATCGATCAGGCCTGGCGCAAGATGGATGTGATGATGCCCGTCCATGTAGCGAATAGGAATTCCCAAAGAGGTCAAGCTGCTCAGCTGAGATTGGAACTCTGCGCGCGCCTTTTCCCGAAGCGCATTGCGATTTGAAAATGGGTTGAGCCACTGAAGAAGGACTCGGTCGGGCGAGCTGATTTTAAACGTGAGGTCATAGTGAAGTCCGAGCTCGATTCCGGGTACTTGAAGGAGCTCGTTCAGTCCCGCGCTCAAATGCGCCGATCTTGCCATCATGGAGATGCGGCGAATGACTCCGTTGCGCGCAAGTTCCAAGATCCCCTGATTGACTTCTGGGGTCAGTCCCCAGTCATCGGCAGTGAAAGCTTGAGTCAAAGTCAGGGGGGCGTAGAAGCCGCGTCGATAGCGGCGTGCAAGTCTCGGCAAGCCCCAGAGAATGCTCAGTGCTTCCATTCCCATTCTTCGGTGGCTTTTTTCTTCCGCTAAAATCAAAGTGACCGGAAGGTCTTTCTCTTGGATCGCGTGTGTTTTTGCGATAACGGCAAGCTCGAGATCAAAAAGAAACCCCAGAGAGCTTTGAAGCGAGAAGGCCTCGAAAGCAAACTCGCGGCTCATGGCAAGCGTTCCGGAATGCGTGTCCGTTGTTTCAATGGGAAGAAGTGCGCGAACGATTCGATTAAAGCGAAGGCCTAAGCGATGGCGCTGAAAGACGACGGAAAGAAGCCTGACTGGGATTCGAAATCGGGTTTCGTGATGGCGGCGGTTGCCACGGACCAGCGCGTATCCAGATGAAAGCTCTTTCAATGCTTGCAGGTAAAAGCTTGGGTCACAAGGCTGCTCAAGCTGCGCGGTTAAGATCTTTTTTCCGCTGGAAACGGTAAAAGACTCTCGAAGGGCTGCGTTTCGTGTTGGAAAATGCTCGGCAGGGTTCTTCAGATTGAGAAGCTTGATCCGAGAAGATGTGGATTCAAGTTTTCTAAGCTCGGACCAGGCCGGGTTTTGCTCGCTCAGGCGATCGCCGTACGGTTGAATCAAAATTTCAAAACGATCCGTGACTTGGCTAAGAAGCTGATCTGTCTCTTGGATAAAAGCTACGACCGCTTCCGCATCAAGCGATGTAGCCGATTGCATGGGGATGGGAGCAAGCAAAGAGAACTCAAGCGTTGGATTGTTCTGAACGTTTTCCCATGGCAGGACATGGCGGCTTCGTACCAAGGATTGTAGCTCTCGAGCCAGCCAAGAGGGACGCGACTGGCGATAAGCGAGCTGCGCTGTTGCGATTCCTAAAAAGAAAGTCGCCACGAGAGGAATGGATGCTTTTTGCGAGCCGAAGAAAAGAAAATCTCCGACCAGGTCTTTGCCAGCCAGCGAGAGCGTGAGTGCTCCAAAGATCAGAGCAAAGGTCGCAAATCCTCGGCGATGCGCGGGAGGCGTTTGAAGCAAGTCCAGGGTTAAAAGCGCGACAGGAATGGCAAGTACTGTGAGCGAATATTTAAAGGTCTCTGGCATGACCCAGAGATAAGGAAAAATTCCTAAGGCAAACGCAGCCGCGCGCCCCATCGATCGTCTCGGAAAACGCATCGACCAAAAGACGAGAACAGATCCACAAATCAGAAGTGCCACGAATGCGTAAATCTTTGCGGCAAGCTCGGGGCTGAGCCAATGCCAGTTGGCCATGCGCAGAAGCGCGCTTTTGATGGATTGGCTTCCGTAGTGAGAAGCATCGTAATATTGCGAGTCACTCGTTACCATGAGAGCCCAACGGCTCCAAAGCATTTGGACGCGGTCCCAAGGGCCGATCCAAAGCGTCGTTAGCGCGAGTGTCGCAAAGAGCGTGATGAGAGGAGCAAGGATCGCGCGCCAACGTGCGCGAGGACGACCATGAAGAAAGAGCGGGTACAGAAAACCTGGGCCGATCTTGACTAATGCCGGGAGCAAAAGCGCGGTCGATGCTTTACCGCTTTTCCAAGACACCCAGTAGTAAAAGCTTGCGCAAAAAGCGAGATAGAGAAGGCTTGAGATCTGGCCAATCGTAAAGCAATCCAGACAAAATCTCACGATGAAGAGCAGGGCAACTGCTGTAGGCACTGCCGCTGCTTTTCGTGGCCTGCTCATTTTTTTGAGCGCGCGATAAATAAAAGCGAAGCCGAGTCCAAACCAAAGATATTGAAGAAAATACCAAACAAGTTTTGCCGACGAGAGAGAGAGCTCGGCGAAGGGTCTGAAAAATGGAAGCGTCGGAGGCGCGTAACGAAACGGAGAAGCTCCGTCACGAAGCGTGTAGACCTCATTCCAGTTTCCTTGGGCGACTCGAACCGCGGAGCGATAATAGACTTCGAAATCCGTGTAATCGGTCTTCGATGAGACTTTGTACGCGTAAAGCGGCAGTACAATGGCTGCGGCTAGCCACGCAAGTGCGATCACGGCTTTGCTGAGTTTAGGCGCTTTTTCGGCAAACATAGAGAATATCGGCAAAGAGGCGGCTGCTGCAGCGCTCGGATTGAACTTGAAAACCTACGGATCTCAGCTCGTCGATCCATTCGGAAGGCGTTCTAAAGTGAAGTCCCGGTTTTTGGGCACGGGTAAAACCAGTGACCGTCGCTAGTTTTTCGTAGAAGCGGTTAAACCACGAGGCCATTCCTCCTCCCGCGGGGTCGACTTCTCGGACGATCAAACAACCGCCGGGATCAAGAGCTTGATAGGCTTGGATGAAGATTTGAGTTTGAAGCTTGGGCTCAAAATAGTGCATGACATCGATCATGGCGATTCCGGAAAAACGGTCCGTGATCGGGTCTAAAACGTTTCCGTTTTGAAAACGAAGATGAGAAATGGATTTTGCCGTTCGGTTGGCTGCTTGAACTGGGGCGGAGTCGTGGTCGATTCCAAGCACCTGTCGCTTTGGGCTTTCCAGTGCGAGGGCGAGTGCCAATAGCCCATGACCGCAACCCAGATCCAAGATTTTGCCTTGGCGCGGAAGATGTCGTGCCATCGCAAGATACGGGGTGAGCTTCCAGCGAAGCGTTAGGAAAACGCGAGTTCCTAGCGAGATCCCTTGATAGCGGGAAAGATATCCGGAAAATGTCGGCGCAACGAGATGAGTGGGGGCGGTGCTCATTTTGCGTAAGCTCCATTGAGTTGTCGTAAGAAAATTCGGGTCAGCCAATAAGCGGCGAGAAAAGACTCGCGAATGATTCGAACCGTGCTTTTCTCGGTGTTCAAAAACAAAAGAACCGGAAGATCGATCTGTTTCATCTTTTTCGCGCGAGCGGTGAGAAAAATCTCGAGATCAAAAAAGAAGCCGGGGCACTCCAGTCGCGAAAACGCTTCGCGAGCGAGCTCTCGCGACATGGCTTTGATCCCGGCTTGAGTGTCCGTGGTTTGCACCGGAAACAAAAGGCGAACGACGCGATTGAAGCTCAACCCTAAGCGATGCCGGCCATAAGCGACATTCAAAAGCTCGACCGGAATGTCAAACTGACTTGTTCCTAGGCGTCGATTACCAGTGACGAGATGATAGTCTTCGCGAAGCTTTTCAGTTGCTCTGCCGAAAAACTCGAGATCATAAGGCAAGTCCGCATCGGTGAAAAAAATCATCCGGCCACGTGCTTTTTCGATTCCTGATCTCAGGGCAGCTCCTTTCCCCGGAGTGCCCTCGTGTAAAACGACTTTTACTTCGGGAAAGCGCTTGCTGAGCTCATAGGCGATCTCGGCGCTTGGATCGGTTTTGCTTTGACCGGGATTGGGAATGAGAATGACCTCATAAGAGCCTGGAAAAAAACGATCGAAATAATTTTTCGCTTCTCGAACTGTTTTTTCGAGAGCGTGGCCTGAGTTTCGAGCCGGAATCAAAAGCGAAATATCCAGCGATGGCGCATCTGACAGAATCGAGGGGAGAGGTGAGAGCTTGTGCGGCATTATCGGTTCCTCTTGAGCGATGTTTCGCAAAAGTCGCGAAACTCGAGCAAAAGCTCCAAAACCAATTCTGCATCCGAAACCGAATGAAGCGCGAGTCCGCAGGCAGGAGTGTAAATCGCCTCAGCGAGGATCTTTCGTGCCAATTCAGGCTTTGTCCCCGCGGCTTGAAAAGAAGCCAATAACTCAGAAAAAATCGATTCAGGCTGAAGCGAATGAAGGACCGAGGAGCGAGCGGTCGGGATCCAGCCTAAAGAAAGCTTTCCCCCTGAAAGGACAAAGTCCTCGAATTGAGGCATTCGGGCCGGGGCGAGAAAGTTTCTCAGGGAAAGCGAGGTGTCGAGCGAGACGATATTCACGCCTAAACCTAAAACCGCATCCCAGTCGGTATTGCTGCAGCAGTGAACGCCGACTTCAACTCCCTCTTTGCGAAGGGTTTGCACCATGAGCTTGAGCTCTTGAATGCCTAAGCTGAACTTGGTGCTTGAGGTCATCAGGCCGTAAAGTCCGGGCTCATCGATATATAAAAGAGGTGTAATGCCAGAAGCCTGAAGGCGTCTTGTCATCGAAAGCGCGCGCGCAAGAACAAGCCGATAAATCTGCATTGCGACGGCCGGGTTGCGATCCAGAGATTGTCCGTCCTTGGTGCGCACGGACCACTGAGAAGTCAGAGGGCCGGCGATTTGGATTTTCGCTTTTTTGACTTCACGTTCCTCGAGCTCCCAAACAAAGGGTTGCCAGCTTGAGGAAATGGCCGAGGAAGGCTCAAAGGCTTCGAAAGCGGAGGACTCCGACGGGGCTCGCTGAAACGCCTCATTGAGCTCTTTTTCGAGTCGAGAGCTGCGGCTGTCCCAGACGTCGAGATGAAGCGTGACCGTTCCGTCGCTCTCTGCCTGAAGTCCAGGGAGGCCTTCGAGTGCCTGCGCAAGCATGTATTCCCACGGATTGCGGATGGGGATTTGGGGAAGAAAAGGAATGCTGGTGTTGAACGAAAACCGAAGAGCCGCATCGACATTGTGATGCGGAAGGCTTCCGATCGCAGTGGTTTGAAACTCAGCGCTGGTCATCTTCCAGCCCTCCTCGGCCTACTGAAAAGTAAGTGGCTTGCGGGTGATGAAAGACAAGAGCAGAAACACTGGACTCAGGATCCATCATGAAGCCATCGGTCAGCTGCACTCCGATTTCTTCGGGTTTTAGAAGTTTCCAGAGAGGCACTTGGTCGTCGAGTCTTGGGCAAGCGGGGTATCCGAACGAATAGCGTTTGCCGCGGTACTTGGCTTGAAATCTTTCCATCATCGTCATTTCCGGAGCGTCCGGATAGCCCCACATTTTTCGAAGCTGCGAATGCATGAACTCGGCATAAGCCTCAGCGCTTTCAAGAGCCAGGGCTTGGATGATGTGCGATTTCAGATAATCGCCTCGGTTTTTGAGGGTCTCTGACAACTCGCGGACGCCTTTGCCAACCGAGACGACAAATAGCGCCACGGTGTCTTGGACAGTGTTTGGAATCGAAGCGGCGGCGGCGATTTTTTCCATTGGACGAGTGTAATCTGACAAGCAAAGGCCATCGGCCTTGCGTTGCCGTGGAAAGTCAAAGCTAGCGAGTTTTGAGCCAGTCTCAGAGAAAAGGTGGAGCTGATTGCCTTCGCTTGCGGCGCGATAAAACCGATAAACCGCGGAAGGCGCAAGAACGGTTTGGTTCTTGTACTCTTCCTTCAATTCTTGAACCGCGCGCCAAATGCTGAGGGCTTTCGGATCTTTTTCTTCAAGCTCGTGAAGCGTTTTCTGATCTTTGTCGAGCATTCGAACGCTTGCGCCTTTGATTCCAAGATGGCGTCCGTAGAGCATCAAAGGATTCACATATTTCCAGATTTGCTCAATGGGCGTGTTTCGAATCAAGTGACGCTCAAAATCAGGCGGCGTTGGGACTTCTCCCAAAATCTCGATCGATGAGCTTCTCTGAGCACTGACTTCGACAAGAGGAGCGGTACTTGTGCTTTGAGCTTGGGCCAGTTTCGTTCTTCGGTCTGCTAGGTCCGACTTGAGCTTTTCAAATCGCTCGGGATCGACAATTTGCTTAGCAAGCTCAAGACCGTTCATGGCGTCTGAAGCGTAGGCGACGGTGCCGGTCGTATAAGCCTTGGCGATCTGCTTATCGACAAAGTTCGCGGAGAGAGCCGCGCCGCCCACAAGGACTGGCGTATTGACGCCCGCGCGAGCGAAGTCTTCAGCGGTCACGACCATTTGTTGAGCCGATTTCACTAAGAGTCCGGAAAGTCCCACGATATCCGGCTCGTGCTCTCGCACCGCTTGAATCAGGGTCTCAGGCAAAACTTTGATTCCCAGATTGACGACATTAAAGCCGTTGTTGGCTAAAATAATCTCGACCAGGTTTTTGCCGATGTCATGGACATCGCCTTTGACGGTCGCGAGAAGAATTTTGCCACGAGTCGAGCTATCGCTCTTTTCCATATGCGGCTCAAGATGCGCAACCGCGGCTTTCATTGCTTCTGCTGATTGAAGGACTTCGGCAACAATGAGCTGATTGGCGTTAAAAAGTCTTCCGACTTCATCCATTCCCTTCATCAGGGGACCATTGATGATTTCAAGAGGCTTTAAAGTCTGTAAGGCTTCGTCGAGATCGGCTTGAAGTCCGTCTTTGGATCCTTCGATAATGTATCGAGGTAATCTCTCCAAGAGCGGGAGCTTTTCTTTCGCCGCTCCAGTTTTCCTGGAGGCCGTGGACGTATTTCTGAAGTGCGCGGCAAATGCGGCCACAGGATCCGTTCCGCGATTGTAAAGCAGGTCTTCGGCGAGTTTGACTTCTTCGGCCGGAATGCTCGCAAAGCGCTCAAGCTTTTCGGAGTTCACGATCGCGAGATCCAGTCCGGCTTGGACGCAGTGATAAAGGAAAACGGAGTTCAGGACTTCGCGACCGGCAGGCGGAAGGCCGAAGCTCACGTTTGAAATGCCGAGAATCGTCCGCGTGCGCGGAAAACGCTCTTTGATCAGTCGGATGCCTTCGATCGTTTCAATTGCCGATCCAATGTATTGTTGATCACCGGTCGCGCACGGAAAAACAAGCGGATCCCAGTAAATATCCTCAGGAGCGATGCCGTATTTTTCCGTCAGAAGCGCATAAGAGCGTTCCGCGATCGCAAGTTTTCTTGCGCGACTCACTCCCATTCCTTGCTCAGGATCGTCATCGATTGTGCCGACGACCAGAGCCGCGCCAAATTTTTTCGCAAGCGGTACGACTTTTTCAAAGCGCTCTTCTCCGTCTTCAAGATTGACCGAGTTGATGATCGCTTTTCCTTGCGAATAGGTGAGAGACATTTCGATGACTTTCTCGTCCGTCGAGTCAATCATCAATGGTGCACGGACTTTCTTGATCGCAAATTCAAGAAAGCGCTTCATGTCCTCAAGCTCGTCGCGATCCGGATTGGCGAGGCACATATCGATGATCTGCGCGCCACTTTTGATCTGAGCTCGAGCGATCTCCGATGCTTCTTCGAACTTTTCTTCACAGATCAGGGTTTTGAACTTTTTGCTTCCGATGACGTTCGTGCGCTCGCCCACGATGACGGGCCTCATCTCATCGGTGATTTCAAGATAGTCGATTCCAGAAAGAGCCGACCGGGTCGCGGTTTGCGGCGCGCGAGGCTTGATGTCTCGAACGAGATCTGACAGCGAATGAATATGGCCTGCGTGAGTCCCGCAGCATCCGCCCACGAGATTGATCCAGCCGTTCTGAATAAAACGCTTGAGAACACCGGAAACCATTTCAGGCGTCTCAAGATAGCAGCCGTTCTCGTCAGGAAGTCCGGCGTTAGGAACGCAAGCGACGCGAAAGCGCGAAAGCGCAGCCAGCGATCGAATCGGATCCGTCATGAACTCAGGCCCCGTGGCGCAGTTGAGCCCGATGTAAAGAAGATCGAGGTGTGAGAGCGATGCAAAAAGAGCTTCAATGGATTGGCCGGCCAGCATGGTTCCCATGGGCTCGATCGTTCCCGAGACTGCGATTGGAATTTTGTATCCCACTTCTGAGAAAAGACGATCGATGGCGAGAATCGCTGCTTTGACGTTTCGAGTGTCCTGGCAAGTTTCCAGAAGAAAGTAATCGACTTGGCCTTCTAAAAGAGCTTTAGCTTGGGCGTAAAAGTTTTCCTGAAGCGATTCGAAGGTCACGCCGCCAGTGACTGAGATCGCCTTCGTCGTTGGACCCATGGAGCCGGCGACAAAGCGAGGCTTCTCAGGAGTCGAGAATCGGTCGGCTGCTTCGCGCGCAAGTTCCGCCGCGGCAAGATTGATCTCGTGGGTGCGTGATCCCAATCCGTACTCGTCGAGGACCAACGGCGTTCCGCCGAAAGTATTGGTCTCGATGATGTCACAACCCGATTTCAAGTACTCTTCATGAATCTCGCGAATCACATCCGGGCGGCTGATGACCAAGTACTCGTTGCAACCTTCAAGATCGGCACCGCCAAAGTCCGAAGCCGAGAGATTTCGGGATTGAATGGCGGTTCCCATGGCGCCATCCAAAACGAGAATGCGTTCATTCAATGCGTTGGATAAGGCCAATGCGCGATTCAACTGCGCGGTGCGTTGTAATTGATTCATTGTGATCTCAATGTAGCAAAGAAATTCTTTGAGAACAAAGACTCAGTAGCGAGTTCGTGATTCTGTCGTTAAGCTAACCCTAAGCAAACCCTAAGTAAAAAAGATGAGGGATGGTAACGAGAATGCTGAGATGGATTTTTCGTGGAACCGCCGTTTATTTGGGAATCTGGATGATTGTCGGCGTGGTTGCGTGGAAGTTTCGTTTTCCATTAGCCGAGCGCTGGCTTGCGTCAAAGCAAGTCGCATTGAAAGAACGTTATCTCGCTTCCAATCCGGAATTGAACACGGTCGCCATCTCGCATTTGCGGTAC
>CAZCBS010000173.1:0-8885 GCA_964496965.1 uncultured Bacteriovoracaceae bacterium
GGCCTGTCGAGGGCCGGGAGCCTCGGGCATTAGGTCGGCGATTGACGGTGGTGGTTGAAGTTGCGTCTTCCTGATCGCCTCTTTGCTCAAAAAAAGCACGGGTTGAATGAATTACTGGACGCTGTAAGCCAAAATGAAATCTTGAGTGCTCAAGTTTGAAGAGTTCAGGCACGATCGAATCGCATCGAGCTTCAGATCTTTAAAAAGTTTCTCGGCGGGTTCACAATCGATCCGCGAATTGGGCAAAGGATGACTCTGATAATCTTCTCCTCCAGGGCCTGCCTCTGAATCCGCGCTCGCTCCTTGAGGCCTGCGAAAATGCAAACTTATCAGCGCAAGCTGATTGACCCAAGCGCGCCCCCGTTCCTGCTCTTCTTTCTCGACACTCGAGCATCCGGGAAGCGCCATTCCAAAAAAAAGACTGATGTAAAGGAACCTACTCCATCCACCTTTGCGCATCTCAATGAGTGTACCTGCGGCATATCGTTTGCACAACAGGCGCGCCAGCTGCGTAGCGTTGGACGGTATTGCGACAAACGCAAGATCGAATCAGCGCACGCAATGGATAATCGAAATTTCCACCGCATCTCTTATAAGGAGGAGATCTGAATGAAACGTACGCTTGCAATTATGGCCGTACTTGGATTGAGCACCGCAATCTCGGGTTGTTTATTGAGCTCCGAGGATAAACCCGCCGCGGCACCTGCACAGGCACAGGCGAGCCCACTTTGGAAACTTTCGCTCCAAAGCAAATGCGCCGGAGACGTAGCACGATGCGTTGCGGGCTACGGATTTACAATTACCGCCGATGGCAAATATTTGATTGGACCCGCTCCCGCAGGCCAAACAGCAACTGGCACGCTGAGGCCCGAAGAGCTTCAATATTTGAATGAAAGAATCTCGGCGCTCTCCGCTCCAGGAGCTGCTGCCAATGCCGCGTCGGCAACTCCAGAAGAAACTTGCGAAGCACTCAGCGATTCGCAAGAAGATAAGTTTGTTCTCACGCAGCAAGGAAAAGAGAAAGTTCTGGCTCAGACTCGCAATGCTCAGCTTTGCTTTCAAACTGCAAACAACGAAGCCGCGTCCGAATTGCATCAAGCAATCAAGGACCTCGCGGCCTCGTACTACCCAACCCCTTTCCCGAACGCTTGTACGGAACAAGTCAATTCGCTTCAAAGTCTCTATGCCTCGGTTCAAAGCTGCACCGCGGACTCTGACTGCGTTCTCGTCGACGATGGATTTGCCGCCGTGCCCCCATCGGGCGACCAATGGGTAACGACGAACTCTTGCTCGCAAGCAATGCCTCTCGTGGTGGCTTCCAACAAAGCCCTGATCTCGAAGCAAAATGCTTTGATTCAAGCATTTAAAGCAACGCTCGCAGCATGCGGCGCATCCACCGAAAACGCTGGCAACTGCGATGGATTTATGTCGAGCTCAGCAACGCCTCACTGCCAACAAGGCGTATGCCGAATCAAAGCAGCCGCTCCTGCCGTGGCACACACGAATGCTCCAGCGAGTCCGAGCACTCATCAATAACCTAAACTGACTCAAGTCGATTGACTCAGCGAGGCTTGCGGGAAACTCCTGCAAGCCTCTTTTTTTGCCCACGATTTCACATTACCCATGGCCCCTCGGTTGCAGCTCGCTTGCCTGCGAACCGAGCCCTAAAGAGGTGCCGTGGAATGAACCTCATCGTAGCTGTTTTAATAGGAGCAATCCTTACAGGATGCGGTAACAGTTCGAAAAAAGCCGAACTGGCTGATACATCCGTGGGCCAGGTTTACGCCTCTTCTTGGTCTGAAATCTCGATCGACGCCAATCTGGCGAAAACAAGAGTCACCGCCACCGGACATTACGAAACAACAAAGAACTCCTGCAGCCGCCCCGGAGACGGCGCGATGTCGCTTGAAGAATGGAACGAGTTCGCGACGAATATGAACGCCGCGGCAGCGCAACTCTCATCGACCAATCCAAAGATCTGCATACCGATCGATTATCGCGCTTGCATGGACGGCACAGCGACCGTCGTGCGCGACGACGGCACTAAGATTACGCTCTTTGAACCCGGAGAAGGAGGCGAAACCTGCACTCGCCTCCAAGATCGGGCTCTGGCTGAAAAAATCTATAAATCGATCAACGGCCTCACTTATGCCGCTGACCGTGCAGGTTGCACCCTCGAATGGGAACGGTGCACGCGTTAGGGATCACGTGACCCCGAGGCCACGGATGGCCTCAATCTAAAACAACACAAACTGGCTAAAGTCGGCACTCATGAAACTCATTCGGGTCTTGCGCGCTTTGGCGAGAATCTCGTCAACCCACTCCGTTTTCAACTGGGGATTGTCGCTTTGACGAACGGTTTTCTCCGGAATCACAGTCACAAAATCCGGATGATTGTCGAGAGAAGCCCCGGTCCACGCGCCAGCGCGAACTTCAAAACTCCCATCCGCCAAGGTGACTCCGAAGAGATCGTAAAAATATTCGTAGTTCACTTGCCAGGTTCCAATGAAGCCCGTGTCGTCGCGAGTGCCCGCTGTTCCGAGCGTGGTTCGAACGTGCATGACATTGGCATTGGAAGGATCTTGCGCGATCACCACCTCAGCCTTGAATACAGGCACGTTCCAAACCTGAATTCCGGGATCCCGATCCATGATGAAAGGCTTGTTTTTTTCGAATAGCTCCGTTTGAACAATGCGATGAAACTGGTCGGGGCTGATATCGTTGAAGTCGTCGTTTCGCTCACCGTTGAAGCGCTTTCCAAAATTCTGAAAACCTACCGTGTTATCATAAGTTTTAATCAACAATGCTTTGAGATCGAATGAGCTGAATTTGATTCCGTCGACCTCGACCGGCTTCGGAAAAGCCGGCTCTTTCTCCATGATCGATGCCTTTGACCAAGCGTTGCAGAGCCCGGCCCAAGAATCGGCTTCGCGATTTTCCGTCGCGGACTTCTCGTAAGCCGCGGCGGTCGTGTCTGTTTTCTTCGATTTTTTCGCCCACTGATCGTATTTTTGAAGAGGAGAAAGCTCACTGCTTCCGCCGATCGGCTCGTAAAGCGAGGAGTCCGAATGAGGAAACCAGTAGGATGACCAAGGCTTCACTTTGGCCTCGGCAAAATAGCTGCCTTGGCGAACATGCGCCAATCCATAAACGTCCGTGACAACGCCAGAGCCGGAATAGGTCCAAGGAAGCGCACCTTCCTCGCTCGTAGGCGGGTTGTTCACGCCTCCGCAAGCACTGAGTCCAAAAATCCCGAAAACTCCCACTGCTACCCAAGACGAAAATGAATTTGCCACGATTTTTCCCCCTCTAGACCGAAAAAAAGTGGCGGACGAATTGAGTTCGCCCGCCACGTATCAAAAAATCACTTTGATGAAGCGAGCCTTACTCGAGGCCTTTTCCAGAACCCGTGCTGGTAACGGAGATTCCGCCGCAAGTATCGATCAAACGACCGGTTTCTTTGGTGTCGATCATCTTCGGATGTTGAGCCTTGGAACTATCGAGCACGGACATGCAATATTCCTGGATATCGCCCTTCATCGCTACGATCTCAGGGCAAGACACCTGACGAGCTTCAGTCAAAGTACGCTCCACTTCTTTGAAGCGAAGGCAGCTGCCGTTTCTTTGCTGAACCGGAACATCCTTTGCGTCCATTCCGCCAACGTGCCATTTGCTGGAAAACACGCCCGCGGTAACATGGCGAGTGCTTGCCATCGCGAAAGAACCTGGAGCCTCTGGAACAAAGTCGGTTTCGACATTCGTGCAAGAAATCGAGATATTTTCAGGCGCGACTTGTTTATCGTAGTCCGATGGATGCAAGCAACGGCCCTTGAACTCTTCGATGCTGATTGCCTGGGTTGGGCCTACCTTGTTGCCATCGTCTTTGTTCCCTGCGAAAACGCTGGTCACGCTCATCGCGAAACTCATTGCACAAACACCTGCCCACATCGACATTGGAAGCTTTTTCATCATTTTCCCTTTTTCATGGTTTTTAATTGTGCTCTGCCCCTAATGGGCGCGTCGGGCATGTGCAACCGAAATGCCAGCGCTCGGCTGAGCCGTCAAAACGCTGAAATGGCGCAAAGCCTAAAATCTAAGAGGTTTTTGAGGCGAAAAATGACGCGCGAGCGAAATCAGAATATGGATTTTTGCACGGCTTGCTGCGGATGATTTGCGTTTCGCAGTTCGCTGAAAAGCGGATTAGTCTTCTTCGTGCTCAACGGGTTCAGCCGCGGCAGCTTCCGCATGATCTAAATTCAGTCGATGAATCGCGTTAACCGGACAGACCATGACGCAAATGCCGCAGTCATGGCAAGTTTCTCGATCGATCGTAAATTGATTCAGGCCGTAAAAAATGCTTTCTGTCGGACACACCGCAACGCAATCGCGACACGAAGTACAAGTCGGATAAATGACGTGACTCATTTGCTCTTGCCTTTCAGGCGCTGAAGGGTCGCCGACAGCTCCGCTTCCGTGATACCGATTTTCGCAAGATTTGCATAATCGCCTGAGCCTAATCCGTTTTTCCCCGATTTCGCGATCGTCATGGCGGTCAACATCAGCAGGGCCAGCTCATAAGCCTCGGCATCCGCTTTTTGAAGCATGCTTGGATTGAGATAAAATCGAATGGCACTCTCCGCCGGCGTCAGTTGCGAAAAAACGAGAGCGCAAAGTGCCGCGGCATCCGAATGGGTCCACGCGAACTTTTGATGCTCCAATACCTGGTAGGCCAAGCGCGAGCGCGGCCCGTGGCTTTCGCAGAGCTTAACGAAATCTTTCCAGCCGATCCCACCGCTCCTGTCTTTGCCATACGAAGCAGACATGAGAACTTTGCCGAGATGAACGAGCAAAACAGCAGGAAAGATATATCGGCTTAAAACCATTTTCTTGGGAATATGGGCAAGCTCATAAGCCAAGCGCGCGGACTTCACCGCCTCAGGAAAGATTTCCTCAAGATATTTTTTCTCGGATTTGACCGCCCCGCCCTTTTTCTCCAAAAGAGCCGCGACCCAGTCAAAACAAAGCCCCGCCAAATAAGCGAGATCCGAATGAGCGATCTGATGCTCGTCGCAATAGTCCGAGAGCGCTAAAGCATAGCGGAGCTGCATGCGAGGAAGCACCAGAAAAGGCACCTTTTCCTTACGAGGAAGCCCCTGGCCGGCATGTCGATTGATCCAGATCGCAAGAATCGCGTTTCGGATGGCCGAAGGACCTAAAAGCACAACGATAAAGCGAGTCAGCCGCTCGGTGCCCTGCTCTTCCGGAAAGTCCTGCCTCCACTGAATGACTTTCTCCTGAAGAATGTCGAGTTTTTGTAAATAATGAGAATAGAGCGGGTTGCTTTCGATGATCTCAGCGAGCTTCGGCGCCTGGACCTCCGGATCGAAGCTTGCCTCCAGGAGGTCGCGGATCATCGGTCCCGGCGTCATGGGCTCAAGATAGTCGCGATAAAGGGCGGCAATGGATTCGGAGCCCATTCTTCAAGCGTAAGCCAATCCACGAGGAAGTCAATGAGTGCAGGAAACATTGCAGGAATTTCCAGGCTCCC
Source organism: uncultured Bacteriovoracaceae bacterium (assembly GCA_964496965.1). Lineage (GTDB taxonomy): Bacteria > Bdellovibrionota > UBA1018 > UBA1018 > UBA1018 > CAZCBS01. Next base: position 5,549 of record CAZCBS010000173.1, read on the forward strand.
TTATCCTTATTGTATCTATGAAAACTTTAGCTCGAGATATTATGTCGACCGAGATCATCAGCGTAAAGAAAGGCACTTCCATCGAGGAGGCCCTCAAGTTCCTGGTCAACTCCCGAATCACGGGTCTTCCCGTCGTGGATGAAGAGGGAAAGATGGTCGGCGTATTCTCCGACTACGACGTAATCTCTCAGATCAACGAGAGCGGCGAACAGAAACCGGAAACGTTCAAGCAAGCGATTCGTTACTCGACCGAAGTCAAAGCCATCGGCGAAAAGACCGAGCTCGGCGAGATTCTTGAGCTCTTCATGCAAACGCGATTTCGTCGTCTTCCCGTCATTAGCCGCGATGGCAAACTCATCGGCATCATTACCCGTCGTGATTTGATGAAACTCTTTTACTACCGGATGACTCTCGCCTAATGAAGCTCAAGCTGCGCGCCGAAAACGACGTCCAGGTCCTCACGATCTCGGAGCTTGATAGCCCGAAGAACGTAGATGTCTTGCGGGCGGGAATCACGCAGATTTTCAAAAATGGAAAAAACCGCATCGTCCTTGAGCTTACGACGCCGAAGTCCGTCCCCGCTGAGCTTCTTCGAGAACTAGGAAGACTGAAGCTTCTGGCCAACGAGTTGTCGGGTGACATCGTCATCTCGGGGCTCGACCCTGAGACCAAGCAAAAGGTCGATAGCTTCGCCAAGCCTCCTTTTGCGGTCACTTTTCTGACAACCGCGCAGGCTTTGAATTTTTTCAAGGAGCTTTCCGCGCCGAAACCTCCGACTCCGCCTGAAAAAGCCCCTGTTGCAGGCCCAGTTCCCGATATCAAAACAGGCGTAGCGGGCTCTGCCCGCCTCGACGAGAAATTCAAAGAAGAGATTCGCCAGCGCGAGATGGGAGAGATGGGCTCTCTCAGAAAAGAGCTTGAGCACCTCAAGAGCGAAAACAAATCTTTGATGGAGCTTCTCGGAAAAAAAATCTTAGAACGTCGCGAGCCTCCCGATGCGGCGGCTTACCAAGCTCGGATCCACGAGCTCGAGAAGCAGCTTGCGGATATTTTAGGCCAATCCAAGACTGTCTAAGTTTTAGACAGTTGCTGTTTAACGTGTACTTTTGACAGGGTTCATGTCCGAACTTCACTGCGGTCATTTCCAGACAAACTCTCATGAGTTTAAGCCCTTGCACCTAAAATTCCCCTCTGACATGGGGCGGTACATCCATTGCACTCCAGCCCAGACATGGATACCTCTGCCCAGCTCGAACCTAAGTTGATTCTCCTCAAGCGAACCTTGGTTGCGATCCTGATTCTTCAGATTGCTTTACCCGTCCAACGCTTATCGGCCTCGCAAGCGCCTGCTGCCTCTGTCGCGGCCTCGAGCTCCTCTTCAATGGAGAACTGGCATGCAGAGTTCGACTCCGAAGCTCACACCTTGGTCCTTTGGACGGATTCCAAGGCATTCTCGATGCCCGTATCTCCAGAAGTCACTCGCATTGCGATGGACGCGGACACGGTCTACTTTTTTCGTCCTCGCAGCCGAGGCGTGGATGTCATTTCGAAAAATGATCTCAAAACCATTCAATCGAGTGGCTCCAAGGTTGGAACGGTGGGCACTCGCTTTCTCTCATTAGATGGCGAGCTTCCCGCGGGAACACCGCTGGATTTTGCGGCATATTCGAACGGACAAGTCACGACTTTGATGGTCTCGATGCCGTCTTCTAACGGCACGGCCAATATCTATCCGGTCGTCCTGTCGAAAGCTAGAAGCTCTGCTTCCGAAGATGCATCCGCATCCAAGAGTATTGCGAGCGAATCCCTTCCGGAACAAAATCTGGTTTCAGCGCTTCATGCCGACAAACCTTTGAACGTGATGGGCAACGGAAAAATCGCCCTGCTCCGTGATCCGCAAATGGGAGGCACGCTTCTTCTATCCTTCGATCCCGCGAACGGAATGGTTCACGAATACGGCGCCACCAATCCGCTTTCACTGATCTATCTTCGCAGCCATGAGTTTCCCGAGGCAATTCGCTCTTTGGGACAACCCGCGCTTTCCGAAACCTCAATCGATACGCTCGGCGCTCCTTTCGCATCTTTCCGCATGATTCGAGCAGGAAAGCAGCCGATGACGCTTTCTGTTCTCAGGCTTCGCGAAGTTCTGGCCATCCGCCGAACTGCATTACTTGATCAATGGAACAGCAAGGCGCTGGGCGACTCTTGGACGAATCAGCTTTTGTTCCTAGGAAGCCTTTCGCTTTTGATCGATCGCCTGGATCAGGCCTATCTCGATCCGAACGCCAATATTGAGCTTCTTCAAAACGACCCTGAGGTCAGCAAGATCCTCTCGCAAGTCAGCGAGTCCGAATTTTACTCCTGGGCCAAGGAGAGCAAAGTTTTCAGCGACGCTGAAATCGATTCGATGAGAACTCAGGCTCGCCTTGAGAAATTCAAGGGCCGAAAGGCATTGTTCACCGGCACCTTGATCCTCGGACTCATCGGTCTATACAAGGTCAAGGCTTCTCCAACAGTACAAGAAAACCCGCTGATGCACGCCTTCGCATACACCTGGTCCTTTTGCGAAAAAGCGTTGATCGCGACCGGCCGCACTCCTGAGCAGATCGCTGCCTTTCGCTCTTGGGCCGCTGCGAAGCAGCTTCGTTTCCGCGGAAGATTGCTGAAAAACGCGGAGCTCAATCGGCATCCCGTTCATCTGATCAAAACGCTGGAAAAAGACATCACCGGTTACGCGAAGAAAACCGATCAGATGCCCAAAGCCGCCAACGGCGGCAAGCTCTTTGATCGAAAAAAATCCATAGATGAGAGAAGCGCTGCGATTCTGGAATCCTGGGAAGAAATCACCCAGGCAGCGCCCGCATCGACCGCTGCATCGTCTTCTTCTGGAGCTTCTTCCGGACTGATGTCGAAGATCTTCTCCTGGAACTCGCCGGCTAAGAAAGAAGCCGCTATTTCGGGACGAGTAGAACAGCTCTCAGTATTGCAAAAAGACCTCGAGGCATCCAAAGCTTTGGATGCGCTTAAAGTCAGAATCTTGGTGACTCTCGAAACTCGTCGCGCGCTCAAAGCGGGCACAAGTCCTCGCGATATCCGTGAGCTCAGCACAACCGACGAGGCGAAAGCGTTTCTTAAAACTCGTGACGAGGCGGCGATTCGAGCCAAAGCCGCTGAAGCAGCGAACGCGGTTCCTCAAATCGAATCCAGCTTGGTCAAGATGTAGACCGATTCCCGCTTAAGCACTGAATCGCGAGCAGGGGCCGCCTCAAGCCTTCAAAAGGAAAAGAGCACCATTGGACCTCGTCGCGTCACTCAGTTCACCACGCAAGCGGATCAG
>CAZCBS010000174.1:0-6568 GCA_964496965.1 uncultured Bacteriovoracaceae bacterium
ATCGAAAAAATCAAAGACGTTCATATTCTGGGAATCCGAAGCAAAACCCAGATCACGGATGCCGTCTTAGCCGAAGCCAAACGACTATTGACCGTCGGCTGCTTCTGTATCGGCACCAATCAAGTCGATCTTCAGGCTGCAAAAGTTCGCGGAATCCCTGTTTTTAATGCGCCATTCGGAAACACCCGAAGCGTCGCCGAAATGGTCATCGCCGAAGTCATCATGCTCTCCCGCCAGCTGGGCCAGCGAAGCATGGAGATGCATCAAAAATCCTGGAAAAAAGTCTCGGCCAACTGCTTTGAAGTTCGCGGCAAGACCTTGGGCATCATCGGATACGGCAATATCGGAACACAGGTTTCGACTCTCGCCGAAGCGATGGGAATGCGCGTGATCTTTTTCGACATCATCTCGAAGCTCCCGATGGGTAACGCCAAAGGCTGCAACACATTGGATGAAGTTTTAAAAACCTCTGACTTCATCACGCTTCACGTGCCGGCAACCGCTCTGACTCATGAGATGATCGGCGAAAAGCAGCTGAGTCAGATGAAGAAAGGCGCCTATCTCATCAATGCCAGCCGCGGAACCGTCGTTAACATCGATGCATTATCCAAGGCGATCCAATCCAAGCATTTAGCGGGCGCTGCCATCGACGTTTTCCCGGAAGAACCCGAAACCAATACCGGCGATTACGTCACGCAGCTTCAGGGATTGCCGAACTTGATTCTGACTCCGCATATCGGAGGCGCGACCGAAGAAGCGCAATCCAATATCGGCGAAGAAGTTCCGACAACTCTGCTTCGCTTCATGAACAATGGCTCCACGCTTCGCTCGGTGAACTTCCCGAACGTCGACGTCGCTCCAACGAGCGAACGCCATCGCATTCTCAATGTCCATCGCAACGTTCCGGGCGTTCTGCGCGAGATCAACCGAATCATCTCGGACCTCGGCGCGAACATCGAAGCCCAGACTCTCGCGACGGATTCCGAGATCGGCTACCTCGTGCTCGAAACCGATCGTCAGCTTTCACTCGAAGTGAAGCAAGCCATCGAAGGCCTCAAGCAATCGATCAAAACGCGCATCCTCTATTAATTGGAAGCGTGATCGAAAACTTTGCCTGGATTGAGAAGGCCTTGCGGATCCAGCGCCGTCTTGATCGATCGCAAGATCGCAAGCTCGGAGGCTGATCTCGAGTATTTCAGCCATTCTTTCTTGAGAAGCCCGATCCCGTGCTCGGCGGAAATGCTGCCTTGGTATTTCTGCACGATCCGGAACAAATCTTCGTCCGCCTGATGGCATTGGTGGAGGAACTCTTCACGGTTCATCCCGGCAGGCATCATCGTATTGACGTGAAGATTTCCGTCGCCGATGTGCCCGAAAAGATAAATCTCAAATCCGCCGTGGCGCTTGGAGAACATTTCGTACATATCCCGCACAAAATCGTCGAGCGTCGAGACGGGAAGCGAGATGTCGTTTTTATGTAAAAAGCCGATGTGAAAAATACTTTCCGGTGTGCCTTCGCGAAGCGCCCAGAGATCGCGCGCCTCGCGCGGAGATTGCGCGAGCGTTCCGTCGTGAACCAGGCCTTTTTCAAAAAGCCCCGACAACCATTGATCCAAAACCTCTTGAGCATCCGCGGAGGTCGGACGCTCCACTTCCATCAGAACATAAGCGCCATAAGCCTTTTCGAAAGGCGCTTTAAGCTTCAGATGCTTTGAGACCGCGTCGATGCAATTATGGGTCATCGTCTCAAATGCCATGAGCGAGAATGGCGCACGACGAGCCTCGTGAAAAAGCTTCAACACCGACGCCATATCGTCCACGGCGAAAAAGAAAACATCGAGCGCTTTCGGAACACGGGCAAGCTTGAGCGTCGCCTCAGTGATGATTCCCAACGTGCCTTCGCTTCCGATGAAAAGCTGGCGAAGATCCGTGCCGGTGTTGTTCTTTTCGAGAGCGCCGTTGAGCTCCAGCACTTCGCCGCTCATCGTGACGACCTGGATTCCCAAAACCCAGTTTCGAGTCATGCCGTAGTGAATGACTTTCACGCCGCCCGCATTGGTCGCGATATTGCCGCCGACATGGCTTGAGCCCTTCGATGCAAAATCAATCGGCCACGTCAGTCCGTGAGGAGCGCAGTGATGATGAACCGCCTCGGTGACCGCACCCGCCTGAACACGAACCGTTTGAGAAAGCGTATCGACTTCGCCCATTCGGCTCATTCGGGTCATGCTCAAAACGACTTCGCCGTTTGCCGCGACTGCCCCACCCGCTAAGCCTGTCCGCCCTCCAGACGGGACGATCGCTACCTGGTATTTGGAACAGAGCCTGGCAAACCGAGCGACTTCTTCGGTCGTTCGCGGAAAAACCACCGCCGAGGGCTTAGGAGGATAAACCTTTGTCCAATCCTTGCCGTAAGCCATGAGTTCCTCAGGCTTTTGGGTCATAAAGTCGGCTGGAAATTCGCTTTTGATTTCGGCCAAAAAGGCTGGATGCAGGGTTGGGTTCAGTTCGGTCATGGAGCCCAGGCTATCATCGCTTTAAACCTTTTGGAATCAGTTCAAGACTGATGGCAAAGGTTATGGCACAGCGTCCTATTTCCTGATAAAAAGCCTCCGTGACGGCAGCAAACTCCCTTTTAGACCCAGCTCTTGCGCTCGCACCGATGGAAGGTGTGACCGATGCACCGATGCGCGCTCTCATGTCTGAGCGTGGGGGCTTTACTTATTGCGTGTCCGAGTTTTTGCGTGTGAACGATCTCGTTCCGCCTGCCCATGTCTTTTACCGGCATATTCCTGAACTCGAAACGGGTTGCCGAACCCCTTCCGGAATCCCTGTTCATATTCAACTCCTGGGTGGGAACTCAGAAGTGCTCGCCGCATCCGCCGTTCGCGCTTATGAGTTAGGCGCTCATGCGATCGACCTGAACTTTGGATGCCCGGCTCCTACCGTCAACCGGCATGACGGCGGTGCCACTTTGCTAAAGTATCCGGAGCGAATCGAATCGATCGTCCGCGCTGTTCGTCAGGCGGTTCCAAAATCGATTCCCGTATCAGCTAAGCTTCGACTCGGTTGGGATTCTGTTGATCCGATCCACGAAAACGCCGAACGAGCCGCGATGGGCGGCGCCGATTGGATCACGATTCATGCTCGCACTCGGATGCAAGCCTACCAACCTCCGGTTTATTGGAAACCGATTGGTGAAGTTCGTAAGCGCTTGAAAATCCCGGTCGTCGCAAACGGCGATATCTGGACGCTCGATGATTTCAAACGCTGCCGAGACGAAACAGGTTCGGAGCGTTTTATGCTGGGTCGATCAGCTCTTGCAGATCCAATGCTGCCGCTTCAGATTGCTCGAGAGCTTGGGCTTCCCGCCCCCATCCCCGCATTCGAAGGATGGAAGCCGATCCTGGAGCGCTTCGCGGAGCTCAGCGATCAGTATTCGAGAAAGCCCGGACAACAAGGCTATGTTGTCCAAAGAATCAAGCAATGGGTTAGGATGTCGCATCAGCGCAAACCGCTCGAGTGGTTCGACATCTTGAAAACCAAGCAAGATTTGAGAGAACTGTTTGACGTGGTAGGGAGAGTCTATGAGTTACCTGAACATCGCATTCTATAAATTCGCCGAACTGGGAGCTTTGACCGAAAGACGCGACATCCTTCGCAAGCGTTGTATCTCTTTGGATTTACACGGCACGATTTTGATCAGTGCCGAAGGGATCAACGGCTTTCTCGCGGGCGAAGAAGCCCCGATCCGCCAGTTCGTCTCGGAGCTCAGAGAAGAATCCGAGTTCGCCGACCTCGAAATCAAGGAAAGCTGGTCCACTCAAATCCCCTTCACTCGCATGCTGGTGAAGATCAAAAAAGAAATCATTCCGATGGGCCGCCCAGACGTTCGCCCGACCGAATTTACCGGCAAGCGCCTGCTTCCGGCGGAGTTCAAAAAATGGCTCGATGAAAATCGCGATATCGTCGTCATCGACACTCGCAATGACTATGAAATTGAAGCCGGAACCTTCGAAAAGGCCGAGCACTTCAATCTCAAGAACTTCCGCGAGTTCGGAGATCGCCTCAAGGAAGTGTCACCTGAAAAGCGCGAAAAGCCAGTCGTCATGTTCTGCACCGGCGGAATCCGTTGCGAAAAAGCGACGGCTCTCGCCGCCAAGGAAGGTTTCAAGGACGTCTACCAGCTGGAAGGCGGGATCTTGAAATACTTCGAGCTCATCGGCGGAGCGCATTATCGCGGCGACTGCTTTGTCTTCGACGATCGCGTGACCGTCGATCCGCAGCTTCGTGAAACCGGCAAGGGTTACGAAAACGGCCGGATGCGCTGGTCAAACAATCCGATGTAAACGCTGAATACGCTTTCGCGTATTAACGAATCCGAATCGAGATCGCAGCAGAGAGCCCGGCTTGAAGGCGTTCGACGTCTTCATCGCTCAGCTCCGTTAAATGAATGCGCACCGGAATGCGTTGAACGACCTTCGTGAAGTTCCCGGTCGCGTTATCAGGCGGAAGCAAGCTGAAAACCGCTCCGGTCGCCGGGCTGATGCTTTCGACTGTGCCGTGAAACCGTTTTCCGCTGATTGCATCGACTTCGACATGCGCCGCATTGCCTATCTTCACGCCGGCAAGCTCGGTTTCTTTCAGATTTGCAGTCACCCAACGCTCTTTCGACGCCACAAAACCGAACAAAGGCTGCCCTGCCGGAACGAACTGGCCTGGCTCAACGGATTTGCGAGCAATCGTTCCGTCCGCTGGTGCGATGATTCGAGTGTAGGACACGTTCAACGCAGCTTGCTCAAACTTCGCTTTCGCGGCTTGAGTCTTCGCGGTCAGATCCTTAAATGCAGCCATCGCTGCCTCAAATCGCTCGCGGCTGATCGCTTGCTGTTTGAAAAGATTATCCGAGCGTTTGTAATTCGCTTCAGCTTCGCGAGTACGAGCTTCAAGCGATGCGACGTCCGCTTGAGCGGCGGCTGATGCATTGGAGTAATCCGACGTATCGATCTGCGCGAGAACATCCCCGGCCTTCACGTGCTGGTTTTCTTCAACCAGAACTTTTTGAATGGTTCCGTTGACGCGCGAGGAGAGCATCGTCACATGCGCCCCGATCTGCGCGTTATCCGTGCTGATATAGGTCAAGTGATCCCAAAGCATGTATCCGCCCAGGATCACGACGACCGCGGTAATCGCGCCTAAAACGCCCTTTTTCTTGGTGCTCATCTGTTTTAGCGTCATTTTGTAAGTCCTTTCCCTGCTGCAAGTTCAAGATTAATCAAAGCTTCGGATCCGTCGACCTGGGCGCGAATCACGCCCGCGCGAGCGCGGATCAGGTCAAGTTCGGCATCGAGCACATCCGTGCTGGTTCGAGTTCCGGCGTTGTAGCCCAAAGTCGCAAGTCGAACGCTCTCTTCGGCCATCTCGACCGCGCGACGTTTGGCGCGATAGAGACCGGAGTTATAAAGATAGCGCCTTCTGTAAGTCTCAAACTGTTGCGGAGCTTGAAGCGTGGCCGACTCGGCCGCGGCCTCAGCTTGCTGGGCTTGATAGTGCGTTTGAAAATTGCGCGAAAGCGTCGCGCCGCCGTCAAAGACATTCCACGAAAGCTGGACACCTACCGCGTAGGCATCGCGATACGGACCCGAAAGGTCCTTGTTGATGTTGTTGTAATATTGTTTTTCCGCCGAAAAGGTCACGTTCGGAATCCATCGGCCGAACGAAGCCTGATGCATGCTTTCAGCCGCATCCGCTCTCTTTCGAAGCGCTTCCAGATCTTTGCGATCCGAGAAATCGACTTTCAAGTCCGCGGACAAATTCGACTCATCCGGAATCGGCAACGATCCCGTCAACGGGCGCGAATCGTCCGCCATGCCCATTGCGAGCGCCAGATTGTTTCTCGCCAAAACGACATTATCGTCAGCGGCGGATTTTTCAGACATCGCTTCCTCGAGTTGCACTTGAACCCGGAGAAGATCAAACTTGGTCGCGCTTCCACGATTCAAAATCTCACGCGTCTTTTGAACGTGCTCTTGAAGCGTGCGCACGTTTTGTTGCGCGACATCCGCAAGGATCTGCGCACCCAATGCTTGATAGAATCTCAAGCGCACGGTTTCGTCCAAAGCAAACTGCGCGCGTGAAAGCTCAAGCTCCGCCGCCGAAGCGACTTTGCGAGAGGCCTTATAGGAATTAATTCCACGAAGGCCATCAAACACGGTCCAAGAAACGTTGAGCGACGCCAAGCTATACGGCGAGATCAGTGGAAACTGACTGGTACCCAAATCCAGAACTTGAAACTTAGCATTGATCAGATGACTTGCGCTGACCGACAAGCGCGGAAGGTTCGTTGAGATCGACTCAAGCGGAACCCAAGAGGCCTCGTTCTCAGCGGCTTCGACTTTTTTCAAATCTGGATTTTGCGCCCGAGCTTCTTTCAGTGCGCTCGTGAGGTTGAGCGCGCTTTCTGGCGCTGGCCCCAAGTCCGCCGCGTAATCCGGCAGCCTTTCCAAACCCGAAGCCCAGCCCCAAAGCAAGAACCAGGATTTTGTGTACAAAGTTCCGTTACATTGGG
>CAZCBS010000174.1:6578-8767 GCA_964496965.1 uncultured Bacteriovoracaceae bacterium
CCGGGGTTCTTTCATTGCGCTCTTGAGGTTTAGCGCGGTTACTGGCGCTGGCGCCACGTCCGCCGCGTATGCGGACAGCGTTACGAAGCTCGAGACCGAGCTCAAAGCAAGAATCAGGATGTGTGTGACTAAGTTGCGTTTCAATGGGTAACTCCTCTCATCAAAGTCTCAACAAGGGTGTCTACGAGTTTTTCGCGATTCTTTGGATCCGTAATGGAGCTCTTAAAATACTTTTTGCAAACCATATGAAACCGCGCCAAGTGAGCGACGGTTCCGTAAAGAATGTTCGCGATAAACATCGGATCGAGATCTTTTCGCACGATACCCGCCTCTTGCGCGTCCCGAAAAAATCTCAAAAGATTTTGGTTGGCTTCGAGAAAGGTCTTTTCGAAAATATCCGCCGCGACCGGAAGGCCGGCTTCGATCTCTTTTCCGATGATTTGAGAAAACTCAGGTGTTTCAGCATTGGTATCGATCAAGGCTTGAAGAAAAATTTTGATTCTGACTTTGAATTCTTCGAGCGAAGTGGGCGACTCCAGCATCCCGCGCGTGAGCTCCAGGCGATGCTCGCCGAACTCTTGCAAGCAAGCGCGATAGAGGCCTTCCTTGCCGCCAAAATGGTAGCTGATCATGCAGATATTAGTACCGGCCTCGCGCGCGATATCGCGAACCGAAGTCCCTTCAAGCCCGCCTTTGGCAAAAAGCTTGGTTCCCGCATTCAAGAGCTGTCGTCGCGAATCCGTCGCTTCAGCCGCCTTCTGTTCCTTGAAAATCTTCATTTTGACCATACTCTCTTTATAAAACGTTTGTTTGATTCAGTCAAACAAACGTTTTACTGAGATAAAGCGGTATGATTCTGGGTAGTTAGAAACGCGGACCCTAAGTGTCTCTGAAAGAGTCGTTTCTTAACCAACTCTTGACTGTTCGGTGGCTCTATTCTCGAATAAAGATGCGCTGAAAAGGCGGTGTATGATTATGAAGACCTTTATTTTGTTTTGCGCTCTATTTTTGGCTTCTTTCTCGGCGCAGGCCGATGTGTCGATGGATTGCTCGGGCTACAACCTTATTTATGGGCAATTTCGTTTCGACGTTCAAATCAATGGCGAAGAATTCATCCTGAACGGTACGAAAGCTGGCGTGCGCCATCATTCTGTGGCTGGCAACAACTATCTTCTCGACACGGGCGTAATGTGGACAATTCCAACTGCTCTACTTGAAAACATGAGTTCGAGTGAAGTGGTAAGGATTTCAACTGACGATTACCGATATGAAACGGCAATCTGCTCGATAAAAAACAATTGATAGTATTCTCATAAACTTTAGATAAAAATCCGAAGCCCGGTCTGAATCACACTCAGATCGGGCGAACCGTCTTTTCGACTTCATCGACGCGCGTTTCAACACGATCCTGGCGTTGCCAAAGCCCCGTGAGAGCTTCCAGCAAGATCCGATTTTTGGAGTTCTGTTCTTCGACTAGAACTCCGATTCGCGCAATATCGGAGGATATCAGCTCTAGCTTCGAGTCCATTTGCGCAAAGCGCGAGTCGATCTGCGCGAATCTCGCATCGACCTGTCGAAACCCTGCTTTCATTTCGGCTTTAAGCTCGCGCCGAACGAGTTGAAGCATTCCTTGCGTGGCTGGAAGATCTTTATCTTGCAGCGGGAACTGAGCTTGAGCTTCTGGTTTGGACGCGGTTTTCTTTTTCATACGACTCTCCTTTTTATTAGTGGTTTTGCGGAACCATTGCAAGGAGCGGGCGCGACCAGCGCTCATATCGTTGAAAACGCTAACAAAATCAGGACAATTAGTCCGGCTTTTGGACTTGGTGAGGTTTGCTTCTTGGAATCTTAAACAGATAGCCCTTGCTCCCTCCGGGCGACTAGCCACGAGCTGTCTCTAAGGTGCCAATCTGGTACCTTAAAGCTTCGTACTCCCGATCTGTCAGCTGAAACATGAAGTCTTCTGAAAAGCACTTTGTTGAAAGCAGATCGATACAGTCGGAAAACTCGTAGCGCGACGAGTTCATTTGTCATTTAATAAGTGCCAAATGACCCAAGCTATAACCCCGGTTCGTTTTGTGATAACGTACCCCCCAAGGGGCCACCATCCAATGCAAAAGCTCAAAATCTGCGTGGGAATCACCGGAAGTATCGCCGCCTATCGAAGCCCTGACTTCATCAAAGACCTC
>CAZCBS010000175.1:0-8696 GCA_964496965.1 uncultured Bacteriovoracaceae bacterium
AGGGCCGACGGCGGGGCTGCGCAGTTTAGGACTTCGCCCACCGGCTCGCAGTAATATTCATGCGCCCATTTGCAAAGGTCCAAAACGTCTTTCGTAAAGATGACCCCTTGATCGCTGACCTCAAGCACGTCCTTCAAACTCTCAGGGCTCAGGCCCGACGGAAGCTGATCGATCAACTTCGGCGGCTCGACGATGAAAGCATGAGTCGTTTTTCGACCAAACGGAACCTTCACCCATCCGCCCACTTGAACGTTGGGTAGCATTTCCTCAGGCAATCGATAGGTGAAGAGTCCTTCGACGGGCCTAGGAATTGCGACTGAAAGGATGTGCTGAGACTGCGTCACCGAATCAACCGATAATACGTCTCGATCAAGTCGCGAGCCTGGGACGAGGCCGATTGACCCGCATCCGTAAATCCTTCCGCGCTCTCTTTCGGAAGCTCAGACGCAGGTAGGTTTGGATCGAGGGCCACATCGATGAGCTCGGCTTTGAGAATCGGGGTCTTTTTTCCGACTTCGTAAAGCGTTCCTAAGCGAGGATATGAAAATTCGTCGTAATTCTTAAAATTCTCCATCTGGAAGTCGAAAAGCTGCGACTCCATTCGCGGAGGAGCGATCACGCGAACCGGAATGAAGGTGTCTTTTTCGATCCAAAGCTGCGCATTCTTGCCCAAGACCCAAGCAACGGAACGATTCCACCGCCGAAGGCTCATCTTGCCTCCTCCCGTATTCTCATCGGTGAGGTCGGCGTTTTTTCCCTGCGGAATCTGAATGCCCGCTGATTTCAAAACGGAAGCCATTCGAACGGCGTTTGTATCAAAGAGAACGGATGCCACGACCGGCGTTTTCATGGACTTCGAAGCGGTCGTCGCGACACGTTCCGTGGAGTAAAGGATCTTTCCGCTTTCGTCGGTCACCCAGCTACGGAGCGATTGGTCTTTGGAATTGACGAAGGTCGTTTCGCGAAGACGCAATCCTGTCGGGTTTCCATTCCCGTCCAAGGCGACGATTTGAGTTCGAACTCGAATCGTCGAATAACCGGTATGCTTCTTCGCCACCTCATGCAGAATAAAGCTTGCGGGCGGAATATAAGCCCATGCCGACAACGAAACGCCGACAAGACTTGCCAAAACCAAAAACCCTGGAACCACTGATCTAAAAGCGCGCTGAGATAAGGACATGCGCACCATTTTCCCAGTTTGTCAGGTCGAGGACAAATGCTTTTTCATCAGTTCGCGAACGGCTGGAGCAAGTTCAGGTCGTTTCATCGCAAAAGCCAGCGTAGCATCGATAAAACCGAGGCGATCGCCGGTATCGTAACGAGTTCCTTCAAATTGATAGGCCAAAAGTTTCTCGCGTTGCGCCAGAAGCTGGAGTCCGTCAGTCAACTGGATCTCTCCGCCCTTTCCAGGCTTGGTTTCCTTCAAGCAGTGGAAAATCGAAGGCGACAGAACATATCGTCCCGGAATCGCCAGGCGCGACGGAGCGTCCGCGACGGCAGGCTTTTCGATAAGCTTTTCGACATGCGTCAAACCCTGGCTCACCGTTTTTCCAGCCACGATTCCGTATTTGAAAACATCTTCTTTCGGAACTTCCATGACGCCAACCACGGAAGCCCGTTCGCGCTCATAAATATCGATCAACTGGCGCGTGCAAGGCACTTTCGAATCGATCAAGTCATCGCCCAAAAGAACCGCGAAGGGCTCATTCCCGACAATGGACTCAGCGCAAAGGACCGCGTGGCCAAGGCCCATCGGATTTTTCTGCCTGACCGAGATGATATTGCACATCTTTCCGATCCGGCGCGAAAGCTCGGCAAGCTGAGTTTGGTTCTTTTTCTCAAGGGTATCTTCGAGCTCGTAGTTATAGTCGAAGTGATTTTCGATCGCCTCTTTTTGGCGGGCCGTAATCAAAATGACCTCGCTAATCCCGGCGCTCACCGCTTCTTCGACGATGTGCTGGATCATCGGAGTGTCCACAATGGGAATCATTTCCTTTGGAATCGCTTTGGTCGCTGGCAAAAAGCGCGTACCAAGTCCTGCGGCCGGAATGACTGCTTTGCGGATCTTCAAACTATTACCCCTAATGAGCTCGAGTTACTCGTAATCGCGAACAGACGAAATACGACGTTGCTCGGACTCTAACTCGGCCTTGCAATCAATGCAAAGGGTAGTGAATGGAAACGCCTTAATGCGAGCTTCAGAAATTTCCTCTTCGCACTGCTCGCACTTTCCGAACTCACCGGACTCAATTCGACGGAGGGCTTCGTCGATCTGACGAAGAACGCCTCGCTCACGGTTTTTGAGGTTCATGGACAAGGTCCGGTCCACGTCGGCTGCAGCCTGATCGACCGAATCCGCGAATGCAGGCTCATCGTCGATAAAATCCTGTGTTGCTTGGCGCAAGTCGCGAGCCAACGCTTCGCGGCGACTCAACAATAATCCCTTGACGCTTTCGAGCTTTTCCCTGCGTAATGTCATAATGGCGCCATGCCATAACGTTTTTTAAACTCGATGTAAACAAAAAAGATAACGCCATGCGCCACCTTATTGCACTTCTAATTCTTTCATCTTTTCCAGCATTTGCGTCTGACTTTCAGTCCGCACGAACCGCTGCTTTAGGGGGTTCTGGGCACGCCGGACCGATGCAGACGGACGCAATCTACCTCAATCCGTCGTTTACATCCTTTCTTCACGCCTACTTGGGAAGCGTGAACTACGGTTATTACAAAGGCGGCGACACTCAACCGGATGGGTCCAAGTCGATTCACGGGCATCTGATCAATTACTCTGTCCAAGATGGGCATTCCGAGCTTTTCCAAGCGGGAGCGGGTTTAACGATTCGAGAGGATTCCAAGTACGTCGATATCGGCGCATCCAAAGCCATTTTGGAAAAAATCAGCTTAGGTTTGGGGGGCAAGATCGTTCTCCCTAATTCGGGCAACGGCTCACGGACTCAGGACTTCAACGCTTCGGGAACTATGCTGGTCACCGACACCATCATCGTCTCGTTCCTGGTCGACAACATCGTCCAAAGCAATGGCGTGAAGGATCAAGGTCTTTATCGCGAAGCGGTCTTAGGAACCAAGTTCAACATCCAAAACCTAATGCTGATCTATCTCGATCCGCACTACGCTCCCGACGCCCCTGGCTCCAATTTCGGATACGAGAATGGTCTCGAGGTTACACCTTTCACCGATCTCTTCATCCGCTTCGGGATGTTCCGCGCAGCCAATATTCCCGAGCTCCAAAACGCTCGCGGCCGCGGCTACGGTTTCGGCGTCGGCTGGGTCGGCCCAAAGTTCTCGCTGGACTACGGCCTCAAGCGCATCCTCGATCCGTCGGTGACCAACACCCATAATTTTGGGATGAGCTTCTACTTCTAACAAAAAGGTATGCCATACCTTTTTGTAGCGCATGCGCGTCAAAGCGGATATCGTCAGAATATGAATATGTGCTTCTTCTGCAAACGAGAACCCGCCGAAAGCCAATGCGAAACCTGCAAACGCCTGATTTGCATTCAGTGCTCAGATAGCCACAATTGCTATCCTCGCGACTGAATTGATTCGCTGATGAATCACTTTGTTTTTCTGCCCGGCACTCTTTGTGACGAGCGTGTTTGGCATCATCAAACAGCTGCTTTTAAAGATAGCCTTGTCGTCAATCTGCGAACTCAATCCACATTAGAAGAGATGCTAGAGTCTGTCTCGAATGTGCCGTTTGAGAATTTTGTTCTCGTCGGCTTTTCGATGGGAGGCTATGTCGCTCAAGAGTTTGCTCTGAAGTTTCCGGAGCGGGTGAAAAAGCTCGTTCTCATCGGATCGTCCAGCGAAGGCTACCCTGCTCACGAAAAAGAAATCATCCTAAAAGCGCTTCCGCAAATCGAGAAGGGTCTGTTCAAAGGACTGACCGAAAAACGACTGCAGCAGTTTTTGCATCCGCGCTCATACGAAAACGCTGGGATACGCGAGCTCATCCATTCGATGGCAGGTCAAGACGCTGGCGAAGTTTACCTCCGCCAGCTCAAGGCGACATTGGATCGTCGAAATCTCTCAAAAGAGATTGGGCAGATCCGATGCCCGATCAGCGTCATCGCTGGAAAAGACGATTGCATTGTTTCTGTCGATTCGATTCTTCGAATGGAAAAATATGCTCCGCGAGCGGAGATCAATGTTCTTCCGGATTGCGGGCACTTCGTGCCGCTTGAAAAGCCCGATCGAGTCAATGAGTTGATTTACGAGTTTGCTAATCGTTGAGTCGTTATGTGAATTATGGACACTTTAGTATTCATTTGCAGACATTGAGAAATATCTGAATAGATAGTCTCTACGTTTATTTTACTTTGGTGCTCGATTTGTAAGCGCCGGTCATCCTGCGGTATATCGAGTCGAAATTTTAGGAATCGATATAACCACTTACCACAACTTTTTTCCGAACTTTTCTTCGGCAAAAAAGCTAAAAATCCGTTTTTTCGTAAAACAACGTGAGTCTTCCAATGCGACGTAAGTTCGCGATCGCCTCTGTGTTTCGAGACGAAATGGGATGCTTATGTCCGAAAGAATCACGGTCCGAAATCGTGCTATCTTGATGGCCGCCCTTGTTCCGGTAGCCTCGTTCAAAGGTAGCATGCATGAAATTTCTTCTTCAAGGCGTGACCGTGAAAGATACGGTTAATTAACTGGTCAGCAAATCACTTTTGTTTTTGATCGCATAACCCTTTGTAGTACTTGTACAAAATTTCTCTTATTTTATCCATGTCGTCATCGTAAGGCATGACGAATCCAAGTGGCCCAGAAGCAATCTTTTCAGATTTTGTTATTTGATAAAATTGTCCATCTTTAAATGCAAATTTATCCAAACCGGTTGGAAGCCCCCCAAGCAGAGAATCGAAAACATCAAAAACGTAATTATTTTCGCCTTTTTTCTTTATATTTTTAACCATTATCACGTGCTGACTCATTGCCTCTTGTCGTTTAATGAGCAAAGGCCTTTCGCCACGATCAAATTTCTTTAAGACCTCGTTAAACATTTTTGTATTTTCATCTGAATCTTTGACCATTTTCCCAAAGATAAGCGGTAAATTCCTCAATCTAAAAAACAGGCTCCTTTGATTGGACTCAATGATTTTTTGATAGGCGTGATTATTTTCGTGAATTGCTGATGCTAAAGGCGATAACGGTGCGCCGCCGTAGTCTTTCATGTTAAGACTTTCAGTTTCAATTACGTTTGCGCTCTTATCATTGCCAATCATTTTCAAAAACTCTTCAACACTGTCAGCCTTAATCGAATCACTCGCGTGCTTTACATTGAAACGAGTTAAATAGTAAATTCTTCTTTGGGCACTGGCAAGCGCCCAACACTGACCTAGACCACCGCTTTCGTAATTAGGTGAAAGAAAGCCCTTGTCCTCAGAAAATGCAGTTTCTTGTAAACTACTAAAAACGCTATCCCTCGTCAGAGTTTTACAATCAAGTTGTTTAACAAAGGAGTCAGAGATTAAGAAATCCTTATTTTCTGTAGACCGAGCTAGGTCACAAGGTTGCTCAGAGGTTGATTCATCTAGCTTTCTCGTGACCTCAGTAAATCCGCTCACGACATCAGAACCCAAATCTTTTGCGATCTGGTCTTGATCAGCGAATAAAATTGTAGGCAACAAGAGCACTCTCAGGACAATAAAAATAGAGAGGTACTTCATTTGTTATTTTCCCTTTGCGGCAGGTAAAAAACGTTTATCTATCTTCAACGTTCCCTTGTGGAAAGGTAAGCATCATAGTTTTCAAAAATACGGACGCAAGTTGGAGCTTTCGGGAGATCTACTTGGACCGCGTTTCCATTGTGTTTGTACGTTAAAATGAATTCAATCGCCTTGAGTGATTCTATGTTACAGTTCATCAAAGCCATGATGTTGTCTTGGTCCACATGTAAAAAACCATTATCCTTTAAAGCCTTTTGCAGCTTCGTTTGCATTTGTCCATAATCTTCGTTCATCGTGTCCAAGTACTTATTGAAGCTTTTGATGTTTTGCGCCTTCTGTTCTGCGCTACAATGAACACAATTGATGTTCGTGTCTGGCAAAGAATCTACGATGGAGCACAGATGAATGCGATCCGAAGTTTTGTCTTGAGAATTATTGACACAATCTAATCCCACCTGGTCCTTCACATATGCGCAGGCATTGATGGTATCGGGAATACCTTTGGTCAAAGCATCGATGCAACCGAGAGCATAAGGATTGGCCACTCTGCCGCAAGCTCGAATGATATCGGGTGACGGCCGGTTCCATTCTTTGACGCAACGAGGAGCATAAGGGTTATCAAAGCTTGCACAAGCTCTAATCAAATCGAAATTTCCTGCCCGCAATGCGTTCACGCAATCGGCAGCATCACGACTGGCCACTTCTCCGCACGCTCTGATCATATCGGAATTAGGATCACCCCAATGCGCGACACATTCCACTCCAAATTCTTGACCGATGGCGGAGCAGGCGTTGACTTTATCGCCGGTAGGGTTCGTTAGGGCACGAACACAGCTGACCCTGAAGTCGGAAGCAACGTCGCTCTCTCCTCGTGCAAGCAATGGGGAGCTGACTCCTACAATTACAAAAGTGAATGCAAACATCGCTGCACTAGAGATCAATTTTTCAAGCGTTATCATTTAATTAACTTCCTTTCACTCCGACCGACATTAACTTCACGCTTCGTGCCATCAGGAAAGCGGACGTGAAATTAGCTGTTTAGGAATTAAACGCCAAATTGAAGAACATGCACGGCCTATACAGGTGAGCAAACACTGGCCGTCAAAAACTTTGACACCTATTAATTTTGATATTCCGAAAACGAAGCATTAGGACTTTTCTCCGGCGCAATTGCCGGAGATTCGAGATCAAAAAGATCTGGCCCGTGACCGTCATGGTACAGGTTTGCCGGTCTACTCAATCGTTTTCAGGTAGCTTTCGGCTGTAGATCTCAAGATGTCATAATGATTGAGTTCACAGACGAGGCTCAATTCAGAAGAGGCGGCGACGCGAGATCCAACCAAGCAAAAGCCGGTTTTTCGAAGCATTCCGTTCGGAAAAGGATTGGACGCACGAGGCTCACATTTAATTTTCTCGAGTTGAAAGCGCTGGAAGAATTCGACTGCCGAAAGACAAAAAAGCTTCGCTCCGTGGCCTTTTCCTCTCATTGAGGCTTCCCACATATGCAGATGCATTTCGCCGGTTTTTCCTATAACGATATTTTTTAAGCTCGAAAATCCGACTGCGACACCATCGACAAGCCAAATCAGGTAATAGGTTTTTGCCTCGCCATCCTGGGTTTCGTAAATTTGTCGAAGATTTTGCTCAAAGTAGCTGGGACTAGGGATTTTGGCGGGGTCGGCCCCCATTCTTTCTAAATCCTCCAAAGAGGCGCTGGTCCAGTACTTTACAATTTTGGGAATATCGGAAAGCTGAAGAGGGCGAACTGTAAGCATAACTCAATATTTAGTCTGTATCTGACAGCGCCGCAATTCCCGAAAACATTTGCCAGAAAACGAAATAGTTCGAGCGGTCTAGGAAATCAAATTTTCAATAGCCTGATGAGCGTCCCCATATTGAGAATGATTCGCAACCTGTTGAGCTAACCATCCTGGCCAGCGCTGACTAAAAACCCTAGAAACAAAATGACCTTTCGAATTTCAGTTCCCAATACAGCGAACCGCACCTCTGTCACCACCGATGAGCGATTCTGTACTGCCTTGTTTTGGATTAAACATGACAGTGGCCTCTTCCGTATAGTTAGCACTGAAGTGGTATGTTTTCTTTGTCGAGGTTAGAAACTCCGCGTCCGGTGGCATGTTTCTGATCACGTCGCGGAACCCATCCGCCTCCGCAGTTTGATAGTCCGACATGCTCGGAAGTTCCAGGCCTCCTCTACCCGCACAAAGGGAAATTGCATCTCTTAAACTAAGATCATTTCCGACGAAGTCGTACCAGATTCTTCCGTTAAACGCGGTGTCTTTCCATCCCCATAAGCCAGTTTTGCTGTCGCGATATCGAATAAACTCTATCCCGGCTTTTGTGGTGCAAGATGCGCCTTCTTGTCGCGTCATTTGATCCATTGAAACACAGGGCTTGGGAGACGGAGTCTCAATATTCTGGACTTCAGCTAAAACCGGGACGACATCTGCATGTAGACGATTGGGCGCTACAGGAATTCCAACCTTATGTAGACAGTCCGCCAAGTCTTTCGCTCCATAGACTCCAAAACCGTTGGATTCAAGAACGCTTTTAAGTTCGGCTGCAGAAGGCGGAGGCTCTTGCGTCAGTACGGCAATTACATTCGCCATGCTGTCGGTACTAATGCCTTGGCCGTAATGGACCCCAAGTAACATTTGGTGAAGAAGCTCGTCTTTTTGATTTTGCTTGAGAGCCGAAATCAAATTAGATTCCGACATCCGGCGCTTCCCCTTTTTAGGAGACGCAATAAAATAAAAGTCAGGGTTAATCACTACTCCCTGTTCTGTCTGACACGCGACTTTTTGATAGGTGCCAGGTGCGTAGCGAGTGAGTTCTGTCGTACAGTTTTGGATCCCATCGACGCCAAAGCGCCACGTTTTGCTTAACGCCAATCGAAGTTCCTTGCCAAACTCTTGGAGTGTGTCAGCGACTTTGAGCACTGGCTCAATTTCGCTATAAATCGCTAAGTCTTTTGGATCAAAA
>CAZCBS010000176.1:0-8649 GCA_964496965.1 uncultured Bacteriovoracaceae bacterium
CACTGACTCACCCTTGCTCAAACGGGCCGGCACGATTTAACCTCGCTCGAGTTCAAACATCCCCAGTTAAGGAAAACTTCTGACATTCCGAAAACTCACGTTCTTAGGCTCAAAACGCAACGATTCCGAAGCGCTAACGACATAGACTGCCCCCGAGCGATGAAGCTGCACATACTCGCGATAATTGGGAGTGGCCTTCAGTCCGTTCGCTTCTCCGAACTTCTTCATTCCGTCCACGCGTGCCAAGAGAGCTCTGACTCGGGGGCGAACTCTTTCGTCTTTCAAGACTTCCGGAATGGGTTTGGCGTGATTGAAAAGCGCAAGCTGACCTGCGCTCGCCTGATAAAGGTAACAAGCCGTGCTGCAGCCCTGGAGAAAAGGCAGAATCAGCAAAGCGAGCGCACTAGAAATAAATCGAGATTCCAGCCGTAGCGGAAATATTGTCCTTCCACGTCGAGATCTTTGCTCCCGTAAGATAACTCGTTGCCTCGCCTCGAAGGCCAAAAGTCTTGGTGAGATAAATCTTAAGACCTCCACCCAAAATCGCGGTAAGCGAATCTTCGCTTTGTGGAGGACTGCCACCTGTTGCATAGGTTCCGGTGGCATTGCGATTGAGCTGTCCGATGCCGACCTTGAAGTAGGGTTGAACAGGAAAGTCTCTTCCCGTAAGGTGCTGAACCCAGTTAACACTGTAGACTTTGTCATGAAAAGTGGTGTCCTCAAGTCCTAGAATCTTATTTCGACTGTAGGCATCTTGGTAGGCCAATTCAATACTAGAAATCTCAGTAAAATAATATGTGAAGGACGCGGTGTATCTGCGTGTCCACGAAAAACTGTTATCGCCGTAAGTGGTTTTATTGAAGGAGAAGCCGCCCGACGTCTCGATTACGCCTGCCGCAGCATTCCAAGGCAACAACATCGGCAGTAAAGTCGCGAACAGCGCCGCGACCAGCCAAGCCAAATTCGATGACAAATTCCATTTCAAACTACATTCACGAGCTTCCATTGCTCGCCTTCCTTTCACTCTGCCTTACTCAGATCGGATCTTCGAGAGCTCCTCGATGAGTCTCCTTTTTTCCGAGTCTTCCGCAGTCTTCTGTTTCATCAGAAGCTGCGCTTCAGGATCTTCCACCTGAACCTTTGCCTTCTGCGCGCGCGCCGGCTTGCGTTGAGCGGAAGCCGAGCCGAGAAGCTTCATTCCTGCCTCCGTGCCGCCAAGCGTTTTGCGCAAAAGATAATCATGAGCGATCTTCTCGTTCTTTTCGTCGCTATTCGAGTCATCCGTCGAAGCAATCGATCTCTGCTGAGATCTGCCTTTGAGATTTTCGCCCTGCTTTTTCTCAAATGCGGAAAAAATCTCTTTTTGACGGTTTCTCGCAATCGCCATCGCTCTTTCAGATTCTCTTTCAGGAACGTGAAGCTCCTTCAGCTTGGTCTTCAGCGACGCGTTCGCGATCAGCTTCGGAACCGAAGGAACGACCCGAAGAAGCTTGAAATCGAGCATGCTTGCGTAACCTGACTTCACCGCCACGCTGGAGCTTTTGGTCGAATCAAAACGATTCTCAAACGCCGCTTTTCCGTCCACCACCGTTAGCTGTGACTTTTCTTCTTCAGGATCGAAAAGCGCCACCACTGAGCCGCGACTGAAACTGACCCGAGCGTTCGGCGTCAGCACGCGAAGCTCGCCCATTCCGCCGCCCGCCTGCGCGAAAATCTGCCCACGATAGACGACCAGCGCATCCGCGCCGTCCAAAAGCTGCGCAAAGGTGCCGGGACCGACATGAATTCGATAACCAAAACGATGCTGGAGAATCAACCAGCCGTTTTGGACAGAGACCCAGCCACCACAATCGACAGCTGACTTGACCTCTGCCTCCGTCACGCGCGTACGGGACTCGTTCAAGATCTGCGAATCTCCCGAAAAATGCTCCACCACTGCGCACGGAAGGCGAGCCTGAATGGCCTCAGGGCGTGCTTCGTTTGCATAAGCGGGCGCAAGAACTAAAGCCGGAGCAAACGTCGACGCAAGAGACGCAAGCATGAAGAGCTTAGTGATGTTTGGTTTCATGTGCCTCTTCATGTGGCTCCTCGTGAAATCCTTCGGCGGCGGGAGAGCTCTCTACCGATGCGGGCGCTCGTTCCGCTTCCCCGCTGGATTCTTTATGGTTCACCCAGCGCGCTTCGATCGAATGCGGATCGTGATCAAGTACATCCCTCAACCAATACTGCGCTTTGGAATGCTTCCCTGTTTTCTCGGAGACAAGCCCCTTCCAAAGCTTCGCCTGGCCGTGAAAACGACGCGTGCCCGCGTTTTCAACGGAACGCAGGACCTGATCCAAGTAGTAATCAGCCAGCTCGAAATTCTCGATTCGGTACCACGCGACCCCTGCCAAGAGAAGATTTGCGGGAGTCTTAAACGAATCGTCGCCCTCAAGCCCCGTCAAGAACGTGAAAATCACGGCGGCCTTCTCGTCTTCCCTCATTTTGAAATAAGACAAACCGAGAGAATAAAGCTGCGCGGGCAAGAGATCTTGCGGAATCTTGTAGCCGATGCTTGCGAGCGTGCGACCGGTCTTGCTTCCGGTATCTTTGCTCAGCTTCCACTGAAATGTTTGGGTTTCTTTCTGCGCCTTCTCGGCATATTTCGCATAATGCTCGCCTTCGAGCACCACGCGAAGATGAGCGTTCTCCTTGCGGAGTTTCTCGTTTTCCTCATCGAGTTTTTTCAAAGCTTCGACTTTCTCTTGAACGCTGACAAGCGCCTGACCGTAGGTCTGCAATAGCCCCTGCGGCTCGATCGAATGCCCGTGCTCGGTCGAGTGTTCGTGTTTGGTCGAGCCCGCATGCTTGTTCGAGCCTACGTGCTTGTCGCGCGAAAGCGTCAACCCGCTGACGCCTGCAATCAACGCGATTGCCCCTAGAGCGATGCCCAGCTGAAGCTTATGGCTTTTCAGCTTGCTCACACTGCCCTTTTCTACGGTATCTATAGCGTTTGTAGAGTCCATCTCAAGCTACTGATCGGATGGAGCCTTGTGGATCTTAACGAAAAACATCAGAAATCCCAGAAATCTTTAAAATATCAAAAAAGGCGCCGAAACAGACGCCAGCCAAATCGGAAAAGAAGTAAGGCTTTTTAAAAAACTTGATCTCCGCCAAATCAAAACATTGACGAACAAATCCGATAAAGATACAAGCCCACGCATGCAAAAGCGCCAGACTCAATTTGACCTTCCCTTTCGCCGTCCTCGCGGCGGAAAAAGAGCGGGCGCGGGACGACCGAATCGATCAGGCCTTCAATCCCATCGAAAACGCCCAGCTCTCGATTCGAAGCATCCGGTGCATGTCACCTTAAAACTCACGCCAGGACTTCCGAGCTTAAGACGCAAGGAAGTTTTTCGCTGCTTGAGAGAATCGGTGAGACTCGCACGGGAAAAAGGCTTACATATTGTCCATTTTGCGATTCTATCCAACCATGTGCACTTGATCCTCGAGCCCGCCCAAGACAGTTTGCGCAGGCCTCTGCAAAGCTTGGGAGTCTCTTTCGCAAAGCGGATGAATTTCCTGATGCGACGTCAAGGCGCTGTTCTCTTGGGGCGCTATCATCTTCATGTCCTCAAGACTCCCACTGAAACTCGTCGTGCGCTTGCCTATGTCCTAACGAATGAGGCTCGGCATCGACGGAAAACTCACGGAACGAATCAAGCGAGACCTCAAAGCGCAAATCGTTTTGAAGTCTCGCTTGATCCATTCTCCTCCGCCTTTCGATTTCAAGATTGGAAGTCACTGATGGGCGAAGCAGTCGATTTTCAAGCGGCGTCTTGGTCGGAAGCCTTTATCGAAACCTGGTACGATGAAATTTTATCCGAAGCCCGCACCTGGCTTCTTCGCGCGGGATGGAAAAGAGCCTCCCACATTCAAGTATCGTGAACTCATTCCAAAACATTTTGCGGTTTGGCATGAAATTGACTTGAAAACCAGTTTGCTAGCACTGGGTAATTGGATCTGAAATTTTCGCGAGACGAAGCAGAATCGAAGAATCGCGCAAACCCCTCAGCAAAGGCTTCCTCCGGGTAGGTTCCCAGATAGCCGCTATCGCGAGGTAGCCATTTTGTATTCCGCCAGATGGTAAGAAAAGTGGAATCTCGCCTTGGCTACCCATAAGACGGGTGCGACGCTACGCCGCCCAACACGAGGTCCATACTTTTTCCAGAAAACAATATAGCGTCGATAACTGATGTAGGAGCCTTCGCGATTTCGGCAAACACTTGATTGAGTAATTCCAGCTTTTTCCCATCGTTAAGCTTTTCAAAGTCAGTCATTTCCTTAATTCCGAAATACTGCTGAAGTAAAGACGCTTCTCTCAGATCAGTGAGGGGAATAAATTTTCGCCTACTGAAATACTTTCGGATTACATTTCTTGCACGCTCTGAAAGCACTTAAGGCTGCGCAAACAGAAGGAGGGCAAAAATTATTGACGTGCCGAGAAATCCAAATCGGCTTCTCTTTATGGCCATTCAGCTTTAAGTCGGACACTTTAGGTCAATACTTAAGCACCCAAATGGATCGAAAACTGCAATCCAAAGCTCAAGTGAATCTCTCCCTATCCAAACTCCTTCACCACGGCGTCGACCTCCCTTCTCCCGCCAACGCCGAAAAAATCCTGAAAGATCTTCAGCTTCACATGCTGCGCATCGAGCAAGGGCTCTATCTCGCCAAAAAACGCGCGGTCATCGTCTTAGAAGGATTTGACGCATCAGGAAAAGGCGGAAGCATCCGAAGACTCACGGAAACTCTCGATCCTCGCGGATACAAAGTCTACCCGATCGGCCCTCCTCTTTCGGACGAGCAAGGAAGGCACTGGCTTTATCGCTTCTGGACGAAGCTTCCCATTCCAGGCGAGATCTCCATCTTTGATCGGAGCTGGTACGGAAGAGTTCTCGTGGAACGAGTCGAGAACTTAACGCCCAAGAAGGATTGGAAAAGAGGCTATAGAGAAATTTGTGAATTCGAATCCATGCTGACGAGCGACGGGATTGACCTCGTTAAAATATTTCTGGCGATCTCAAAGAAAGAGCAGCTTCGTCGCTTCAAAGATCGCCTGACCGATCCATACAAACAATGGAAGCTCACCGATAGCGATATTCGAGCGCGAAAGCACTGGAACCAATATGTTCGCGCGGTCGACGATCTTCTTTCTCATACGCAAAATCACGAGGGCCCGTGGCACCTGGTTCCGGCTGACAACAAGGAGTTCACTCGTATCCAAGTTCTCAGGATCGTGACCAATCGCCTTCATCACCACGGCGAGCACATGGAGAAAGAAGCTCAAAAGAAGCTGAAAAAAGACGCAAAAAGAGCGATTCGCGAGCTCGGACTCGATTAAATCGAAACGTTTTTTTGCAATTCGCACGACTCAACAAAATCTATAAATTTTCTTGGACAACGCGAAGCCTCCTCTCCTATGGTGCGCGCCACTTTCGTTTTTCTTTCCACGAGGAGAAAACTCATGTCCAAAAATAACTTGTCCAACCCCGTTTCCGTTCGCTTTTTCACATCATTCGCGCTCGCCGGTTTTTTCCCAGCGATTGCCTTTGCAGGCCTACTCTCGCTTGAACCCAGCGGGAAAACGATCGAGAATGTCGCCATCGCGAAATCCGCGACCGCTAAAATCGCCGATCGAAGCATCCACCTTCAAACCGTCGGCGCGGGACTTCGATCCAAAAGAGTCGCGATCGTGAACGTGAAAGTCTACGTCACGAAGCTGATGCTTTCCGATGCCGCTCATTACGTCAGAACCGAAACAGACGCGCTCAACTCCGCGGCGGAAGTCTCGTCCGCCGCGATCAAGCTCGACTTCTTGCGCTCCGTGGACGCGCAAACCGTTCAACTCGCGTTTCGCGACTCCCTGATCGCCAATCAAGTCGATCTGAACGATACAGGCATCAAAGCTTTTCTCGACGCCGTCTCGGCAGGAGGAAACGCGGATCAAGGAAAAGCGCTCACGCTCGTGCTTGAGCATCTTCAAGACGGTCAGGAAGCGGTGACCTACGAAGACACGGCTGGAAAGTCCACTACGATCGTAAGCGGTCAAGGCTTGGCAAAGAAGATCCTCTCCATCTGGCTTGGAAAACCTGCCGACGCAGGGCTCGGCAACCTCAAAAAATCACTCATCCAAGGAAAGTAAAACCTCAGGGAGCCCCGCTATGAACCGCGTAAAAACTTTGATCGCGCTCGGCAGACTTTGCCTCATCGCCTGGTCTTGCGACTTTGTCGAGCCGATGACGGCTACCAAGACGCTGCCCCAAAAAATAAAACAACCCAACGACCCGGTCACTTAACCCAACCGAAACAACACAACAACCACCACGACAATGATTGGAATGAAAGTCGAGCTCGAGGTCATGAGAAGCGTCATGGAAGCCATGAACGGCGCGCTAGCTGAGATGCAGAACACTCTCGCCGCCATGCAAGGGGTGATGAGCGATATGCGCCAGGCAACCCAAGATATGCGCACTTCGACTCATTCCATGGACGATAAAATGAACGATATGAACTCGTCGACTCATTCCATGAACGACCAAATGAACGATATGCGCTCATCGACTCATGCCATGAACGACAAGATGAACGATACGATTCAGGCGATCGCCGAGACCAATCGCAAAATGGAAAAGGTCAACTCCGCGATCCACAAACAGACAATGGTTGTCGCTCTCACTGAGATGATGAAACCGGAAAACACTCAATATCTTTTTCCTCCGACAGCGATGATGCCCGCCGGCCAGACCTTTGCCGACGAAGCAACATCCGATGAAATCGTGCAGCTGGTTTACGTTACATTAAAAGACATCGACGAGGTCCAGCCGCAGCGTCAGCTCTCGCCTCAAGAGACGGACGATCTCGATCATAAAAAACTCGCCAAGTTCACCTCGCTTGAGGTGATCGCGGGCTTGATGAGCCAGAAAAGTGTCGAAGACGCCGTTCAAACTCAGATTCGATCAGGCGGACGATATGATACGACCGTCAATCAACTTCTGATGCTCCGGACACTGTTGATCAAGAGCATTTTAGTAGAGGAAGATCTCTTCTCTGTAAAAATCGATGATTTGGGAAAAGCCGAAGAAGCGATCAATCGCGTTTCGGATCTCGACTGGATCGCAAAACTTCCTTTTGCAAGTCAGGTTGGCGTGAGAACCAAAGGCATGCTCAACTCGGACAACAACGTCAATGAGAAGCTTGATCCGCGAATGACTGTTCCCATGTGGAATCGTCTCGCGCTTGCTTTAGAGACTGAGCTGGACCCTGAAAAAGTAGGAAATTCAGCAGGAGCGCAGACTCGGGTCGCTCAATTCAAAGCGACCGTGAAATCTCACCAGGATTACTGGAGCGGTCACTAAGAATTGAAACGACCCAAGACTGAAAAGGCGCGGGTAAAACTTTACTTTGCTTCGTAGTTCTTCTTGACGAAGTCCCAGTTTGCCAAGTTCCAGAAGGCATCAACAAACTTAGGACGAGCGTTGCGATAATCGATGTAATAAGCATGCTCCCAAACGTCGAGAGTCATCAGCGGAGTCTTGCCGTGGCGCATTGGGTTGTCTGCGTTTCCACACTGCATGATCGAAAGCTTTCCAGCTTGATCCTTACAGAGCCATGCCCAGCCTGAGCCAAACAAGGTGATGCTGGCTTTCGTGAACTGTTCTTTGAACTGATCGAGTCCACCAAAGTCACGAGTGATGGCGTCTTTAATGGAACCATCAAAACCGGTGTTAGCAGG
Source organism: uncultured Bacteriovoracaceae bacterium (assembly GCA_964496965.1). GTDB lineage: Bacteria > Bdellovibrionota > UBA1018 > UBA1018 > UBA1018 > CAZCBS01. Next base: position 7,775 of record CAZCBS010000176.1, read on the forward strand.
TCCCTTGTTCGTCGGGCGCAAACAGTTCCAGAAGAAAGTATGGTTCCAGATCTGAGCGCCGTTATTGAAGATCGGGCCTTCGGATTTTTTGATGATGTCTTCGAGAGAGCTGTTCTCGTAAGGAGTGCCTGGGATCAGCTCGTTGAGCTTGTCCACGTAAGCCTTGTGATGCTTGCCGTAGTGGTACTCGAGGGTCTCCTTCGACATATGAGGAGTCAATGCGTCCATTTCAAACGGAAGTTTTGGAAGTTCGTGTTTCATATAGGGGCAGCCTATAGCAATTTCCAGGCTGTGGCGAGAGTTTCTCTATGGTGCGCTGAGTAATTCGATTCTATACTGAGGGTGTGAAACGAATCGTAAAATACGGCATCGCCCTATCCCTGATCCTTTCAAACTTAGTCTCGCCTCCCGTGCTGGGCAGCCCGGCGCAGCACTCTGGATTGGTTGACTTGCATGCTCATTTTTTCATGCCCGAGGCAGCAGGCTTTCCGTTTTTTGGAGGCTTTAACGAAGTGCTTCACGCGACGGATTGGTCGAGCCATCTAAAAACGCGCGTCAATGCAGATTCGCTTCAACAATCCGATGTTCGAATCGCGGTGATCGCGCTTTACAGTCACCCCCTTTTCTTGCGCTCGATTTTCGGCCGGCAGCGCGAAAGCATTCGCCATCAGATTTCCGAAGCGCAGAACTTTGTCGCAAGCCATCCCGAATGGATCATCGCACGCAGCCCAAGCGAAGCCCGCTCAGCACTCGCGCAAAGAAAACGCGTCCTCATTCTTTCGACCGAAGGCGCCTCGGGAATCATTGAAAACGAGGACGATATCCGAAAGTTGGTGGACACGCTCGTGGTCCGGATACTTACTCCCCTTCACTTT
>CAZCBS010000177.1:0-8639 GCA_964496965.1 uncultured Bacteriovoracaceae bacterium
CTCGATCCGAGCTTTTTGAACTTCCCAAAGTGATCCGTGGCGCGGGCTTGTACCCTAGCCCCAGTTTTTCCAGTCTCTTAACAGTCGGGCCGCTTCAGCCCCGCTGCCCCTGGGTCGTAACTATTCATGACTTAAATCACCTCAGCTTCGGGAGCCGATTTCAAAAGATCTACTATCAGCATTTTCTTAAGCCCTTTGCTCGAAAAGCCGCACAGGTTGTGACCGTTTCGGAGTTCTCTCGCCAAGAGATCGCACGGTGGATGGACGTATCCTTGAGTGGAATTGAAATCGCTTATAACGCACTGGATGCTCATTCAGTGGATGCCCCGTCTGATGAAATCTGTCGGGAAACCTTAGAGAGATTTCAGCTCGAAACTGGCAAATATCTGCTCTGTCTTTCCAATTCGAAGCCGCATAAGAACATTCCCTTTTTAGTGGAAGCCTATCGCGAGTCGAAGATCGACTGGCCACTCGTCCTCAACATGAGTGAGTCGCCCGGTTTTCCTAGAGTTTCAGGTGTCAGAGCGGTTGGCAGCTTATCAGATGTGGATGTTTGTGTTCTCCGAGCTAGAGCTGGTGCCGTGGTTTTTCCGTCTCTCTACGAAGGATTTGGCCTGCCGCCGGTCGAAGCGGTCGTTGCGCGTGCCCCACTCATCGTCTCTCGGATTCAACCCCATGAGGAGGGGCTCTCCACGCTGGGAGCGGATGAAGTTCGTTGGATCGATCCGCGCGATCGCCGTTCGCTCGTCGATGCATTGATTGCCGCGAACGAGGGGCGACTCAAGAAGCCGTCGGAACATGCTCGTCAAAGCATTTTAAATCGTTTTAGCGAAAGAGAGCTTGCAGGGCGTATGGACCGAATCTATCGTCGTGTGCTAGGTAAACTATCATGAGCTCCCATTCAGAAAAACACATCCTCGTTACCGGCGGGTCGGGCTTTATTGGCTCGCATCTTTGCGATCGTCTTTTGGCCGAAGGCTACTTCGTGACCGCGGTCGATAATTTCGTTACCGGTCGAAAAGTAAACGTCACTCAAGCTCTGAAAAACGATCGTTTTCGCCTGATCGAATGGGATGTTTGCAAGCCTTTAAACGAATCTCAGATCGAGTTTCTCGGCAAGCACGGCCTTCATGCGCTCTTCCATTTCGTTTTCCCCGTTAGCCAGATCGATTTGGAGAAAATCCCTCTCGAAATCTTAGCGGTGGATTCGGTTGGGACCATGCATATGGTTGATCTTGCGGTGAAGCATGGCGCGCGCTTCATGCTTGCGTCGACTTCCGAAGTGTACGGCGATCCGCTCGTTCATCCACAAAAAGAAGATTACTGGGGTAACGTCAATCCGATCGGTCCTCGCGCCTGTTACGATGAGACCAAGCGGTTCTCGGAAGCTTATGTGACGAGCGCTGTTCGCGCGAAAAAACTCAATGCGGGAATCGTGCGCATTTTCAACACCTACGGCCCTCGTATGCGTCCCGATGACGGTCGAGTGGTTCCTGAGCTTTGCATTCAAGCGCTGCAAGGAAAACCTCTGACTCTTCACGGCGACGGAAAGCAGACTCGAAGCTTCTGTTTCGTCTCGGATCTGGTGGACGGGATCTTCAAGCTCTTCCAAAGCGGCGAGCTGGGTCCGATGAATATCGGCAATCCTGTGGAGCGAACAGTTTACGACTTTGCGACCACCGTGATCGATCTTGCTCAGAGCAAATCGATTCTGACCTATCTTCCCGCGCGTCCGGATGATCCTCGCAAGCGTTGCCCGGACATTACGCGCGCGAAAGAGCGTCTCGGTTGGGCTCCAAAAATCGATCTTAAAGAAGGTCTGCGCCAGACGCTCGAGTATTTCAGGACCTATCAGTGAGCTCTTCGCGTCCGATTCGTGTGGCCTTAGTCCACGACTGGCTCACCGGCATGCGCGGTGGCGAGTATGTGCTTGAGGCGATCATCGATCTTTTCCCTAACGCCGAGTTGTTCACGCTGATTTATGACGAGGGAAAAGTTTCCGCGAAGATCGCGTCGCTCAAGAGGCATACGAGCTGGCTTCAAAAAGTTCCAGGCGCGATCGAACGATACCGTCACTTCCTGCCTTTGATGCCTGCCGCGATCGAAAGCTTTGATCTGACAGGATATGATTTGATCGTCTCGTCCTCTCATTGCGTCGCGAAGGGAATCATCAAGCCCGCGGGCGCTGTCCATGTCAGTTATGTTCATGCGCCGATGCGCTATATCTGGGATCGCTACGACGATTACTTTGGCGAAGGAAAGTCTTCGCCGATGGTTCGCTTGGCCGCGAAGATGATTCGAGGAAAGCTTCAGCGTTGGGATCGCGCCGCAAGCTCTGCTGAGCGAGTAGATGCGCTGATTGCCAATAGCCGATTCATCGCTTCCCAAATCGAGCGAGCTTACGGTCGCACGGCGAGCGTGGTTTATCCTTTCGCGGATCTGAATCGATTTACTTTGCCGCGCGAGGCAGGTCCAAATTATCTCATGGTCGGAGCGTTCGCGCCCTACAAACGCGTTGACCTGGCAGTCGAGGCTTTTAATCGCCTCAAGCTTCCACTGAAAGTCGTAGGTTCCGGCCAGGACGAAAGAAAGCTTCGCGCGATGGCAGGACCTACAGTCGAGTTTCTAGGGACTCGCCCGAACGAAGAGATCGCGCGGCTATTTGCGACCTGTCGCGCGTTTGTTTTCCCAGGTCTTGAGGACTTCGGAATCACGCCCGTCGAGGCGATGGCTTCCGGCGCGCCTGTCATTGCTTTCGGTGAGGGCGGGGCTTCTGAAACGGTCACGCCTGATACAGGAGTTCTTTTCAAGTCTCAGACCGTCGAAGCCTTGATGGATGCCGTAATGAAAATCGAGCGCGGAGAAGCTCAAATTTCCGAGCGCGCTTGCGTACTGAGAGCGGCTGAGTTCTCTCGCGATTCTTTCCAAAAGGGATTGATGACTCATATCCGGCAAGCTTGGGTTGCCGCCGGAAAAGATCCATGTCAGATTTAAATAAAGGAAATCTCGCATGCTTAAACAACCCAAGTTGGCGTTGAATTGTATCTTTGCTCTCAGTTTCATCGCGATCGGTATCGCTCAAGCAATGGCTCATCCTTTGGATGACCTGACCGAGGCGGAGATCAAGCGAGCCGTGAGCATTATCAAGGACTCGGGAAAGTTCACGCAGGAGATTCGGTTTCCGATTCTCTCGGTCAATGAGCCCAAGAAAGCCGCGTTCTTGAGCTCCCCCGAGGGCGAAGGCCTGCATCGCGAGGTCAAAGCCGTCGTTTTCGAAAAGCTGAAAAACGAGCTTTACGAAGTGACCGTCGATCTCAACGACGGAAAGATCCTTTCCAGCAAGAAAGTGAGCGGCGTGCAGCCTCCGATTCTGCTGGAGGAGTACACGCGCATGGCGAACACCGTGAAGGCTGACCCGCGATGGCAAGCTGCGATGAAAAAGCGAGGCTTCGCCAATTTGGACGATCTTGCTGTCGACGGCTGGGCTCCGGGGCTTCTTTCGAAAGAAGAACGGGCGTCTAAAGCGCGCTTGATGCGAGGACTGACTTACTTCAAGGGCAAAAGAGAGAATTATTATGCTCGTCCTGTTGAAGGAGTGATCGCTACGGTGGACATGAATACCGACAAGGTCGTCAGCTTGACCGATTTGGAAGTCGTTCCTGTTCCGCCTTCGGCTTACGAGCTTGACGAAGAATCGATTCGCCAGACAAGCGGAGGAACACTCCGGCCTGCTTCAGTCAGCCCGATCCAAATCTCCCAGCCCGATGGTCCGGGCTTCAAGGTCACTGGTCAAAAGATCGAATGGAACCATTGGAGTTTCCGTTTCAACTTCCAGCCGATGAAAGGTCTGACGCTCTATCAGATCGCCTACAAAGACAGCGGAAAACCTCGCTCCATTCTGTATAAAGGCGGACTTTCCGAGATGACCGTTCCTTACGGAGATCCCGCCAAGACCTGGTCGTTTCGAAACGCTTTTGACGTTGGCGAGTATGGCCTCGGTCGAACCGCGCATCCTTTGACTCCGTTAGTCGACGTTCCTTCCAATGCCGTGTTTTTCAATTCCTGGTACGCGGATGATTTTGGTGTGCCTCAAAAAATCGATCGTGCCGTCGCGATTTATGAAAAAGACGGGGGGCTGCTTTGGAAGCATCTCGATCAAACCTCATGCGGGGCCATCGCTCGTCGGACCACTTATCTGGTGGTGACTTTCATGACGACGGTGGGAAATTATGATTACGCCATCGACTCGATTTTCCACCAAGACGGCGCGGTCGATGTGCAGGCTCGGCTGACCGGGATTCTTCTGGCCAAAGGTTCTGAGCTCAAGCGCAACCCTTGTCGGGGAGCGAAGAGCTGCCATCACTTGGCGGAGCCTGAGATCGTGACGCCTCCGCATCAGCACTTTTTCTGCTTTCGATTGGATTTCGATGTCGATGGCGCGAGCGGCAATGTTCCGGTTGAGATGGATACGTATGCGCTGCCCATCAACAGCAAGAATCCCGATGGCAATGCGTTCGATATGAAGAATACGCCTCTTCTCAGCGAGCGCCGCGCGGCACGCGATCTTTCTCCTGCCAATGCTCGCAAATGGAAGGTTCTCAATACCGAAGTTACAAATGCTCTCGGTCATCCGGTTGGATATGCATTGTTTCCTGGTGAAACAGCCAAGCCTTACTTGACCGCAAGCTCACCGATTCGTCGCAGAGCGGGCTATCTCGATCATACGGTCTGGTTCACGCAATATCGGGACGAAGAGCAAAGCGCGGCGGGCGAATATCCCAATCAGTCCGCCGGACGGGACGGCCTGAAAGAATGGGTCAAGCGCGATGCCTCGCTCGACGGCAAAGACATCGTCATGTGGTACGTATTCGGCGTGACTCACGTTCCTCATCCTGAGGAATGGCCTGTCATGAACGTGCATCAAGCCGGGTTCAAATTAGTTCCCGTTAATTTCTTCTCGAGAAATCCCGCGTTGGATCTTCAGGCGGTGCCGAAGGAAAAAGTCGAGAAAGCGGTTCGGGATGCTAAGGTGCTGAACTAGCACGGATATCGTCCCACTCCTGTGTCCGTATCGACACAGTTTAGTAAACTTGAAAGTCATACGATAAGCAGAGTGAATGGGGACCGTTCGTGCTTTGACGAAATCTGGGGTTTTTTTCGGCCTTTTGGGTGCGCTGATTTTTATCGGTTCATTTCGATACTCAGTCGCAGCTCAGGATGTGGGTGCGCCCGATCAAGCTCAATTGAGGCACTACTTTGATCAGAGCCTAGAGTTTCCAAATTACTTTCTACCTGCAGAATATCGAGCCTTGCCCCGAGCCAGCGTTCCGGCGGATCAGCTCGCAAAGGCTCGGGATCGACTTGAACGGGCCATGGGCTCGGTATTCGATCGTCTCATCATTCCAATCGTACCAGTCGGAGCCAGTAAGCCAGAAATGGTCCGATACTTTCCGTATATGGAAAAAAATCTGAAGAAGATCGATCCTCAGATGAAACTCTATGCGAGCGGTGGCGTCGTGAGAAGCGCTCTCTCCTACGTTTATGACCAGGTCTATCGCGCCATGGAGCGAAATCCAGGCGCAAAAGCTTCGGATGTTCTGGAGAGCATCAGTCGGGCAACCGAAGATTTGCCGGCGATTCGAGTGAGGGGAGTTGGCAGCGACTTTGATCTGTTGATCCACTCAGATTCAGGAAAGTTCGACGAACTTCGGAAACGAGCGCTCGAAATCACTAACAGCGCGTCTCAGCGTTATGCGAACTCAACAGGACATGGTTCCATCGCAAACACCTTCTTTACGATGGGAGATATTCGCGACTACGACGAACAGATCGAACGATCTACGCGACAAGGCGGTAGCACCGTTGATTACTTGGGGTATGAGACTTCCGATAAAAAACTCAAAGCGCCTCAGAGATTTCCGAACTCGGTCGAAGATCTCGTTCTCGGATATTTTGACTTCGCGATGCCTGCAACGGGAGCTCTGCCCGAAGACCGCGCCGACACAGCAATTCGGGGTGTTCGATCATTGATCGAGGTCCCATGGTTAAAACTGAGTCATGAAAACTACTTTCGAAGTCAAATCAAGGAACTTCACTATGCGTTGAATCGAGGGGAGCTCCCCTCCGCACGAGCGCAAGGACAGTTCGCCAAGGGGATTCGGAACTCGCGGCACTTCGGCGCACACAACCGGTTTTATCGAGCGAAAGACGGGAGTCTCGAATCCGACGTCTTGAGTTATTCAAAGGATCTCGGGCAGAAGACGAATCACTTGTTTCTTCCAGAGTTTGCTGATGATCGGGACATCGCATTGCGATCCGCGAGCCACTCAGAACTTCACGGGTTGCCATTGGAGCTCCTGACTCCTCCGGATCAATTCATCTTGGAAAACACAAGGCACGGTTTACTTTACCATGGCACCCCTTCGATCGATAATGGACTTGCGATTCTTCGCCTAGGTTTGTGTCTCAGTAAATCGGGGCAGGGTACCGCAGCTTTTTGTCGAGGAGTCTATTCATCGCCGGATCGTTCTTTTGCGCAGACTTATGCGGGAACTAAGGGAGTCGTATTCGAGTTGAAAATTAAAAATGATTCGCGTGTAAATATCTTAGATCTGGATCGACATCAGACGCACCCGGCGATCGAAGCGATACGGAAGCAGGCTCTTGCGCAGAATCGAGATTTTTTTGAAGTTCTCTCTCGGGATCATGGAATCGACATCATCAAAAAAAACTACGTTTTGATTCAAAATTCAAACGCGGTCGAAGTCCCCGCAGGACTTCAATCGGTCTTGGCTCATGTGGCAAATCGGTGGCGTGGGGTGGATAAAATGTCCGAACAGGACCTGGTCGAGTACATGGGATACCAGGGGATGCTTGAGTACGGAGATGCGGTCGGAGAGGTTGTTCCGGTTTCGATGCATGAAAGAGAGCGAATCAACCGGATGTTCGTCAAAGGGTCGCTCATTCACTCAGATCGCACGGTTCGCGATGCTGGATTCCGACTGCTGGAACATTTTCCACGGAATGAGCAAATAGCATTCCTGGAAGAGGCCACTCGCAGCACTCACGAAGCTTGGAGGCTATTGCCTCTCATTGAAGCATTGGCAAAGATCGCCCCCACCCATTCGCGATTAGATGAACTCATGGTAAAGCTCTTGAATCAAGAGAAGCACCCGATGGACGACGAAGTTTTGAAGGTTCTCTATCGACTGCCGCCAGAAGATCAGTCTCGTCTGCTGGAAAAAGCGATTAGCGAATTTATCCAATCGGACCATCACGTGCAGATTCCCCTGTACGTCTTTGACTGCATTAGAACTGGAAAACACGTGACTCCGCAGATCAGTTCCCTTCTGAGGCGCATGCTATCGACTCACGTCGAAAAGTGGGAAAGCAGCGATCTCAATGGAATAGTAGGGACTTTTATTGAGCTTGTTGCCCCTGGAGACCAGTATGAGTTTTTAATTTCCGCTTTGGAGAGCGGTGATCTTCACAAACAAATCGGAGTACTCAAGCAGCTCAACTGGAGCAAAGTCGATGATCCACGGATTGACCAAGTCCTGGTCAAGATGGTCCTCAATCAGGAATTGAACAAAAGAGCCAAACGCTCTGATTACTATTCAGAGCGTTTGGCTCTAAATGACATGCTTGAGCTGAGGCCCCCTCAAATCAAGAATGCGCTCGTGGAGCAAGTGATCCGGGAGATACTGGATCACTGGAACGCGGATACAATTCCAGAAGCATTTATTGAGACTTTTGTTACTTCAGCTAAAGTGCTTCCGGCGAACGGTGCTGATCTCATCAAAAAAATCATGCTGTCGGGTTCAGAAGGTATGAAATTCTTAGCTCTGGAGGCCACTCCTAAGCTACCAAAACGCGACTGGAAAGAGATCCTCACGATTGCTTGTTATGACAAGAGTTCCTTGGTTCGCTTCGATGCGATCGACCTTCCGCTGGAGATCAGCGATTCACATGATCCCCGGATCGATGCTCTCGTTCATTTTAAGGCTAAAAAAGATGAATATTTGGACAAAAGGGTTGAGGCCGTACTTCGACGGATCGAAGAGGATCCGGCGATTAATCCGTCGGTGAAAGCAGAAATTGCGGAACGAGTGTTTCCTTCGAAGATGTCACCCAGTGCCGGCGGTTGTTTGCTTCAGAACATTTCGTCGGTGCTTCAAAAAGAGTGACGAATTAAAGCCGATACGATAGTTCGCCGTAAACGCTTCGACCCGCTTGTGGGATGTCGAAGGGAATGGTCGGCAAAACCGCGGTCGGGGCCGGGCCTGCGCTTGGCTCCCGGATATCGTAGTTAAACAAGTTGTGAATCGAAAATGCCGCGGTCAGGTGTTTCAAGATATCGGATCTGCGAAACGTCATGTCGACCCTTGTATAGCCTTTGTACGGAGGTCGCGGCGGATCCTCGCACAACGCCCGGTGGCGCCGGAGATCGAGAAACAGTCGTCCGCGGTACGCTACACGCCTGGCTCGGCGACTGCTCACAATGAATTGGGCCTCGCGCTCGGTAGGGATGGGAATTTGCCCGGCGCCGTCGCCGAGTTCGAAATGGCGCTGAAGCTCAAGCCCGATTACGCCGACGCCGCCTACAACCTGGGTGTTGCGCACGCTACCGAGGCGAAATT
>CAZCBS010000178.1:0-8602 GCA_964496965.1 uncultured Bacteriovoracaceae bacterium
TTAAGAAACCCGGATGCTTTGCTATTAACGCAGACTTGAGGCGGGAGACCTTTCGCTCACGAGCTCGATGATTCCGCTGGGCTCATGCACGATGAAGCTCAATGCGACGGCCGAGATGTTTCCGGTGACTTGGCCTGAGTTCGGAAAGGTTCACCCATTCGCTCCGGCAGAGCAGGTGAAAGGCTATCATCAAATGCTGACCCAGCTTGAAAAGATGCTGGAAGAAATCACGGGTTTTGATGCTGTTTCGCTGCAACCCAATGCCGGCTCGCAGGGCGAGTACGCAGGCTTGCTCGTGATCCGTCGCTATCATCAAAGTCGCGGTGAAGGGCATCGTAACGTTTGCTTGATTCCTCGCTCGGCGCACGGAACCAATCCTGCTTCCGCGGCGATGGCCGGCATGCAAGTCGTTGTGGTCGAATGTGACTCGATGGGCAACGTCGATCCAACGGATCTTCGCGCGAAAGCCGAGCAACACAAAGATCAGCTTTCGGCTTTGATGGTGACATATCCATCCACGCACGGCGTGTTTGAAGAAGCGATTACCGAGATCTGCGATATCGTTCACAAGAACGGCGGCCAAGTCTATATGGACGGCGCGAATATGAACGCTCAAGTGGGACTTTGCCGTCCTGGCGATTTTGGCCCGGATGTCTGTCACTTGAATCTTCACAAGACGTTCTGTATTCCGCACGGCGGTGGTGGCCCAGGAATGGGTCCGATCGGTGTGCGCAAGCATCTTGCTCCGCATCTTCCAAGTCATCCGATTGTTGAGACGGGGGGTGGAGATCAGACCGGAATTGGTCCGATTTCCGCGGCTCCTTGGGGTAGCGCAAGCATTCTTCCGATTTCCTGGATGTATATCCGCATGATGGGCGCGCAAGGCTTGAAGCTTGCGACCGAAGTGGCGATCTTGAACGCGAACTACATCGCAAAGCGATTGAGCCCGTATTATCCGGTCCTTTATAAGGGCAAGGAAGGCTTTGTCGCGCATGAGTGCATCTTTGATTTCCGCCAGTTAAAAGATTCCGTTGGAATCGAAGTTGAAGATCTTGCTAAGCGTTTGATGGACTATGGTTTCCATGCCCCGACGATTTCGTTCCCGGTTCCTGGAACGGTCATGGTCGAACCTACGGAAAGCGAGTCGAAAGCTGAGCTCGATCGTTTCTGCGAAGCGATGATTTTGATTCGCGAAGAGATTGCCGAAATCGAGCGAGGCCAATCCGATAAGGCGAACAATCTTCTCAAAAACGCGCCTCACACGGCAGAGCAAGTCACTCGCACTGAGTGGACAAAGCCATATACGCGCGAGCGCGCGGCGTTTCCCGCTCAGTGGGTTCGCGAAAACAAGTTCTGGCCGTCGGTTGGACGAATCAACAACGTCTTGGGTGATCGCAACTTGATCTGCGCTTGCCCGCCGATCGACGCTTACGAATCAGCGTAATGAATGGGTGCGCCCCCGAGCGCGAATCATTAGGGCTCTTCGACAATCGTCTCAGACGTATTGTTGAAGAGCTTTTCGCGCTCGTCCGCTGTGACGTGAAGTTTTGTTATGAGGGCGTCGAGGTCCTTAGAGATGACCTGCGCATCCGCAAAAACTCGCGCGGAAGTGACCGTGCCACGAGAAAGCGGAGCCGAAGCCGGGGTGACAACCGCTGCAATGAGCTCGTGATGTTTATCATGGAGCTTTTTCAGCGGCTCTTGAACCCCTTGGGCCTCGCGAAGAAGATTTCCTGAAAAGCGAGAGGGCTTTCCAAGAAGCGCTTGGATCTCGTCGAGGCCGCGAGTCCAAGTCGATTGAAAAATATCCCAGGCTTGGGCTTTCGCTTGATTAATCGCAAGAGTGCTGAGCGATTCGGCCGCGGCGTTTTCGGCTTTCATCAAAGCTTGAGCCTTAACGAGTGCGTCTCGAATTCGATCCAGTTCAGCTTTCGCGATACCACGGCGGACTGCCATATAGTCTCTCAAGCGCGTCTGATAAGTTAAATCAGGTGAGCCCCCGAGAAAAATCTTTTGATGAATCGAAAGACTCGATTGAAGAGGAGAGGTGACATCCATCCAGTAATATCCCGGAGGCACGCTTGCAATGGCCGCGACTGCGAGATGCTTTTTCGTGGAGATATGAGCAGGCGCGACTTGGCGAGGCTCACCCACCAAAGTTTCAGAAATCGGTTTAAAAACTAAGTCAAAAGCAGTGTCATCAGCCAAATTGGTCGCAACATAAAAAGTCGAACTTCCATCACTTTTCAAAGAAGATGCGATCTCAATCTTGGGCCCGATTGCTTTTATATCTGAATTTGCGACCGATTTGAGTGCGGAATACTGATCGCGTGACAGATCCGGGATTTCAGGAAAAGTCGAAAACCATTCATCCAGATGCGGGTAGGCGAAATAGACCAGCGAGCCCAAGGCAACCGATAGTACGATCGGAACGATGGGAATGCGAGGAAGTCGAAACGAAAACCTGAATCGTGACTTCTTAGCTGCGGCGCGAGCCGCGGCAGCTTTTGCCATGGACGAAGGTGTGCGAATAAACGGATTCGTCGCAAGATCAATCGGCATCAGGTTGTCAGTCGAGATATCCGTGAGCATCCCGTGATCTAAGAGACTCAGTTCCGGTGTGCTCTCTTGCTTAGGTGTGTTTTCTTGAGGTGAAGCGATGACGGTCGACTCGTCATCGGGGGACGTATCAATGGGAAGCTCAAGCTCTCTCGATTGAAAAACTTCATGCTCTGAATTTCGAAAAACTTCGATCGTGCTGATCTTTTGCCATTCGGTCATGCCTGGACACCAGGCAAGATCGTTTGGCCTCAGCGTGCCGCTCGATGCAAGCTCTTGAGCCGCCTCGAGCGTAATAGGGCCCACACGACCGTTCGTCGTATAGAGATACCAAACTGAAGCGCCGTTCGAAGCCAAAGAGCTTACTTTAATCCAGCAACGTAAGTCTCGTAAGCCTGTGCATCCATCAAATCACTCAACGACGAAGCGTCGGTGACTTCGATCTTCACAAGCCATGCGCCCGCGTGCGGATCACGATTGATCTGCGCAGGGTCATCCGGAAGTCCAGAGTTCACTTCAACTACTTTCCCGGTGATGGGCGAGTAAAGATCGGAAACCGCTTTGATGCTTTCCACAACGCCGAAGGTTTCACCCTTCTTGAGCTGGCGACCCATCGAAGGCAGCTCAACGAAAACCACGTCACCCAATGCGCTTTGCGCATGGTCCGTAATTCCAACCGTGACCTTGTTCCCTTCGATGCGGGCCCATTCGTGATCTTTGGTGTACTTGAGTTCAGCGGGAAAACGCATAATCGAGAGCTCCTTCTGAGTAATGCTTAATAAGGACGTTTATAAAACGGAGTTGGAATCACTTCAGCAGGAATCTTTTGGCCACGAACGTCGACCGTAAACTTTGATCCCTCAGCGGCGTTTTCGACCGCAAGATATGCGACTCCAATAAAATCTTTCAAGCAAGGCGACGGGGTGCCGCTGGTGACTTCACCAATTTGGCGAGACCCGTCCTCGCTGAAGATGGGGTAGCCATGTCGGGCGATTCCGCGACCCGTCATTCGAAAGCCAATCAGTTTTCGCTTCAAGCCTGCTTCTTTCGAGCGAACAATGGGTGCCTTTCCGACAAAGTCGCCTTTATCGAGTTTGGTGACCCAGCCCAGGCCGGCTTCAAGCGGATTGGTCTCATCGCTGAGTTCGTTGCCATAGAGCGGATATTTCATTTCCAGTCGAAGAGTATCGCGTGCGCCCAAACCACAAGGCTTCAGGCCGTGAGGAGTTCCTGCTTCCATCAGGGCTCTCCAAACTTCAGGGCCTTTTTCCCAGGGGACGTAAATTTCAAAGCCGTCTTCACCGGTGTAACCCGTGCGCGCAATGATGGCAGGAATCGAATTCAAAACGGTTCCTTCGGCAAACCAATAGTACTTAATCGCGGCGAGCGGCGTTTGGGTGAGGGTTTGCAAAATTTCCTGAGCCTTGCGGCCCTGAAGCGCGATCTGCGTATAGCGCGCGCTTTCGTTCGAGAGTTTCAGATCGCCGGTCTTGCCCTTGAACTGTTTGGCGATCTTTTGCATATGCGCGAAATCTTTGTCGGTGTTGCTTGCATTTACCACGACAAGAAAGCGATCGGCCGCGCGACGGTAGATGACGAGGTCATCTACAATGCCGCCGTTTTCGTTGCACATGACCGAGTACTGAGCTTGGCCGATGGCGACTTTTGCAACGTTGTTTGAAACGAGATAGTTCAAGAACTCTTCGGCATCTCCGCCTTCGACGTGGACTTCGCCCATATGGCTGACGTCGAAAAGGCCAGCAGAGTTGCGGCAAGCCATGTGTTCATCCATCAAACCACTGTACTGGACTGGGAGTTCCCAGCCACCAAAGTCAATCAGTCTACCGCCGAGCTTTTGATGCTCTTCAAATAACGCTGTTCTTTTGAGCATAGTCCTCATGCTGTAACATTCGCCGCAGAGCGCTGTCCAGCTGGATCAGCCGCGCCGTTCGGCGGCCCAGACGGTATTTTGAAGCAAAATCGCGATCGTCATCGGCCCCACGCCGCCTGGAACCGGAGTGATGGCCGAAGCTTTCTTTGCGACTTCATCATAGGCCACATCACCGACGATTTTGCCCGACTCAAGACGGTTGATTCCGACATCAATGACGACCGCACCATCACGAACAAAGTCCGCGCGAACAAACTCAGGCTTTCCGATAGCAGCGATGACGATGTCCGCCTGCCGGCAAACCGAGGGCAGGTGAGGGGTTTTGCTATGGCACTGGATAATCGTCGCGTTGGCCTGCAAAAGAAGCGAAGCCATCGGTTTGCCCACAATCGAGCTTCGACCGATGATGCAGGTAATCTTGCCGGCTGGATCGATTCCGTAATGTTTGAAAAGTTCCATTACGCCCGCAGGAGTGCAAGGCGCGAAAGCGGGAAGTCCCAGGACGAGTCGTCCAGTATTGATCGGATGAAATGCATCGACGTCTTTTTCAGGCGCGACCCAGTAAAGAACTTCCTCTTCTTTGAATCCTTTTGGAAGCGGACGTTGAATCAAGATTCCATCCACGGCGCGATCCGCGTTGAGGCCATCGATGACCGCTTTGACTTCTTGCGGAGAGGATGTCGCAGGAAGTTTAACCGTGTCGTGCTCCATTCCCACGCGAGCCGCGGCCTCACCTTTGCGGCGGGTGTAAATCACGCTCGCCGGATCTTCGCCGACGAGTACCACCACCAATTTTGGAGCGCGCTTTGTTCTAGCTTTGAAAGCGGCGACGCGCTGCTCGACTTCGTGATGAACTTTCTCGACGACAGGTTTGGCGAGGAGTTGGAGCATGGGGAATCCATAACATATTCGGGCTCAAGAGAGGGGAATAAAAATGGTTGACTTGTGCTCATTTTTTCTAAAAAATGAGCATATGATTACCAGATTAATTGCATCGGAAATCAAGAAGTCGCCTAAAAGCATACTTTTGTTAGGCCCAAGACAAGTCGGAAAATCCACGCTTGCCACTTCTTTAAAGCCGGATTTATCGATCAATTTATCGGATCAAGTTGAGTTTCTTCAGCACTCCTCCAATCCAGGAGAGCTCCGATCGCTATTGGAACTCACGCGGCCTTCCACGGTGTTGATCGACGAAGTCCAACGCCTGCCCAGCCTATTGAATACGATTCAAGCTCTTGTCGATCAAAACAAGAAGCTGAAATTTTTTCTGACCGGTTCAAGCGCACGAAAGTTGAAAAGGGGTGGAGCGAATCTCCTTCCGGGTCGAGTTTTGAATTATAAGCTCGGTCCTTTGGTTTGCGCTGAGTTGGATTACAAAATGGACACAGGCAGAGTTTTAACGATGGGCTCCTTGCCTGAAGTGTATCTGAGCAAGTCTGAAAAACTCGCCACGAGCCTGCTTCGCTCTTACGTTGCCAACTATCTGAAAGAGGAAATCCAGGCGGAGGCTTTAACTCGGAGTCTGGATTCGTTTTCGAGATTTTTGCAAGAGAGTATCCTATCGACGGGGCAGTTCATCGACTATACCAAGCTGAGCAAAAAGACGAAAATCTCACGGCATGCTTGCCCGAGGTATTTCGACATTTTAGAGGACACCATGGTGGGGCAACGTGTGCTTCCATTTCCGGAATTGACAGCGTCGCTGAAATTAATCAAACACCCAAAATTTTATTTTTTCGATACCGGTGTTTACAATGGATTATTGAATAACTTTGTCGCCAGTCAGGACAGAATGGGAGTCCTTTCGGAGCAACTGGTTTTCAATCAGCTGGTTCATTCGGCATGGGCATACGAGAAAGAGCTGGAACTTTCGACGTTTCGAACTCACGCGGGTGAGGAGGTCGATTTCATTCTGAAGCTCGATCACGATGTCTTCGGTGTCGAGGTCAAGACATCGGCAAATCTGATTTCAGATGACTTCCTGGGGCTTCAGTTTTTTGCGAAAAACTTTCCAAAAGCCCGAGGGCTTTTCGTTTTTCATATGGGAACCCAGGAAAAGAAATTCGGCAAAATTCACGCTCTTCCTTGGCAAAAGGGACTGAAGGAAATAGGTCTTTAGGGCGGGTTTTGAGGCCCTTGTAATTTTGCGTGATTTCTACAAAATTACAAGGGCCTCGCATTTTTGCGGAAATCACGCAAAACTGTATAGATAACATGGAGGCTAAAATGAACCGCGCACTAATATTTGTTCTCGTATTTGGTTGGACCACCGCATCTTGGAATCATCAAGCATTTGCATCTGATACGGGTTCGACCGTAGTCAAAAATTGCCTTGCAGCAATATATAACGTTCAGCTGAGCTTCCATCAGGCTAGTGGTTCGTATATTGGTGAGACGCCACGGTTAATCGAGGCTCTGGATTTGAAAAAAGCCCCAGGTCGTTATTGCAAAGATTTGACTCTCAATGTGCTGCAAAGTGGGCATGAAAAATTTCTCGTAGAGGCCCGATCAAAAGGTGCGAGTGGTACGGTGGATGAGACAAAGACAATCCATTTGCCATCGAGCTTCGCGCAGAATCGCATTCAAAAAGGTGAACTGAGGCTCACTCAAATTACTGCGGGTAGTCTTTATGAAAAGCTGGGACTAAAAACCGGAGATATCCTAAAAACTTACAATGGCAAACCTTTCGAGAGTGACGCTGACTTAGAAGCGCTAGCTCATCAATTCCAAACTCCGGGAATTCTGAAGTTAAAAATCGTTCGAGATGGAAAACTGAAGGAACTCAGTTACACAGTGAAATAAAATTACGCATCGAGGTCAGGAGTCGTACGGTACAAGTACTGATTGACCTCGGTCTGAAAAAAGCGTTAAAATTCTGAGTATGATTCAGAGAGATTGCAAGTTCTCTAAAACAAAGAGCTTTTTTCTGTTCGGCCCTCGGGGAACGGGAAAAACAACGCTGCTTCATCAAGAGTTTTCTGCGCAAGACACTCTTTTTGTGGATCTACTCGACATTGATTTCTTCGATCAGCTCATGCTGGATCCGGGACGTTTTGCGGCTCTAATCGACAGCCCTGAACATATCAATAAGCGGGTGGTCGTCGATGAAGTCCAAAAGTTTCCGCGGCTGTTGGATGTCGTGCATGCTCAGATTCAGAAAAGAAAAAGACAGTTCGTCTTGACGGGATCGAGCAGCCGACGATTGAAGCAGCAAGGAACGAATCTACTAGCCGGCCGCGCCTGGATCTATAATCTTTTTCCCTTCACCACGTTCGAAATGGGGGACCGGTTTGACTTAAAGACAGTGCTTGAACGGGGTGGATTGCCCGATGCGTTCCTCGCTGATTCGGCTCTGGATGCACGCGAGTATTTGAACGCCTACGTCGGCACTTATCTTCAAAAAGAAATCCAACAGGAGCAATGGGTCCGTAATCTAGAGCCGTTCAGGCGCTTTCTTGCGGTGGCGGCGCAAATGAACGGAAAAATAATCAACAAATCTCAAATCGCCAGGGAAGTGGGAGTGCATGACGTCACTGTTGCCCTCTATTTTGAGACTCTGGAAGACACATTGATTGGATTCATGCTTCCTGCGTTTCATCGATCGGTTCGAAAAGCCCAAAGGCTTACCCCGAAGTTTTATTTCATCGATCCAGGGATAAAACGCGCGATTGAGAGGACGCTTTCCGTGGAACTGCTTCCCCAAACGGCGGCGTGGGGTGATGCGTTCGAGCACTGGGTTATCTTGGAATTCATCAAGAACGCCTCATATCATCGACTGGATTGGCGGTTTTCCTATGTCCGCACTAAAGACGATGTGGAAATCGATCTCATCATCGAGCGTCCAGGCGAAAAAAATCTCATGATCGAGATCAAATCGAAATCCCGGGTGATGGAAAGCGACGCGAAATCTCTCGAGACGCTTGGCAAGGATCTCGATCCTAAAGCCGAGAAATGGCTTTTATCCAACGACCCAATTGAGCGAAAAATAGGCACCACTCGAGCCCTTCCGTGGAAAAAAGGGCTGATGGAATTGTTTTCCAGTCATACATTAGGATGATATACAAAAAATTGACGCTACCGATTTGAGAGAGCGGAAGAAAGTGCGCTTAAAGGTAAATTCCTAAAAGATTACCGCCGATAAGCACCACATGG
>CAZCBS010000179.1:0-8581 GCA_964496965.1 uncultured Bacteriovoracaceae bacterium
TTGGATCTCAAGCTTTGAGACGTAGCCCGTGCCGAAAGATTTTCGGTGCGGGCTAGTTGTTTGACTCAATCCCCTGTTTCCCGCACGGAAGCTCAATCGGGCGCGCAGAAACATCAAAAAACAAAGTTCTCCGCAGATCCGACGTTGGAGTGATGGAAACGACACTGTATGCGAAAACAAGAAGCGCAATTGCTGCACGCGCATAAGAGTTCTTGAGCAATGCAAGCTCGCGACATCCCAAAATCGTGAACGGAAACATGAAAGAGAAAGAATACCAAGGCGCGGAGAATTGCGGGCCTCGCACGACTGCCCAATAAACCGGGCTGAAACAGGCGTAGATGAAAAGAATGCGCTCATTGCTTGAGGATTGCTTCCATCGTGAAGCGATTTTCCCAAGGCCGATCCATGACAAGATCGCGATCGGCAGAGAGACGCCCTGATAAAACATCCAGGTGAAATATCGCCACCAATAACGAAATGTAAAAATCACGCCAAGATCGCTTCCGCCCGTATGCCTCGATAGAGAAAAGTGATCCGAGAAAAATGGATTATCGATCTGCTGATGCGCGAGATAACCGAGCCAGAGCGCCATCGGAACCACGGTAAGGCCCGCGATCGTTGCCCAAGCAAATCGACGCCGAAAAGAGGGCCCCGTTTGGTCCAAAAAAAGATAGCCGAGAATGACCGGCAAGATCGGGAAAATCGGCAGGGCCTTGAGGGTGACGGCAAGAGTCGCAAGTACAAACGCCGAAAAAAGCGAGCGCCGAAAAAAAAAGTACAAACTCCAAGCCAGAAACGCAGCCATCAAGTCATCCGGAAGCGGCTGCGCTCCATGCATCATGATCATGGGAGTAAAAAAAATCGCCAGCAACACCCAAGTCCGTCGCTCACCTTGCAATGGCTTGAGTAAAAGAGTTTGAAGACAAGCGAAAGTTCCAAGCGCCCAAGCGATGCAGGAGAGGAGCGCAAGAAGCTTTCCATAAATATTTGTGAAACCGACCCATTTCAAAAAAGCACCGAGCGCGTGAAATACCGGAGGCTCTTCTGCCCAAAGAGGCTTAGATGAAAGAGCGCCTGTCGAAGTGATGCACGGAATATCGTGACCGATCCAATGAGGACGCGAGAACATGCTCTCCATCAACGATGTGACGGTACTGGTTTTGTCGGCCCAGTGGATGTCCGTGAAGACAAAGAGAACGACGCTGAATAAAAGACTGATTCCCAAGACGGGAAAATGTTTTCGAATGTCTTGAGATGGCGTATCCGTCATTTCTACCGATTCCGCTACGGCGAAAAGCTTTGAAGACTGATATAGAGCCAACAAAGCATAACGCCGATGATCGCTGCGCTGAGCACCCACGCTTTAAAGAAGCTCTTGTTAGGAAGTAAAATGGAGTACCAAGAGCGGAAAGTGAAACAGGGATTTGCGCCGGCCCATACCGCCATCAGTTTCGGAAAGATTTGATCGAGCGAACCGCGGAGAGTGGATTCGCCGGTGCTGGCCGTCGCGCCGGCAGGAGAGCTTGGGCCCCAGAAGCCCGCGCGGTTTCCTAAAAAAAGATCGAATCCACGCGAAAGATAGGATCCTCGGCGAGGATTTTGTTTCAGCCCTAACGCCTCGGCGGTGGCGGCGGTGAATTCTTCGCCGTTCATCCAGCCTAGCGAGAGCGCGACCGAGGTGTCTCGGAGCGCGCCGTGCTCGATCGGATCTGGCCAAAATGGGGTTTTCTTTGCGTCGCTTGGGCCTACCAGCGCGGACGATGCCGAGATAAAAGTGGGTTGGATTTTGCGGTGGCTTCCTTTGGGGGAGAGGGCGCCTAAAAGCAGAGTGAACGGCCCTCGCCACATCAGAAGATTTCCTGCGTCCTCAATCGCCGTGAGCTGACGCGGGCCGAGCTGGCCTGAGATGCAGACAAAGTGGCGAAAGCGCGCGCGCACTAGGGATTTGCAACAATCCACTAACCAATCACGAAGGACATAAGCGCGCACCGTTACGGCGATCGCCGAAGTGTTGGAGCTAACGCCGAGAGGAGCGGCGGGCATGATGACTCCCACCCAGCCCATGCGTTCTCGTTCGAGGCGCTCAGCGGCCATTCGGCAAAGAGTTTCGGCTTCCGTTAGATCGAGTCCAACGGGAAGGTGAGGGCCATGGTCTTCGAGTGGTCCTACGGGAAAAAAGAAAACGGTTTGCTCCGAGGGCAGCTCGTCGATCTGCTTGGCGGTGAGGCGAATAAAATCAACGGCCATGTCGTTCCTCGGGCTTCCTCATAACTTGAGAATCCTTACGGCGTTCTCGCCCAAGATTTTCTTCGAATCCTCGGCCGTGATCAGTCTTGTTTCCACGCAGTCTTGGATACGCTGTAGACCGATCGAGATATTATTCCCTAGAAGCGGCCAGTCCGATCCAAAGAGAACTCGATCCGCACCGACGCGCCGAACGGCTTCGGCAATCGTTTCAGCCGGCTGCCAGGAGGTATCGACATGGACATTGGCATGCTCGCTCACGAGGTTCATCGCGATCTCAGGCTCATGAAAGTTCATATGAGCCAGAATGAAAGTGAGACTGCGGAATTCCTCGAACCAAGGCGCGAAAAGTTCCGCGCGGCTCAGCTCCGGATTTTTGAAAATCAGATTCGAATGGAGACATCCCGTATGTAGAATCACGAAAAGCCCGAGATCGCTCGCCGTGGCAAGAAGATCGCGATAACGGCTCGAATCCACGCCTTCGCCATCGGCGGCGGTGTGGATCTTGAGAGCGCGAGCCCCTTTTTTCGCGAAATTTTTCAAAGCCATTTTGGGTCGCGCGGTATCTTTTGGGATATTCACGACGGGAATCAATCGCGGATCATGCGAGCAGGCTTCCATCACGAACTCGTTGGAGATCAGCGGAGGATGCGCGATCAAAAGAGCTTGGTCGACTTCGTTGACCTCCATGGATTCGAGAAGATCATCGACAGTGGACTCGACGAGAAGCCCTGCCATCGGAGCCAGTCCTGCGACTTGATCCAGGCCAATACGAATCGGCGCCGGCAAATGTCTCAGCAGAGTCTGCGTCTGATGGAGTGAGTCGGTGAGGGGACGCATCCACGAGCGGGCGTTTCTGCGGACAGGATGAAAGGCCTGAACCACGGACTCAATCGCCGGAAAGGCGTGCGCATGGATGTCGATAACGGGCGAGGGCATCCTTTCATTGTATCCTGGTATCCCGGGCTTTTCATCCACTCAAATGTTCGTGGTGGAAAGCAGCCGATTTGGATATATCCTAGAGACAAAATGCTGACTTGGTTTAATACGATACTTGGAATGGTCTTGAGTTTTGCCCTGGGAATGGGTTGGCTGGGTCTTGCGCCGCTTGAAGTAGGCAATTGTATCCTAGCTTCGGAGATCGCGGGCCTCATCGCGCTTCTTGGAACTTTGCAGGCGGAGCGACGGCCATTCCTGAAAAGGTACGTGATCAATCGTTCCCTCAAGACCTGGACCTTGTTTCTTACCCTTTATTTTGGGTCGATGATGCTGATCGCACCGCCGCTTCGGGATGTGCGGACGATGATGGTTCTCTGGCTGCCGTTGGCGCTTGGAAATGGCCTTGCGATCAAGATTTTTGGCCCGATTCAGGATCGAATTGTTCAGCGAGAGCAGATGTTGGCAAAAAGACACGAGGCGTTATAGTTTTTGTCTGTTTTCTCGTCGCCAGGTCGATGCTATAGTCGGAGCATGAATTCCCATACGAATCCCCATGCCCCGAATTATGCCGAAACACAAGAAGGCGAAATGAACCTTGTGAGCCAATGGAGTCGTGTTGATCCGACTCGCTGGATCGCCGGAGTGCTCGCTGGTGTTTTAGCCATGGTGATTGCAATGGTTTTGGCGGGGATTTTCTCGACGGCAGGCGGAATGGATTTTCTCTTTCCAGTGAAGCTCATGGCAACCCCGATTCTGGGCTCAAGCGCGACTGAGTTCGCGGCTGGCGCAGGTGCCGTGATCGTCGGCGGCTTGGTCGTCGCGTTGATCGGCGGCTTCTGGGGCTTTGTTTATTCCCACTTCGTTTTCACGAACTCTCTTTCGGCGCTTCTTCCGATGGGCCTCGTTTGGGCAGTCTATCTTTGGATCTTCAACTGGTGCCTCTACTTCCAGTCTTTCAAGACGATTTCGGTGACCCAGTTGCCACGTTCGCTCGTGCTTTTCGTGTGCATCGCATACGGACTTTCGCTTTCCTCGGTCGCTTTCTTTGACCGAGTTTTGCGTAAGAAGTAATTTTCGACGAACTTTTAGACAATCGTAAAAGGCTTGATCGGTTCGAAGCTGTCTAAGCTTTGGACAGGTGGAGACTTATTTCACAGAAATTTCGGCTATTTCGACCTCCGAGAGCCCTGGCGGCCCCCTTTGGCACGGCGACTTGCATTAAATATCGTTATACAAGATTCGTTCTGTTGGGGATTCAAGGGGGATGAAATGGTTCAACTTCGCCATAAACTTTGGGTGAGCCAGCTAGCTTTGATAGGCATGCTTTCGCTGACGGGGTGTATTCAGAACTCCAGCGTAGGCAAGTTCTCCAGTGACTCCACGGTCACGACGGCTCCTTCGGAGTCTTCGCAGACTTCAACCTCTCCAAGCGCGACGCCTGTGAGCCAGGTGGATAGCTATTTAGTTCATTTGTATCGCACCACGTTTTACCGTGCTCCCGATACGACTGGCTATAATTTCTGGGTCAGCGCTTACAATAACGGTTTTAACTGCATGAGTATCGCACGAGGCTTTTTAGAAGCTTCGGAAAATACCCTTCGAACCCAGCTCCTTCTGCAGCCCACCAATCAAACGTTGATGAATCAATACGTCGTCAAGATTTACTTGGTTCTTCTGGATCGCACGCCCACTCAATCGGATTTGAACTACTATGTGTCCTTGCTGCAAAATGGCTCGGCTGTCTCTGACGTGGAAGGACAAGTCATGGCGAGCGCCGAGTTCGAAACGGTCTGTCAAAATTTTGGGATTCAGTAAGGCATTTATTGCCCATTTTCAGCCCATAGCCGCTCACGCTAAGATTGAGCTATGGATGTCTCACGTCGTTACAACGAAGCCCGTTATGAAGATGAACGCTTCGATCAATATGTCAGTCAGCGCAAGCAAAAGCATGCGCAGGACATCGACGATATGGAGCATGAACATCACGAGCAAATCGACAGCATGAGCAAGCAGCACGCGAAGGAAGTCGCCGACCTAGAAAAAGCGTATAAGCTCGATCTTTCCCGAATCGCGAAGTCCCACGAAGAAGATGTCCAAAAGCTCACCGAAGCCAATCACAAGCGAGTCGAACAAACCAAGTCCGTGCAGGATCAGGAGTTCGAAAAGCTTCAAGAGCGTGAGCGCACGCGCACGGAAAACTTCACGAAGAAGCAAGAAGAGAACATGAACAAGCTTCACGAGAAGTACGCCAAAGCCGCTGATGAGATGAATCAGCGCAATAATGGGTAGGACTGAGAGACCTCTCCTGTTTTTTTTGATGCGTAAGTTATCGAAAAAACAGGCATCTTTAATGTCTAAAAGTTTATAAATAAACATCCGATAATAATACTGTATGAAAAACTCAATCGTTCGGTTTTGCGTATTGTCAGCTCTTTCCTTGTCTTCGATCTCTGCCTTCGCGGAGTGTACGGATCAGAACTTCCTGGAAAGCATTGACCTATTGAAGATGTACTCACAGCGCCCGAGCGAAGGCGCCTCGTTGGCCCAACCCATCACGGTTGATAAAATGTTCGAATACGCACCGTTGAGCGAGGATTTCGGGGTCGAGCGAATCGGTCCGACGACTTTCGCTAGGATCTATAAAGATTATCTGAATGATCTGGAGCGGCGCAATGTCCGCTTATCGAAGGATGTTGCTGATCGAGATCTCTCGACATTGAACCGGCTTTGCGAAGAAGCTCAGAAGCGAGGCGGAGATTCCGCTGACGTGATGCAGATCTTCTCCGAGACCGAGAAAACTCATGGATCTTCCGCATTCCTGATTTCCGGACTTCTTTTCGGACTCACATTGGCCTTTGTGTTTTGGGTCAAGTTGTCGAAAGACAAGAGCGCTCGTTCGGAAGAGATGTCGAAGTCCAACGTCATCGCGCTTCCCGAGAAAGCGAAAAAGTCGTCCATGGACGCCGCATAAGCGCCGGGACGAGTTCGAAGCAAATCAAGTTTTAGTGTTGGCTCGTGCCCGCTCGATCATTTTGGTCGTGGACCGACCTTCGACATAAGGAAGCGATTTCACCTTTCCTCCCCAGCCGAGCACGTCGCGAGAGCCCAGGATTTGATCGGGTTTCCAATCGCCGCCTTTGACAAGCACCATCGGGTGCAGCTTGCGGATTAAAGGCTGCGGATCGCTGTCCTCGAACCACGTGACGAAGTCGACGCTTTCAAGAGCGGCGATCACTTCCATTCGGTCCGCGAGATTGTTGATGGGGCGGCCCGAGCCTTTGAGAGCGCGAACGGATTCGTCGGTGTCGAGCGCGACGACGAGAAGATCGCCGAGCTTTCGCGCTTTCTCGAGATAAGTGACGTGGCCTTTATGAAGAAGATCAAAGCAGCCGTTGGTGAAAACGACGCGCTTCTTTTTCCGATGCGCTTCGCTCAATGCGCGAGCAAGAGCGGCCGGGGATTTCACTTTTTTAAGAAATGCGCGCGGAGCGGAAGAGGCCATAGTTTTCAGAGGCGAGCGACTTCGATCGGTTGGACGTTGACGACGACATCATGCCAGCAGCGTTTGCGTTTATCGAAGAGACTCCACAAAAGGCCGAGGCCGCAGAAACCAAAGCTCGGAAGAAAGAAGAACGCGCGAAGGAAAATCGCCGACGTGGTTCCTTGGATCATCAGACCGAAAATGCGCTTGCCGATCGTCGTTCCAAACGCGATTTCTTGAGCGGTCACGAGAGCCCAGTTAAAGAGCGTGAAGAAGAGAATCGAGATCATGACGATGCCTGGGTTCATCAGGAGATCGGGATTCATGTCCTCGTTCAAAAGAGCAAAGCTCAAGCCTGTCGCAAGAAGCGAGGTATTGAGAAGTGTGTCGAGCGAATAAGCCAGAACTCGCTTCAACAGATAAACGAAACCGAATTTAGGCTCGCCAAAAGCTTGTGGAGCCGGTGTAGCTGTCGGAGCTTGTTGAGCGACGGTTTTGCTGACGGCAGGTTTTTGAACTTTTACCTGTGCTTGAGGTTTCGGCGAAGCCTTAGGAACGACTGGCGATGCAACGGGAACGTTCACGCGGGCAGGATAAACAAAATCCGCTTTTCCAGCTGAGATCGCGCCTGCGCCGGTGTTCAAGTCTTTCGAAGAATCTCGAGTAGGAGAATGCGGAGTTGCCTGCGGGCGAGCAGCTGATTTGGAAACCGGCGCGTAAGGAAGTCCATCCGAAAAAGGATGGAATCCCAACCCTTGGGTCAGAGGCTTAAAATCGATTCCTTTTTTTCCCTGCTGCATCATTCTTAGCTTCCCTTTGTTGTCAAAGCCTTGTCAAGGAGCTTTGCTCGAAAACGGGCTGTAGTGAGGCTGACGGAGAAAAGCGCCGCGGTTTCGCCGCGCAAAACCCAGGGCCCCAGGCCGAGGCGATAAATCGGCGAGCCCCGAGAGGAAGCCGTCAGGAGATCTCTCTCTTGCACGCTCCAGCCGCCCTCCGGGCCGACTAAGAGCCGAACCGCCGATAGATTATCCCCGGACCGCGTGTCGAGCCAGTTTTCAAGATAGGTAGAAGAATCTTTTCCCGCTTCATCAAACCAAAGCCGTGGCTGTTCCGCGGTTGCAGGTCGAATCGAAAGAAGCTCTTCCAACGAAAGCGGCAAAGCGACTTCCATCTTGTCGAGACGTCCGCACTGCTTCAGCGCTTGATCCGCGATTTTTTGCCAACGATCGCGAAAGGCTTCAGGACCTTTGTTGCGAATCTGAACGACCGTATGAGCGGTGACTGTCGGATAAAGCGTGCGAACGCCGAGCTCCACGGCTTTCTCAACGATCCATTCCATCGCATCGCCTTTGAGAATCGCCATCTCCAGCTCGACAGGAGTCGCGCCTTGCGTGGTGACGCCGGAAGTTTTCGCGTTTTGCTCGGCGCCTTCCAAAAACTCGATGCGAGGGCCGCCTCCTTTGATTCGCAAAGTGACGAGTGCCGCGTGGCCATGGCCATCGAGCGCTTCGATCACGTCGCCATCGCGCAAGCGAAGAACGCGGGTCAGATGATCCGCTTCGGATTCGGGTAGAAAAACCGGCCGCTCTCGCGTCGGTAAGGTGGGCGCTAAAACTCGCTTCATAACTGGTGAGAGGCTTTTACCTTAAACGCGCGAGAGGTGCTAGTGATCCGCTCAGGGAAAGGTCGGAAGGTTCGAGGCCCGTCAGGTCTTTTCTGAGAATGACGGCTGGATTCCAATACTAGAGCGGAAGATAGGGGAGGTCAGCGGCGATTTTTGCTTGGACCTTCGCGGGGATGGCCCGGCTTTGGGCCAGATCGGGTTACATCATCGTCTTCGGCCGTAGGGCGTCCCTTTCGGGGTTGGTAATGGCTCCCTGGTTGTCGGGGTTGGCGCACCCCAGCGGTGGGTTAAAA
>CAZCBS010000180.1:0-8539 GCA_964496965.1 uncultured Bacteriovoracaceae bacterium
GGCAGATTCGCGATTTTATTGGCTTTATCATGGAGTCCCGACATAACGCCGCTGTCGAGTATGCTTCTTCTGGCAATCAAGCGTGCGAAATCATTAAGGCGCGCGCTCGTGATATCGATTTATTAATTTGTGACTACCGAATGGCGGATGGAACGGGCGGAGATGTATTCAAGTTCTTGATCGAGAACAAAATATCGATTCCTTTTATTTTGTGTAGCAGTGAGCAGCCCGGGAACCATCCTGAGTTCAAGTTGGGGCGTCTTGCGGGTTTTGCCGAGAAGCCCCTTCTTCACGACCCACTCAATGCCGCGGTGGCGGAGTTTCTCAAGTCGAGAAACACCGCCGCGTCTTTAGATAATAAGAAATCCGATTACGTAAGGGTGCAGATCCGACTGCTCCGGCTGATCAGTGTGCTGCCCTGCGATATCTATATTCAACTGAACGATTGCAAGTATGTGCAAGTTTATCGACAACAGGATATTTTTGCCGACCTGGACACGTCGAAGTACCAAGAAAAGAAGATTGAGTATCTTTTCGTTTCCCAAAAAGACTGCGCTCTATTCTTTGAAAAGCTCTTGAAAGACGTCATGAACCTGATTGCGCTCAAATCCGTAGCGTCGGAGTCCAGCGGTGATCCACTTTGGGTCGCGCACGATATCGAGGAGAGCATTCATTTTATCGGTTCGAGACTCGGCTTTACTCCTGAACTGCAGCTTCTCGTAAAGGCTAATTTGAGGATCACGCTCAATCTGATTTCTCGAAATCCCGCACTTTCGACGCTTCTCTCTCAAATCAATGTCAAAGAGTCGAGCTATATCACATCGCATAGCGTTTATTTAGCGATCGTGAGCTGCTGGATGGCGACAAAGCTGGGATGGCAGTCTGAACAAACGTTTTTAAAGTTGTCACTTTCGGCTTTTCTGCATGATATCTCATTGATGGATCATGATCTTGCCAAGATTCGCGATGAAGAAGAGCTTCAGTCGTCCGTACGAAAATTTTCCGCCGATCAAATCATGGAATGGAAAAATCATCCGCTGAAGGCCGCGAAGATCGCGGCGCAGTTCGAAGAGGTTCCTTCCGACTCTGACGTAATCGTCGCTCAACACCACGAGCGTCCGCATGGAGAAGGGGCCCCTCATCGGCTGAATCACACCCGCATTGCGCCGCTCTCGGCGTTATTCATCGTGGCTCACGATCTAGTTCGGTATTTGGTGGAAAACGGAGCTCAGGCGGACGTTGGCTCATTCCGCACGCAATTCCAAGATATGTACGATATCGGTTATTTCAAAAAGGTACTTCAAGCGCTCTGAATCGGAGCTTGAAGGTCTCAAGCTTCAGTGGAGAAGCTTGACCGTGGCACGCAAAAGATCCTCCAGTCGGATTTCAAGTAACGATAACGGAAGAAACGGTAGAATACCCGCGACAACGATTCCGATGATCGATCTTTTATCGGCTGGAAAGATTCTCATCTTGCTCACTCGATCGAAGCCATTTCCAAGATCCGCCAAAGATTGTATGTCAGAGCTTCCTAGGAGCGTCTCGTCTTGCGTAGACGGCTTCGTGGCGATCCATTTCCGCTCGAATAGACTGACGTATTCGCTGGAAAGGCGCCCGTAATTCAATAGGCCTTCGCGTCGCGCGACAAGGATATGAGGGACAAATAGAACTAACGGCGCTAGAAGCAGCAGGGACTCAATCCCTACGAACGCGGCGATGACTTCATAAAAATATGAAAGAGTTTTCTTGTCTTCCAAAATCCGGAACGCGACCGTTGTTGCCGCTCCCGCAGAGATAGCAATCCAAAGAATGGCGAAGCTCTTTTGTGCGAATGCAAGAATGCCGAGGCCACCCGTCAGGTCGGGATGCTCGGCGAAGAGTCTCAGCTTGAGTTTCGAAATTCTCCATAGAACAGTCGTCCATATTGAAAACCTCCAGATCCAGCGCAATTGGAGGAATTGGAAAAGCGGCATCGCGATCCAATAATACCAACCCTGAAGTTTTTCGGAAGGGAGTGTTCCAGAGGGGTGAGTGACAAGGACGATGCTCAGAAGAAGCAATCCAAGCTCCATCCAAGTCCCGATCATTCCCGAGACGCGCCGATTCGCGTTTTGGATAATGACGGAAAGGTCATGTGGGGTGTCGATCAACTTTCGCTCCATAAGCTGCGATAGCATCCGATTCAACCGGAGCTCGATTGGAAGTTCAGCGGCGATTAAAATAGGCGCAGCGATGAGAAGACGCACGATGATGCGAAAATCAAAGATCAGGGACGAGGTCGAATGGATTTGCCTGATGCCCTCGAAGTGCCGTGAAAGAAGTGCGCGAGCGATCTCAAATGCAAAGACAGGTAGCCAGGTAACGCACCAGAACGCTAGGATTCTTTTTTCAATCCCGAAACCGCTTGTATCTGCAAGACCTAAACGTTTTTCGACGCGGTAGAACAGTCCTCCGCGTGTCAAAGATAGCCGAGGTATTTCGCGTAGACCTTCAGTTGTCATGACGATCCAAGCCTTCATGATGCGGACCAAGCCGACGGGATGGAGTGAATATTGCTTTCTGTTTTCAAAAAAGGAAAAATTTATGAACAAATTTATTTTGACCGCATTGGCCATGTGGGTTGGATCGATTTCACTTTCTTGTGCTTATGCTCAGACACCCAGCCCGCAGGAGCCTACCTTGAAGCAGACCATGGCGAGCCTTAAGGAGAGCTGCAAGGACGACATAAAGAAGTACTGCAGTGACGTGACGCCAGGGCAAGGAAGAGTCGCAGCTTGCATCAAGTCCCAGGAGAACCACCTTTCTACAACCTGCAAATCAGCTTGGGTTGGCGCTAGAAAAGACATCTCCAAGCGTATTGACAAAGCCGATGTCGCGTTTCGAAAGAGCTGTGGCGCTGATGTTCAAAAGTTCTGCTCAAATGTTCCATCGGGGGAAGGCCGGCTAATGAACTGCCTCGATCAACACGAGTCCGATCTTTCGAGCTCGTGCAAGAACTTTCAAGTGCGATTGGATAAGAAACTTGACGAAGCGATGAGTTAATGCGGAGGAAATCGTGATGGCGCAAGCTATTCTGAAAGACCGTGGCTGTGTCGGTGCTTTTGTGGGAATGATGATTTTACTGTCGTCATGCGCCGGAACGACCGTGGATACCCAGCGAGACCCGAATGTGGACACCCAGCGATACAAGACCTATCGTTGGGTGTCGCAAGAGGATGCGCAATATCTCAGCCTTCGCGATCCGAACACAAATCAGCCGGTTCAAAATTGGATCAATATTTCTCAACGGCCTCAGACCGAGCAAAAAGTCAGGCAGGTCGTTGAAACAGATCTTAAACAGTATGGATATACTCCGAAGTACGAAGGCCTTCCTGATTTCTTCGTCACCTACTATAGTCCAGCGAGGGATAAGGAATGGATCAGTAGCTGGAAAGGGATGACGTTGGCGTTTCAAGGCGCTCCATTGGTCGTTTATCCAAACTTCGATATGAAAAAGGCATTAGAGTTTCGGCCCGGGATGGCTTACATCGTCATTTATGATTCGAAGACAAAGCGACCCGCTTGGACCGGGACAGTACTGGACGCGATTTCTCCTAAAGGAGATGTCGATGAGCCTGTGGTGACAGCGCGAATTCAAGATCTGATCGGGAAATTCAAAAACGTTTCGTAATGCTTCCTCGCGCAACTTATGCTGCTTTTCCCGCCGGCGATCCGGCCTGAGGGCTCGGTGCTCCGAACCAAAGTGCGAGAATACGCTGTTTTCCAAGCGCTCGGATCGTCTCGCGCATCGCTGTATATGCTAGGAGAAGCAGAGCAAGCCAAATTTGGAGGACCCAATATCGGGGGGTGCCGAGCGCCGCGGTAACATGCGTCCAGGCAGCGGCGAATTCATGGTGCTTGATCGCGAATTCGACGAGCTGTTCGATGAAGTAAATTCCGAACGCTCCAATGTAGTAAATTCCAGTTTTCCAAATGACGCCGAAAATCAGCGGTTTTCCGTTGAATTTTTCGACAAACCCAAACAAATCGAGAATCAAGAAAGCCTTCGCGACGATCAACGACCCAACTAACACGAGTGACGGAGTCGTGATTTGGATCCCGTATTGTCGGAGAACGAGGGATTGGGTCAGTCTCAGCAAGCTAAATGCGAGGAAGAAGTAGAGCCAAACGGGAAACAGCTCTCGAACTTCTCGGGCCGCGGACTTAAATAAACGGGACATGTCGATTCTCCGAATGGATCAATTATAGTAGGTGCGCACGATGACGGCACCGATCGTGCTATCGAGGCCGCCTCGACGAACCCATCCCAACTCAGCGCCGGCGTTGAATCGATGAGTAAATGTTTCCCAAATCCCGATGGTGCCGATATTGGCGTTGTCTTCGCTTCGGGAGATAATCTGGTTGCGACTGTAATCAAGCGTGAAACCAATGGGAACGGAAAGCCATGGATTTAAGTCTGAGCTTAATCCTAATGCTCCCGTCAATAGCGTTCCGCCCTGCGAGTTTCCGTTTTGTAGCGTAGATCGAAAGTCCACGCCTAGTGAAGCTTGAATTCCAATGCTTGAATTAAATCCGTGAGCGAAGCGAAGATTTGGACGGTACTCCGTTGTCACCGTTGTATTGACCACGTTAGGATCGGCGGTTGATAAAACTGCGCCTTCAGCGTTGGCCGCGCTTTGGAGCGGCGATACCGCAAGCGTATGGGGCCGATTGACTTGAAAGGCGAGCGAAAGCACTGAGTTATGGGTTCTGAGAAGCTCATAGAGCGCTCCGAAATTCCATGCGTAGCGTACCGATCCGCCATAAATCAGGGCGGATTGACTGTTCAGTCCAGAGGTAATGCTCGACACAAATCCGGCGAAAACAGCGAGTCGCGACGTGATCGCCACTTGTACATTGAGAGTAGGTGCAAATGAAATCAGATTGACATCGGTGTTAGCCCCATTGACGATGACGCCATATGTGCCCTGTGCGACGCCGATTCCCAAAGTGAATTTCGAATCCGCAAATGCCGAAGGTTGTTCAAGTACAGGCAGGAAGGCATGACCTGCCAGAACGTGTCTTGCTGAGAATAGGCACGGGCATTCCTGAACTCTTTTTTCATAGGCGCTAGGAGGAGAACTTGGATTTGGAGGACTGGGCGATTGATTGGGAGTGGGCTCATCTTGAACGATTTGGACGGGCTGCGCTGAACTTGAAAGCGCAACGGTCAGTCCTAGCGCAGTAAAAATTGAAACTTTGATGCGATTTGTTTTCATGGCGCACCTCGAATTCCAAGCGAGCTGCAAGAGATATGCTCGAACGGCTATTCGCTTGAAAAATGTGGCGCCGCACGCGGTTTCATAGTTGCAGGCAAGAGGGGCGTCCAGAATCGATTTTGGACAAAACTACCAAAACAATCAACTCAACTTCTAAATTCAATCATCTGATTGATCGGGAGATTTCTATGGCTGCAAAAACCGGAAAAGATATGTTTATGATGCTTCTTAGCAATGTGTGGCATGGCGAAGAGCGTGCTGCAAAAATTTACGAAGAGCTTGGGCAGGCAGCTCAGGATCCGCAAATTAAATCAGCGCTAGAGGCTCGAGCCTTCGTTGCGAACCAAGTCAAGGACACGTTGAACGAATGCTTCAACCAATTAGGAGCTAAGCCGCTGGCCGCAAATACGCGCATGCAAGACATGTTCATCGAGGATTTCCGAAAAGAGCTTGCGGAAATCCAATCTCCAGTTGCACGCAAGGTTTTTGTCCTAGCGAAGGTCAATCACCTCAATCATTTGCGCATCGGAGAATATATGGCGCTCGTTGCAGCGGCTGACCTCACCGGTCATTACGGTATCGGCGTACTCCTCGAGAGCTGCCTTGCCGATAAGCTCGCCTTTTCGGAACGTACGCGTCGCCACATCCGAAGAATTGCTGAAGAAAAGATTTCGGAAAGAATGGCTGCGTAAGATCATGGATTAAAGGTCGCTGTGGCGATGGCGTTCTTTTACGCGATCGTCACAGCGGCTTTTGGTTTTCTCTCTTGGATTCGAGAAAGCTGATCCCATAGGTCAGCGTCCACTGAGAGAGTCCTCTGATTTCTTTGGTGTTGAATTGGGGATTGATAAATGTTCGCAACATCTGGCCTGACGCATTGAAATTCGCGCCGACTTGAAATCCGACGGGTGTGAAAATAAAGCGACCTCCTCTCCAGTCGTAGGCGAAAGGAAGCTCTCCTAAACCAACCGATAATATCGGATTGAGCTGATAGGCAAGGATTGGCTGAATCGTAGTTACCGCGGCATTTTCGCTGAAAATGTTTTGATTTAGGAGACCTAATCCGATGCGTTGATTCGGAGATATGACAATACCTGCGGACACTCCGGCCTGTAATGTGTCTGGTACGAGGGGAGAAGGCGTTCTGACGTTTACAGTAGGCCCGATTCCCCAAAAGCCCCACGAATCCTTAAAAGTGATCAGATCAAAAACTCTGACGTCGCCAACTCCGGTCGCTCCTTGGAAGCTTGTTCGGTAAGGTATGACGATTCTGAGAAGCGTATCTTGATTCCAAAACTTGAGCGGGGTTAGGTAACGAAGCTCGACGACATTGGCGGTGCCGGGAGTGTTCCATCGACTCGTCGTCCAAGTGTCTCGGATAGTCAGGCTTGGAAACGGGTAGAGAGTTCTTGCAGACTCTTTTGCGATCGAGCTCTTTTCGGTCTCCAAAGAAGAAGCGTGAGATTTCGACAGAGGTGATATTCCGGCGACCGGCCATGCAAGCGCGAGAGTCGTCGTAAGCGTCGCTATAAATTTATCTTTTGAAGACATCGATCCCTACTGTGACGAAAATCGAGTGAATGAAGTAATTGCTGCTCAACGCGGGTTCGGCAACGATTTGATGGAGGTGATTGACCTCTCCGACGACTTCAAGGGTTTCGTAATGGTCGAGCTCATAATTGACCTGGAAAAAGTAGGGACCTTTTAAAGGACGATATCCCGCACCGACTGAGAAGCCGCCACCGCGGAGAAAGAGGCGAGTGTAATTCGGAGAGTTGGGATCGTTGTAAATGTTTTCGGCGTGGATAAAGTCGGTTTGACGGGCTGAGAGCAGGAATTCCATATACCATCCTTTTGTTGCTGCAGCTTCGTTGAGGAAATAGCGTGTCAATGCGCAAAGGCCGTATTCACGACGTCCCAGGTCGCCTTGAATGTCGTAGGAGCCAGCCATGATATGAAAAGGATTGCTGTTTGATAGCGCGCCTTGAGTTCTGATTCCAAAGCTCCATCGCTCAATTTCGTAACTGATGGTCCCGCTTGCCCCGAGCCCACCGTACGCGGGCGACTCACCTGGCGATGTTGGAAAAAATCCTTCGATGATCGCCGCACCCTCCAAACTCCATCGATTAGCCCACGCGCAAGGCGAGAGTAAAAGGAGCAAAGCTAGTGGGAATGCAAACGATGTTCGCATGATTTAAAATTCGATTTGGATATTGAGTGCAGTTTTCTTGCGATCGACCACGGGCATCACCTTGACCTTTCCTTCGTAGAGCCCAAAAAGCGCGGGAAGGTTCAAAACGTATCCGAATCCGCGATACAGCCAGAAGTCGCTGTTGAGGAGCGGCAAGCTTGCGAGCTCAAGGCCTCTCCCGATCAGACTGCCGACAATCGTCGTGTTCGCGACGTTCTCCAGTCCCGTCGGTTGGATCATCGTTTCGACGGTGAACTGAAAGAGGCACTCTTGAATCAGCGTCATGAAAAACGCGTCGGCGAGGCTATAGCTTCGGCCTCGGTAAAACTCATATGCCAGGCTGCCGGTCAAAAGATGTACTCCCCAGTTCGCCGAGGGAAGGTCCTCGTCGAAGAAAGTCATATTTCCGAAGTTGCGCGCGTAGTTCTGAAGGCTGGCGTTATGGAATACTTCGTCTTGGCTGATGTAAAGATATCCGGCGGTAGTAACGACATAAATAATGCTGACGTAACGGAAGGACTCGATGAAGTCGTGGGGGCGAGCCGTGGTTTCTTGATAGCGAGGCAAGTCTTTCGTGCTCTGCGTGTTGATCGAATCCTCGGCCATTGCGTCGGTCTTTAAGAAAAGCGCAAGGAGCACGATGAGAATCGATGTACCTCTGTGGTGCTTTTGGTATTTTGCTTTGATTGTGGAGCTGGTGGCATCAGTCCGCATTTGAAGCGGCAGGCTTAGCAAACGTTACGCCGATTTCTAGAAGCTATGGCAGGATTGCGGGCTTTCTTTTTGCATAGGGCGGATCCCAGAGATGATGACTCGATGCTTATCAGCGTTATGCGTCGCATTTGCCCTTGGATTGACGGGATTGACGCTTCCTTTTTCCGCACATGCTCTTGAAGGGGAGGCACCTAAGCTTCCTCCCATGAGTAACGAGGAACTTGCGCGAAAAGCGCAGAATCCAATCAGCAACGTCACGAGCGCTTTGGTTGAAAATAATTTCAATCCCGGGTTTGGAGCGTCGAACGGCCTGCAATACATCCTCAACCTCGAAGAGTTCTATCCCGTTCGTCTCTCATCAGCGTTGAATCTCGTT